>NZ_JACTAH010000001.1:303077-606155 GCF_014489115.1 Thauera sedimentorum | reverse complement strand
CCGACGACCTGGTGGATACGGTCGACCGCCTGCGCGCGGCCGGCGTACCGCTGATGAGCGCGCCGCCGGCGACCTACTACGAGATGCTCGAAGAGCGCCTGCCCGGCCACGGCGAGAACCCGGCCGAACTGCAGCGGCGCGGCATCCTGCTCGACGGCACCACCGCCGATGGCGGCAAGCGCCTGCTGCTGCAGATTTTCTCCGAATGCCTGCTGGGGCCGGTGTTCTTCGAGTTCATCCAGCGGAAGGGCGACGACGGCTTCGGCGAAGGCAACTTCAAGGCGCTGTTCGAATCCATGGAGCGCGACCAGCTGCGCCGCGGCGTGATCAGCGCCGGAGGCTGAGCCGGCGGCCCGGTGACGGTTTGCCTGTCCCGAATCCGTCATCGGGCCGCTCTATCATGCAGGCCTCGCACGGCACCGCCCGCTTCGCTTTCGATGAGCTCACCCACCCCCGCCCCTTCACCCCGCCATCGCGACACTGCCTGGCAGGTCTTCCTGATCTTCCTGCGCCTCGGGCTCACCTCCTTCGGCGGCCCGGTCGCCCACCTGGGCTACTTCCGCGAGGAGTTCGTCACCCGCCGGCGCTGGCTCGGCGAACAGGCCTATGCCGACCTGGTCGCCCTGTGCCAGTTCCTCCCCGGCCCGGCGAGCAGCCAGGTGGGACTGGCGCTCGGCCTCGGGCGCGCCGGCCATGCCGGGGCGCTGGCCGCCTGGGCGGGCTTCACCCTGCCGTCGGCCGTGCTGCTGGTGCTGTTCGCGCGGGGCATCGCCAGCCATGGCGACGCCCTCGCGCCCGGCGCGCTGCACGGCCTCAAGGTGGTGGCGGTCGCGGTGGTGGCGCAGGCGGTGTGGGGCATGGCGCGCAGCCTGTGCGCGGATGGGCCGCGCGCCGGCATCATGGCCGCCGCCGCCGCCGCGGTGCTGCTCGTCCCCCAGGCCGGGATGCAGGTCGCGGTGATCGGCGCCGCCGCCCTGACCGGGCTGCTGTTGTTCTCCGCCCCGCCCCCCGCGGCGCACGATCCGCTGGCCCTGCACATCGGCCGGCGTGCCGCGCTCGGCTGGCTGGCGCTGTTCTTCGTCCTGCTCGCCGGCCTGCCGCTGGCGGTGGATTTCAGCGACGCCCCGGCGCTCGCCCAGGTCGATGCCTTCTACCGCGCCGGCTCCCTGGTATTCGGCGGCGGCCACGTGGTGCTGCCGCTGCTGCAGGCCGAGGTGGTGCCCAGCGGCTGGGTCGATGGCGACACCTTCCTCGCCGGCTATGGCGCCGCCCAGGCGGTGCCCGGCCCCCTGTTCACCTTTGCCGCCTTCCTCGGCGCATCCGCCTCCGTCGGCCCCGCGGGCTGGAGCGGAGCGGCGCTGTGCCTGGCGGCGGTCTTCCTGCCCGCCTTTCTGCTGGTCTTCGGCGCGCTGCCGTTCTGGGAGCGGCTGCGCCGCGCACCGCGCGCCCGCGCCGCACTGGGCGGGGTCAACGCCGCGGTGGTCGGCCTGCTGCTCGCGGCGCTCTACGACCCGGTGTGGACCAGCGCCATCCTCCGCCCGCAGGACTTCGTCCTCGCGCTCGCCGCCCTGCTCGCCCTCACCGTGTGGAAGCTGCCGCCCTGGCTGGTGGTGCTGGCCAGCGCCGCCGGCGGCTGGCTGCTCGCCTGACGCGGCCTCTTGCACCGGCGCGGCGCGACGACCGCCGAATTGAGCCAGATCAGAAGCCGGCATATGCCATAGGTCGTAGAATGAAGCCGCCCCCCATACCGGCGACAAGAACATGGACGCCACCGCGGCTTCAGCGCCTGCCATTCCCGACCCCGATGCGAACGCCACAAACAGCCAGGCCCTGATCGACGCCCTGACCGCCCACGTGGCGCTGGTCGACCGCTCGGCGACCATCGTCGCGGTGAACCGCGCCTGGCGCCAGTTCGCCGATGCCAACGGCGGTTGCCTGCCCGAACACGGCATCGGCCAGAACTACCTGGCCCTGCTCGACGGCATGCGCCGGTGCTCCCCGCACACCGCCAAGGAGGCCGAGGACGCCGCCATCGCCCGGCGGGTCGCGGCCGGACTGCGGCAGGTGCTGAGCGGCGATGCGGACTGCTTTCGCATGGAGTACCCCTGCGACGGCCCGGGCGAGGCGCACTGGTTCCTGCTCACCATCACCCCGCTGCCGCACGCCGGCGGACTCGGCGCCGTGGTGGCGCACGAGGACCTGACCGCGCTCAAGCGCGCCCAGGACCGCGCGCTGGAGCACAGTGCCCAGCTGGCCGCCTCCTTCAGCGGCACGGTGAACGCGATCGCCCGCTTCATCGAGAAGCGCGACCCCTACACCGCCGGCCACCAGCAGCAGGTCGCCCGCCTGTGCGACGCGATCGCCCGCCGCCTGGAACTGCCGGACGAGCGCCGGCAGGGCCTGCTGCTGGGCGCCAGCATCCACGACATCGGCAAGATCTCGGTACCGCTGGACATACTCGCCCGCCCCGGACGCCTGAGCCGGCCGGAGCACGAAATCATCCGCGCCCACCCGCAGACCGGCTGCGAGATCCTGGAGGGCATCGACTTTCCCTGGCCGATCGCCGACATGGTGCACCAGCACCACGAGCGGCTGGACGGCTCCGGCTACCCGCAGGGGCTGGCGGGCGAGGCGATCTGCCTGGAGGCGCGCATCATCTGCGTGGCCGACGTGTTCGACGCCATCACCTCGCACCGCCCCTACCGCGCGGCACGCTCGCATGCCGAAGGCGTGGACGAACTGCTCGCCGGGCGCGGCACGCGCTACGACAGCACCGTGGTGGACGCCCTGCTCGCCCACCTGCAGGCGCCGGCCACTGTAGCGGCCTGAAAGGGCGCCGCCCGACTGCCGGGCGATGGCGACCGAACGGCTGCGGGCAGCGGCGGTCGAAACGGACAACCCATCCGCTCACCGGCCATCGCCTCACGAGGTGCCCCATGCTCCGCCTGCCCGCCACCGCCCTGCCCCGCCCCGTCCCCTACAGCGCCGCGCGCCGCCGGGTGCTCGGCACCCTGGCACTGAGCGCGCTGGCCGCCGGCATCTCGCGCGCCTACGCGCAGGGCAGCTCGCTGTGCGGACCGACCGCGCCGACCACCGCCGGCCCGTTCTACGTGAGCGGCACGCCGCTGCTCGCCGACATCAACCGCCTGGGCGCACCCGGCACACCGATGCGGGTGCGCGGCACGGTGTTCGGCGGCGACGGCACCCAGCCGCTGGCCACCGCCATCGTCGAACTCTGGCATTGCGACGCCGAAGGCCACTACCACCCGGCCGACCAGGGCGGCATGGCCGACTTCCCCGACGACGCGATCAACCTGCGCGGCACCGCTGTCAGCGACGCTCAGGGCGAGTACCGCTTCGACAGCATCGTCCCCGGCCACTACGGCAACCGGCGTCGCCACCTGCACTGGCGGATCAGCGCGCCGGGCCACCGCACGCTGGTCACCCAGTCCTACTGGCGCGAGGAGCGGCACACGGCGCGCGAATCGCGCGACTTCGTCGACCGCAATACCGAGGACTGCCGCTGGGTAGCCTTCGCGCGCGGCACGGACGGCACGATGGAGGGGCGCTTCGACGTGGTGCTGGAGCCGCTGGCCTGATCGCGGCCGAGGCCGCGCCGTGAGCCATTCCCGCGTGTAGGAGCGGGCTTGCCCGCGATTGCGGCCTTCGTTCTTCCACCCGCCGTATCGCGGCCAAGGCCGCTCCTACGGGTCGGTTCCGGCCGCGATTCTCACGCGCGCCGCAGCCGCCCCCTTCAGAGCATCCCGGCGAGCAGGTCCTCGACCGCCGCCTCGCGCGCGTCGTCGCCTGCGCTGGCCCACTCCGGGTGCGCCCGGGCGCGCTGCAGGGCATGCGGCAGCGGACCGTCGCGCCAGCGTTCGACCACCTCGTCCCCGCTGCCGGCCGGCGTGCCGCCCACTTCGATCGGCGCCAGCGCGGCGTGGCCGCGGCCCTCCAGCGCGTCGAGCAGCTGGGTCTGGCGCAGCGCCACCACGCGCAGCACGGCGTCGTCAACGCTGAGCTCGCGGTGCCCGCGCAGCTTGGCGGCGATGCGCTCGCCGTAGTGGCCCACCGCCTGCCACAGGCCGCCGGCCAGCGCGCCGAGGGCGGCCGCCGCGCCCAGGGTGAGGCCGCCGGTCATCAGGTCGATGCCCACCCCGGCCGCCGCGCCGGCCGCCACCCCGGTGGACAGCTGCACGCCCATGCGGCGCAACGTCTCCGGGTTGAACAGGTCGTCGTCCCAGCGCCCGTCGGCCAGCGGCAGTTCGGCCGCGCGCGCGTCGTCCGGGCGGAAGCGGTAGAGACGCAGCAAGGCGTCCACGCAGGCCTGCTCGCGGGCGCGCACCGCGGCGCGCAGGCGCTCGACCGCGGCGCCCAGGGCAGCTTCCGATTCCTCGGCGACGATGTCACGGCGCGCCGCCAGTTCGACCAGCAGTTCCGCCACCAGCCGGCGCGCCGCGGCACGGCGTTCGTCCGCTTCCCGGGCGCGCGCCTCGACCAGCGCGGCGAGCGCCGGACGATGGCCGTGCAGCAGGGTCGCCAGGGTGTCGAACAGCAGGCGTTCGCCGTCCAGCGCCGGCGCCACGGTGTCGAAGCTGACCACCGCATGCAGGCCCAGGCGGGCGAGCGCAGCGCGCCATTCCTCGGTGCGCGCCCCGGCTGCGGCGACGAAGTTCAGCACCGGCAGCAGCGGGCGCGCACAGCCGGCGAGGATGGCCAGCTCGTCGCGATGCTTGGCCAGCACCGCGTCGCGCGCATCCACCACGTACAGCCCGGCGTCGCTGGCGAGCAGCTGGCGCAACACCTTGGCCTCCTGCTCGAAGCGCGCGCCGGCTTCAGGAGTGGCGAGGAAGCGCGCCACCCGCTCGGGGCCATCGAGGCGCTCGCCGGGCGCGGCCAGCGCCTCGATGAATTCCAGCAGGGCGATGGCGTCCTCCATGCCCGGGGTGTCGAACAGCTCCACCACCGGCACCCCGTCTGCGAACAGGCGCAGGCCTTCCACATGGCGGGTGGTGCCGGGCGCGTCCGACACCTCGCCGAAGCCGGTGTCGCGCGCCAGGGTGCGCAGCAGCGAGGTCTTGCCGGTGTTGGTGTGGCCGACCACGGCCACGCGCAGGATGGCGTTCATGTGCTCGCTCCGCTGTCGCCCGCCAGCCAGGCGCGCACGCTCGCCGGCGCCGCGCTCAAGAGATCGGCGGACAGGCCGATGCGCTCAAGCCCCGCGGCCCACTGCGCCGCGCGCGCCCCGCCACCCGGGGCCCACACCCGGGCTTCGCCCGCGTGGTCGGCCAGCTCGGCAATGAAGCCGAGACTGCCGCGGTCCGGCGTCTGGCGCGCATCGACCACCACCAGCAGGCGCTGCGGCGGGCGCCCGGCGAGCGCCGCCAGCGCGGCGTGGCGCTGCTCGCGGCTGTCGAGTCGGCCGCCGTCGTGAAGCCCGGCCGGCCAGCCGGCTTCGTCGCAGGCCGGCGGCCAGGGCTCGGCCGCGTCCAGTTCCAGGCCGAGCAGCACCGCTTCGCCATCGACCACCGCGTGCGCCGTGTGGCGCTGCGGCGCAGGCAGCCCTGCCGGGGCCGGGTCACTCACCCCCAGGCGCTCGCTCGCCGGCTGCAGGCGGAAGCGCAGCCGCGCGTAGCCCGGACGGGAAAGATCCAGCTCAAGCGCCGCGGTGGCCCGCCGCCACAGCAGCGCACACCCCGCGGCAAGCACCACGCGCGGCAACACGCCATAGACCAGCAAGCTGCCGAGCAGCCAGCCCGCCCAGGCGCGCCGCCCGGCTTCGGCCTGCATTGCCTGCTCGCCGCTGGCCGCCACCGTGGCCGCATCCGGCACCGGGAAGCCGAGCACGCCGGGCAGCGCGCCCAGCCAGGCGGCGAAGGCGACGAAGGCATCCGCCGGCAGGATGGTGGTTTCCCACACGAAGCCGTAGCGCCGGGTGGCGAGCAGCACCAGCACGCCGAGCGCCGCGCCGCCGAGCAGCAAGGCCCACAGGCCGTGGCTCACCGCCCCGAGCCCCCAGGCCGCGGCACGCCCACGCCCGAGCAAGCCGCCGAGCGCGCCCGGCAGGTCGGCCGCCGCGGCGCTGCGGTCGGCCAGCGCCACCAGCCGCAGCCACAGGCGGCCGAACAGGCCGCCAGCGGACAACCCCTGTCCGCGCCCGGCGAGCGCCGTCCACAACAGCCACAGCACAAGGCTGGCCAGATGCACGCCGAGCAGCCCGCCCACCGCCCACACCACGTTCACCGGCCGGCTGCCGTCGCCCAGCACCCCGGCCGCCGCCCCGAAGCCGGCCAGCAGCGCCAGCACCGCGGCCGCAAGCAGCATCAGCCGCGCGCGGCCCCGCCAGCGCAGCAGCGCGTCGCGCCAGCCCTCGCGCGCGCCGAGCGCCTCCGCACGGCGCAGGATGCGGTTTTCCAGGTCACCGTCCGCGGCCAGCGCGGCGGCGTTGACCTGCGCGTCCTCCAACGGACCGTCGCGCTCCTCGCGGCGGCGCACCAGCTCGGCGAGCCAGCGCGCCTCGAGCGGGGACAACGGAACGGAGGACGGGTCGGATCGGCTCAATTTGACGGCCCCTCGGCGGGGGCGGGCGAACACGGCGGGAATGCCGGCATTGTAACCGCGCAGCTGGCTTGCATCGGCGCAGGCGGAATCTAGTATCAGTGCATAACCGGAGGACGCGCCATGCTGTTCATCACCTGCCGCATGCCCACCCGCAACACCGAGCCGGAGCTGAACCGCGACTTCGAGTTCGACCTCGGCAACAACGCCTCGAACCGCGCCTTCTTCTGTTGCCGGCGCAAGAAGAAGGGGCGCTACGAGGAGATCGGCAGCAAGGCCCTGCTCTCCGGGCTCAAGGCCGCGAAGCACCGCCAGGTGCTGCTCTACATCCATGGTTTCTCCAACCTGCCCGAGGACGTGTTCGCCGCGGCCGGGGAATTCCAGGGGCTGTGCGACCGGAAAAAGCAGGGCGAAGTGCTGGTGGTGCCGGTGATCTGGCCGTGCGACAACGACCTGGGCGTGGTCAAGGACTACTGGGACGACCAGAAGGCGGCCGACCAGAGCGCCTTCGCGCTGGCGCGCATGTTCCAGAAGTTCATGGAGTGGCGCGCCTCGCCCGAGTACAACCCGGAAGACGACCCCTGCCTGAAGCGCATCAACGTGCTGGCGCACTCGATGGGCAACCGCGTGCTGCGCCAGACGCTGGCCAACTGGCACCGCTACGACCTGCCGCAGGGCCTGCCCCTGCTGTTCCGCAACACCTTCCTGGTCGCCGCCGACATCGTCAACGAAGCCCTGCACCGCGGCCACGCGGGCGAGTTGATCAGCCACACCTCGCGCAACGTGGTGGTCTATTACGCCTCGGACGACCTGGCGCTGCGCGCGAGCAAGGTGGCCAACGTGCGCAACGCGGTGGCCTCGCGACGACTGGGCCACACCGGCCCGGAGGACATGGACCTCACGCCGAAGAACGTCTACGCGATCGACTGCGACGAGGTGAACACCGCCTACGATCCGCCCAAGGGGCACAGCTACTTCCGCTCCGGCACGAAGAAGGGCCGGCCCGGCGTGGTCTTCGAGCACATCTTCGAGACCTTGCTGAGCGGCCGGGTCTTCCCCGCCGACGAGACGCGCAAGAGCAGCATCCTGCAGCTGCGCGGCGGCTGAACGACTCAGAATGTGTGAAGAAATCGTAGCGAGCGGGTCGGTGGCAAGGCGCGCGGCGCACAGCGACCGAGACATATCAGATGGATAGGCGAGGGAGCGAGCACCGCGCAACGCCGCCAGCGGCCCGCGCAGTAGATTTATTCACACATTCTCAGGCGTCGCGACTGCGCTCGCCCAGCTGCACGATCAGCCAGGCAAGACGCCGGCGCAGTTCGTCGCGCACCGTCCCGGAGGGCGTTGCGGCGATCTCCGCGCGCAATGCGGCGATCTCGCGGCGCATACCGATCTCCGCCGGCGCCGCGCCGGCGTTCCTGAGGATGTGGTTCATCATCCGCAGTTCGGGCGGTACCAGGAGATCGTCGGCGAGATCGAGCGGCCGCCCCGCTCCGGGCAGCCCATCGAACTCGCCGCGGCGCTGCGCATCGAGGATGCGCTGCTCGGCCAGGATGTCGAAGACCTTCATGCTCTCGATTGTAGTGAGCGGTACTTGCATTGCGCCGCACAGGGACTAAAGTCGGGGCTTTGCTGCCCCGCACCAAGTACCGCGCGATGAACCTGCTTGCAACACTCACCTCCTGGCTGGCGCCCGCCCCGGAGCCGGACGCCACCGTGCGCGCCGGGCTGGCGCGGGTGGGCGAACTGGTGGGTGGCGGGCTTACCGCGGAGAACGACTTCGAACGCCGCCTGGCGGGGCCGGTGGCCCATGCGCAGGCCTACTGCAGCGGTCTGGTCGAGACGCTCCCCCAGGCGATTGATGTAGACCGGCAGGCTTTCTCCGCCGATCCGCTGGTGCACGCCCTGTTCGCCTCGGCCGACGACATCGCCGCGACCATCGGACGCAGTGCCGCGCTGCGCGAGTTCGTCGACGAACCGGCCGCCTGGCAACACGAACACTTCCACGCGCTGCTGGCCGCGCGCCGGCATGGCAAGCAGGTGCTGGGGGTCGCCAGCCAGGGCAGTATGATCGCCACCGACGTGCCGCAGTGCCTGCTGTACTTTTCCGAACACACCATGGTTTTGCCAGCGGTGGATGCATCCACCGCTCAGGCGGTGCAACGCGCAGCGGCCTTCGACAGCCTGCTGCAGACCTTTGCCGACCACGTCGCCGCGGCGCGCGAAGAGCGCAAGCAACTCACGCTCGAGCGCGAGATGGAGAAGGCGCGCATGTACGGACGCCGCGGCCGCCCCGATGCGGAGTGCCTGACCCGGCGCATCGCCGAACTCGACGACTGCCTGCGCCGCAAGGCCGACGCCCTGTTGCCCGCCCAACTGCTGCGCGCGCTGGCCGACTTCCTGATGCAGCCCGAGCAGGCCCTGCACCTCGACCCGGTGGACCTGCTGGTCGACCGCCGCGGCGCAATGGCCACCGACGGCATGGCCGCCGGCAGCGACGCAGTCGGCATCCGCTTCATGGAGGCCATCGGCCGCGACCGCCGCCGCCACGTGGTGCAGCCGGTGCGCCTGCGTTGCGACGAGGCCCGCGCGGCCTTCACCCGCGCCCGCGAACTGCGCGACCGCCTGCTGGTGCTGTAGGCCAAGCCCGCGATTGCGGCCAAGGCCGCTCCTACAAGAAGTGCGCAATCGCCTGCCGGTGATGTGGGCCGTGTACGGGTAGGAGCGGGCTTGCCCGCGATGCGGCCTGCGGGGAAACGAGCGCCGCATCGCGACCAAGGTCGCTCCTACAGCGCCCTCCTTCAGCCCTCGGCCGGCAGGTACAGCGTCTCCTTGATCTCCTCCATGACCACGTAGCTGCGCGACTCGGCCGCGGCCGGCAGCTTGAGCAGGATGTTGCCGAGCAGGCGGCGGTATTCGCCCATCTCGGCGATGCGCGCCTTCACCAGGTAGTCGAAATCCCCCGACACCAGGTGGCATTCCATGACCTCGGGCACGTAGCGCATCTCGTTCTTCACCCGCTCGAAGACCTCGCCGGACTTGGCCGACAGCTTG
The DNA here is from genome assembly GCF_014489115.1 of Thauera sedimentorum. Classification (NCBI taxonomy): domain Bacteria; kingdom Pseudomonadati; phylum Pseudomonadota; class Betaproteobacteria; order Rhodocyclales; family Zoogloeaceae; genus Thauera; species Thauera sedimentorum. The sequence goes on along the minus strand of NZ_JACTAH010000001.1, from coordinate 596,543 downwards.
ATCTCCACGAATACCAGCAGGCCGCGGCCGAGCGCGTGCGGATTGACGTGGGCGTGGTAGCCGGTGATCACGCCCTCGCGCTCCAGGCGGCGCACCCGCTCGGTGCACGGCGTGGCCGACAGGCCCACTTTCTCGGCCAGTTCGGTCATCGCGATGCGGGCATTTTTCTGCAGGATGTCGAGGATTTTCCGGTCGGTCCGGTCGAGTTCGCGCATTTCACTTCCATCCGGGGAGAACGAGGCTCGCAATGGAAGTATTCACTATCAGATAGATCGATATAAGTGAATTTCGCTGCGAACTGCCTTCTAGACTTCGCACATTCAAGGCAAGCATAGCCCCACGGAGGCAGACATGCACGTCATCGTTCTCGGCAGCGGCGTCATCGGTACCACCACCGCCTACTACCTCGCCCGCGCGGGCGCAAAAGTCACCGTGCTGGACCGCCAGCCCGGCGCGGGGCTGGAAACCAGCTACGCCAACGCCGGCCAGGTGTCGCCCGGCTACTCCACCCCGTGGGCCGCGCCCGGCATTCCGCTGAAGGCGATCAAGTGGCTGTTCCAGCGCCACGCCCCGCTCGCCCTGCGCGCCGACGGCAGCCTGTTCCAGCTGCGCTGGATGGCCGCCATGCTGCGCAACTGCACGCCGGCCGCCTACGCGGTGAACAAGGAACGCATGATGCGGCTGTCCGAGTACAGCCGCGACTGCCTGCGCGAGCTGCGCGCCGAGACCGGCATCCAGTACGAAGAACGCACCCGCGGCACGCTGCAGCTGTTCCGCACCCAGGCCCAGGTGGAGGCCGCCGCGCGCGACATCGCGGTGCTGGAGGAATGCGGCGTGCCTTTCGAACTGCTCGACCGCGACGGCCTGGCCGGCGCCGAGCCGGCGCTCGCCCGGGTGCGCGACCGGCTCGCCGGCGGCCTGCGCCTGCCCAACGACGAGACCGGCGACTGCGCGCTGTTCACCCGCCGGCTGGCCGAAATGGCCGAAGGCCTGGGCGTGCAGTTCCGCTACGGCCAGGCGGTGGACGGCTTCGAGCTCGACGGCGGACGCATCGCCGCGCTGCGCGTGGGCGGCGAGCGCCTCACCGCCGACCGCTACGTGCTCGCCTTCGGCAGCTACTCGCGCCCCTTCCTGCAGCAGCTCGGGCTGGACATTCCGGTGTATCCGGTCAAGGGCTACTCGCTCACCGTGCCGCTGGTCGACGCCGAGGCGGCGCCGGTGTCCACCGTGCTGGACGAAACCTACAAGGTGGCGGTGACCCGCTTCGACGACCGCATCCGCGTGGGCGGCATGGCGGAACTGGCCGGCTTCGACCTGTCGCTCAACCCGCGCCGCCGCGCCACGCTGGAGATGGTGGCGCACGACCTCTTCCCCGGCGGCGGCGACCTGCCGAAGGCGGAATTCTGGACCGGCCTGCGCCCGATGACCCCGGACAGCACGCCGATCGTCGGCGCCACGCCCATCCCCTGCCTGTATCTCAACACCGGCCACGGCACCCTGGGCTGGACCATGGCCTGCGGCTCCGGGCGCCTGGTGGCGGACCTGGTCACCGGCCGCAATCCGGCGATCCGCGCCGACGACCTGGCGATGGCGCGCTACACCCGCAGCCCGCGCCCGCCGCAGCCGAGCAGCCGCCCGGCCAGCGCCTGATCCGGCCGGCACCTGCCGGCAGATCGATAACCATGACCTGAACGCGGATTATTCCCGCAAACGCCCGGTTTGCCGCACCACGGCAGCGGCGCGAACTGGCATAGTTCGGGGGTTCCATCCCCCCGGCCGCCATGACGTCCCTGCCTTATCGAGTACTCCTGCCGCTGCTCGCCGCGCTGGCCGCCACAGTCATCTGGCTCGGCCTGCGCCAGCCCGCACCCGAGCCGGTGCGCCTGGGCGTGGTGCATGCGCTCAGCGGGGTCATGGCCGACAGCGAGAGCCGCCTGGTCGAGGCCCTGCAGCTGGCGGCGGAGGAGCTCAACGCCGCGGGCGGCGTCCTCGGGCGGCCGCTCGAGCTGGTCGTGGTCGACAGCCGCTCCGATGCCACGCACGCCGCGCAGGAGGCCGAACGCCTGATCCGCCAGGAGGGCGTGCAAGCCCTGTTCGGCTGCTGGACTTCGGTCTGCCGCAAGGCGGTGCTGCCGGTGGTCGAGCGCCACCGCTCGCTGCTCTTCTACCCCCTGCAGTACGAGGGCATGGAGCAGTCCGAACACATCGTCTACCTGGGGGCGGCGCCCAACCAGCAGATCATCCCGGGGGCACGCTGGGCCATGGAGCGCTTTGGCCGCCGGATCTACCTGGCCGGTTCCGACTATGTCTTCCCACGCACCGCCAACCGCCTGATCCGCGACCTGGCCCGCGCGGGCGACGGGGAAGTGGTCGCCGAACGCTACCTGCCACTCGCCGCCACCGATTTCGACGCTCTGGTCGGGGATATCCGCGAGGCCCGTCCCGACGTGGTGCTCAACACCATCAACGGCGTCGGCAACCGTCACTTCTTCAATGCGCTCGCACGAGCCGGCCTGGGCGAGCTGCCGGTGGTGTCGTTCAGCGTCGCCGAACCCGAGTTGCGCATGATCGGCGAGGCGGCCCACCACCCGGCACATCACGCGGTGTGGGGCTATTTCCAGAGTCTTCCCGGCGAGGCCAACGCCCGCTTCGTGGCCCGCCTGCGCCAGCGTTTCGGTGCGGACCGGGTGAGCAGCGACCCGGTGGTCTCCAGCCATACCGGACTCATGCTGTGGGCCGCCGCCGCGCGCCGGGCCGGCACGATCGATCCCGGCCAGGTGAGCCGCAGCGTGGCGCACACCAGCCTCTCCGGCCCGGCGGGCATCGTCGCGGTGGACAGCACGACCCGACACGCCTGGCGGCGGGTGTTCGTCGGCCACGCGCGGCCGGACGGCCAGTTCGACGCCACCGAGATATCGGAAACCGCCATCCGGCCGGCACCGTTCCCGCCCTATCACAGCCGGGCCTACTGGCTGAGGCTGGTGGCGGGGATGGCCGCCAGCCATCCTGCAGACGAACGGAGCGCCCGCCAGTGAAGCAGCTCAGCCTGGCCGTCCGTCTCGCGCTCGGCTTCCTGGTCGTCGCCCTGCTGCCGCTTGCCGGGCTGGCCTGGTACTACCTGCACACCTTCGAGCAGGCGCTCACCGCCTCGGTGCTGCAGAACGTCTCGCTGATCGCCGACAAGAAGGCCGGCCAGATCGACGGTTTCATCGACGAACGTCTGGCCGATGCGCGGGTCAGCTCGCTGCAGCAACCGGTGCGAAAAGCGCTGCAAGCGCTGTCCGAAGCATATGAACGCGGCGGACTGGACGCGGTACGCGGGATCGCCGGCGAACACCGCGCACAGCTCGACGCACTGGGCGAGCGCAGCGAATACCACGACCTGCTGCTGATCGACCGGGAGGGCAATGTCATCTTCTCGCTGCGGCAGGAGGCGGACCTCGGCACCAACCTGCTCGACGGCCCCTATCGCGACACCCCGCTGGCCGCCGGCTTCCGCCAGGCGATGACCTTCCTGCATGTGGACCTTACCCACTTCGCCCCCTACCAGCCCTCCCGCGGCGAGATCGCCGCCTTCGCGGTCGCGCCGGTGATCGACGGCGACCGGCTGATCGGTGCGCTTGCCCTGCAGATCAACCTGGCCACCATCGCCCCGGTCGTCGCCGACCGCACCGGGCTGGGCAGCACCGGGGAAACCGTGCTGGCGCTGCGCGACGGCGAGGCGGTGCGCTTCAGCATGCCGCTCGCCAAGCAGGCAGGAGAACCCTTCAGTGTCACCGTCTCGTCCACCGACGTGGCGGTCCCGATGCATCATGCCCTGGCCGGGGAGCAAGGTTTCGGCATCGCGCGCGACTACGCCGGCACCGAGGTAGCGGCAAGCTGGCAGTACCTGCCCGCGCTGGACTGGGGCATGGTGGTGAAGATCGACGCAGCCGAGGCGCTCGAACCCTTCCAGCGCCGCCAGCGCAACACCGTGCTCGCCTTCGCCGCCTTCGTACTGCTCTCGGCGCTGGCCGCGCTCGGCCTGGGCCGGCGCTTCCTGCGCAGCGAGAGCATCATCGCCGCGCAGGAAGCGCGCTACCGCGCGATGTTCGGCAGCATGACCGACGGGGTGGCGCTTTACCGCCCGGTGGGCGATGGCGAGGAGTTCGTGGTGCTCGACCTCAACCCCGCGGGTGAGCGCATCTCCGGCATGTCGCGCGACGAGGTGCTCGGCCGGTCGTCCCGCGAGGCCTTTCCCGGGCTAGAAGCCGCCGGCATCTTCGCCGCCTTCCGCCGGGTGCACCGCGGCGGGGGCAGCGAGACGGTCAACCTGACCGCCTACCGCGACGAGCGGGTGGACCTGTGGGTGGAGAACGACGTGATCCGCCTGCCGGGCGGCGAGATCCTCTCGGTGTTCAAGGACATCACCGCGCGCAAGCAGGCCGAGGACGCCCTCGGCCGTTCGCTGGCCGACCTGCGCGAGGCGCAGCGCATCGCCCGCCTGGGCAACTGGACGCTGGACCTGCGCAGCGGCAGGCTGGAGTGGTCGGACGAGGTCTTCCGCATCTTCGAGCTCGACCCGACCCGTTTCCCGGCGAGCTACGAGGCCTTCCTGGCGGCCATCCATCCCGAGGACCGCGCGAGCGTCGACCGCGCCTACCGCGAATCGCTGGAAACCCGCCAGCCCTACGAGATCTCCCACCGTCTGCGCTTCCCGGACGGGCGCATCAAGCATGTGCACGAACACGGCGAGAGCCTGTTCGCCGAAGACGGCACGCCCCTGGTGTCGCGCGGCACGGTGCAGGACATCACCGAACTGCGCCGCGCCGAAGAAGCCCTGCAGCTCTACGCCAACATCTTCGAGCACAGTGGCGAGGCGATCATGGTCACCGACCACGACAACCGCATCATCGCCGTCAACCCCGCCTTCACCCGCCAGACCGGCTACAGTCTGGAGGAGATCGGCGGCGCCAACCCCAACATGCTGTCCTCGGGCCGCACCCCGCGCGAGACCTATCAGAGCATGTGGTCGGCGCTGAACGACGGCGGCTACTGGCAGGGCGAGCTGTGGGACCGCAACCGCAACGGCAGCGTCTACCCCAAGTGGGCGGCGATCTCCGCCATCCGCGACGCCGGCGGCGCCATCACCCACTACATCGCCAGCTTCACCGACATCAGCGAGCGCAAGGCCGCCGAGGCGCGCATCGAGCACCTGGCCCACCACGACAGCCTCACCGGCCTGTTCAACCGCTACAACCTGGAGATCCGCCTCTCCCAGGCGCTGTCTTCCGCACGGCGCGAGGGCAACGAGCTGGCGGTGATGTTCATCGACCTCGACCGCTTCAAGGTCATCAACGACACGCTCGGCCACCACATCGGCGACCTGCTGCTGGTCGAGGTGGCTCAGCGCCTGCAGCACTGCGTGCGCGAGAGCGACATCGTCGCCCGCCTGGGCGGCGACGAGTTCGTGGTGGTGCTCACCGGCCTGGACAACCCGGAGGACGCCTCATCGGCGGGCGCCAAGATCCTGCACGCCCTCAGCCAGCCCTACGACATCGAAGGCGACCGCCTGCACACCAGCCCGAGCATCGGCATCAGCGTGTATCCGGGCGACGGGCGGGACGCCTCCACGCTGATGAAGAACGCCGACACCGCCATGTACCACGCCAAGGAGCAGGGGCGGAACAACATGCAGTACTTCACCGCGGCGCTCAACGCCGCGGCCGGCGAACGCATGTCGCTGGAGCGCGAACTCCGCCTGGCCACCGAGCAGGAGCAGTTCGAACTCCACTACCAGCCCCAGGTCGCCACCGGCGCGCCGCCGGACGCCCGCCCCTGCGCAGTCGAAGCCCTGCTGCGCTGGCACCACCCGCAGCGCGGGCAGATATCGCCGGCGCGCTTCATCCCGATCGCCGAGGAAACCGGCCTGATCGAGACCATAGGCGCCTGGGTGCTGGACGAAGCCTGCCGCAGCTTCGCGCAGTGGAAGGCTGCCGGCATCGGCCCGCGCCGGGTGGCGGTGAACCTCTCCGCCCACCAGCTGCGCAGCCCGGCGCTGGTCGAACGCGTCGAGGCGGTGATGCGCCGCCACGGCCTGGCGGACGGCGAGCTGGAACTGGAGATCACCGAATCGGTGGCCATGGACGACCCGGCCGCAGCCATCGAGAAGCTCCAGGCCCTGCGCAGGCTCGGCGTGACCCTGGCGATCGACGATTTCGGCACCGGCTACTCCTCGCTGGCCTACCTCAAGCGCCTGCCCATCCAGATACTCAAGCTCGACCGCGAGTTCGTGCGCGACATCGAGACCGACCCCAACGACGCGGCGATCAGCGCGGCCACCCTCACGCTCGCCCACAGCCTGGGGCTGGAAGTGGTCGCCGAAGGGGTGGAAACCGCCGCCCAACGCGATTTCCTCGCCGCGCACGGCTGCGACAAGCTGCAGGGTTATCTCTTCGGCCGCCCGCAGCCGGCGGAGCACTGGCTGGAAATCTGGCAGGGTGGAAACCAGCCCGGCGCCGAACGCCCGCGGCATCCGGCATAGGCGCGGCTTGGGCCGCGATACGGGCGATGGGGTAAGGACGCAGCATCGCGGCCAAGGCCGCTCCTACGGGTCGTCCTGAAGCGGGCAGCCGCTGCCGGCCGATGCCCGTGTCGCCTGCACTACGCTACTAGGACTCTCCGTCGGGCATGCGCATCAGGCGCAAGGCGAGGACGATGCCCGCCAGGGCGTTGGCCAGCGCGAAGAGGCCGACCACCAGGCTGGCTGCGGTGGTCAGCGGCCAGGTGCGCAACACCCAGGCCAGCACCGAAGACAGCAGGTTGAAGGCAATCATCAGCCAGAACAGGGGGTTGCGCGGCTGAAACAGGCGGGAGAGCCTCATCTGCCGCACGGCCGCGACGCGCCCGCGCTTCAGCGCGAGAACTTGCCGACCAGCTGGGCCAGCTTCTCCTGGCGGCGGCGCTCGGCCTCGTCCGCCTCGCGCTTCGCGCGCTGCTCCTTCGCCGCCTTGGCGAAGCGCTCCTTGAGCAGCGTGGCCGCGTGGGTGCGCTGCTCCTCGGTCACCTCGCCGGCAGGCTTGCCGTCCAGGTCGAACCGGGTGTCGCCCTTCTCCACCGCCTTCAGGTAGCGGGTGGACGCGGTGTGCAGGCGCAGCGCGCTGCGCAGCGCCTTGCGGCTGAACTCCGGGAAACGTTCGTGGATCGCCGCGTCGATGCGGATCGCCAGCGGCCGGCAGTCCTTGAAGGTCGGCGATACCGCCTGCAGCTTCTTCAGCAGTTCGCGCGGTTCGATGGCGGTCTGCTGGGGCTCGGCGGCCTGCGGCGCGGGGGTCGATTCGGTGTTCATCGTGCGGGGCGGAATGCTGGAAGGGGGCGATGCGCGGGCATTCTACCCCACCCGGCGCCGATCAGCGGCCCGGAAAGGTCTGCGCCCACCACATGCGCAGGCGCAGACCGGCCGCGGTGGTGTAGCCCATCTCGGCGAAACGGATGTCGCCGTCGCGGTCGATCACCACGAAGGCCGGTACACCGTGCAGGCCGTATTGCGCGGCGATGCGCCCGTCGCCATCGACCACCGCGGGCCAGTTCAGGCTGCGCCCGCGCAGGGCGGCGCTCACCTGCGCCGCGCCGCCCGATTGCATGGCCACGGTCAGCACCGGCCAGTCGCCACGCAAGGACTCGACCGTCCCCTGGGTCGTGCGGCACACCGGGCACCAGTCGGCCCAGAAGTAGACCAGCACCGCGCGCTGCGGATGCGCGGCCCGCCAGTCGGCCAGCGTGACCGCTTCGCCGCTGCTCAGCACGCCCACGAATTCGGGCGCGGGCCCCGCCGGCACATGGCGGGTCTGCCACATGCCCACACCGAGCACCACCGCGACGATCAGCAGCAGATCCACCGCCCAGCGCCGCCAACGCGCGGGGCGCCGCGGTGCCGGCGTCACCGCCTCGGCCTCGCGCACCTCGGCGGGCAGCTCGCTCACGCGCCGCTCCCGGAAACGGCCGCCGCCTTGATCCGGACGGTTGTTGCCCGCCGCCGCTTCGGGCAAGCTCCACGACAGGTCGATTCCGCCCCAGCAACCGGTACTCCGTCCATGCCCGTCCTGCGTCTGGTCTGTGTCATCTATCTGCTCATGCTGCCGGTCACCGGTATGGTACCGGTACTTCACGGCCTGACCGAAGGACGGCATCCGGAAACCGGCGACCTCGCCCGTCACCTGTTCATGTCGGTCAACATGATCGGCGCGCTGATCGCCGCGCCGCTGGCCGGCCTGGCTTCGGACAGCCTGGGGCGCAGGGTGCCGCTGATCGCCGCCGCGCTGGTGGTGAATGGCCTGGCCCTGCTGCTGATCGCCGGCGACTGGTCCTATCCCGCGGTGCTGGCGCTGCGCTTCGTGGAGGGCTGCGCGCACATGACCGCGCTGTCCCTGCTGATGACCCTGGGCGCCGACCACGGCCGCAGCCGCGGCATGGGCGCGGCCATGGGCGCGGTGGGCGCTGCGGTCAGCCTGGGCGTGGCCAGCGGCGCACCGCTGGGCGGCTGGATCGGCGCCGCCTCGGCCACCCAGGTGCCGTGGCTGGGCGGCTGGCTGATGCTGGCGCTGGCGGTGGCCGTACCCTTTGCGCTGCGCGATGCGCCGCGCGAAACCGAACGCCCCTCGCCGGCCCGCCTGCTGCGCGAGTTGGCCGCCAACCGCATGCTGGCGGTGCCCTATGTCTTCGCCTTCGTCGACCGCCTCACGGTGGGCTTCATCGTATCCACCTTCTCGCTCTACCTGGGCGCGGTGCTCGGCTTCGATGCACGCCAGATCGGCCTGGTGATGGCCGCCTTCCTGATTCCCTTCTCGCTGCTCACCTACCCGGCCGGACGGCTGTGCCACCACTGGGACCGCCTGGGCATGATGATCGCCGGCAGCGTGCTCTATGGCGTGTTCCTGATCGCACTCGGATTCGCCCCGGCCGGCGCGGTCGCCGCACTGATGGCCGCCGGCGGCGTGGTCGCCGCGCTGATGTACGCGCCGTCGCTGGTACTCACCGCGGAACTGGCCGGTTCGGCGCAGCGCGCCAGCACGCTGGCCGGCTTCAACGTCGCCGGTTCGCTGGGCTTCGCGCTCGGGCCGCTGCTCGGCGGCACTCTGGTCGGCAGCTTCCGTGCCGCCGGCATCGACCCCTATCTGCCGGTGTTCCTCATCGTCGGCGCGCTGGAGATCCTCATCGCGCTGGCCATGCTGCCGCTGTGGCGGCGCGGGCTGGGGAGGCGGAACGCAGGCTTGGCGGCCGAGTAAACCATTCCGACCGCCTGATCTTCGGCCCACGCGACCGGCACGATTTTACGTTGCAGCGCAACAAGCGTATAATGCGCGCTTGCCATCCGGCAGCCGCCTTCCGGAGCCCTGCTCCACCTCCTGGCTGCCCACTCACCGGCCACTGCCGGTGACGTTATCTTCGGTCCGGGCATACGGGCCGACAGCACGAAACCGCGCATCGCACGCCCAGGGCCGCGTCCTGCCGCCCACCGCGCACGATGCACCCGTCCGGGACTCGCAAGGGTCCCGTCAATCAGGCTCACAGGTCTTTGTTCCGCGCCCGGCAAGCACCGCGCGCGGACGATTTCATCCATGGCCGGCGCACTCGCCGCGATCTGTGGCCTGCAATACCGCCCGGCTGCGGCACCGCCGGGCGCGCAAGAAGGAGTATGCATGGCCAAGGAAGACCTCATTCAGTTCGAAGGCGTGGTGGAAGAAGTGCTGCGCGACGCACGTTTCATGGTGAAGCTGGAGAACGGCATGGACGTGGCGGCCTACGCCTCGGGCAAGATGCGCAAGTTCCGCATCCGCATCCTCGCCGGCGACCGCGTCACCCTGGAGATGTCGCCCTACGACCTGTCCAAGGCGCGCATCTGTTTCCGCCACAAGGACGAGCGCCGCCCGCGCCCGAACTGAAGCCCACGGCCTTCGGGTAACATCCGGCGCATCGTTTCCCGGAAGGACCCGAGACCGTGGCCCGCATCATCCCCGACGGCTGGCGCGAGCTGGCCGTCACCGGCGCCGCCCAGCGCGAAATCGACACCCTGAACCTGCTGGCCGCGGCGCTGCCGGCCGCCTACACCGTGTATCACGCGGTGCACTGGACCAACCTGGAACGCGGCTACGCGGTGCACGGCGAAGTGGACTTCGTCGTAGTCAACGCCGCCGGCGATCTGCTGCTGATCGAGCAGAAGTGCGGCTTCCTCGACGAGACGCCGGAAGGCATCGTCAAGCGCTACCCGGGCCGGGTGCACAGCATTCCGGCCCAGCTCGCGCGCAGCGCCGAGGCCCTGCGCGGCAAGCTCGCCGCCCGCCCCGGCTGCACGGCCATAGCGGTCGATTTCCTCCTCTACGCTCCCGACTACAAGGTGCGCCAGCCGCACACCGCGGGGCTCACCCCCGAGCGCATCGTCGACAGCGCGCGGCGCGAGGCGCTCGCGCAGACCATCCAGGACATCCTGCCGGAAGGCGAGCCGGCCCCGGCCGCACCCGAGGTGCACCGCTTCCTGCGCGACGTGATCCAGCTCGAGGCCGACGTCAGCGCGCTGGTCGGGCGTGCGCGCGACATGGTCACCCGGGTGGCCGGCGGGCTCGCCCAGTGGGCGCGCCAGCTGGAGTTCGAGCCCTTCCGCCTGCGGGTCACCGGCACCGCCGGCTCGGGCAAGACCCAGCTCGCGCTGGCCGAATACCGCGCCGCTGTCGAGGCCGGCCGCCGCCCGCTGTACGTGTGCTTCAACCGTCCGCTGGCCGACCATTTCTCGGCCATCGCCCCGGCCGGCGGGCTCGCCTGCTCCTTCCACCAGCTCTGCCACCAGCGCCTGCGCGCGGCCGGGCGCAGCCCGGATTTCTCCGCCGCGGGCGCCTTCGACCGCATGATCCTGGAAGCGGCCGAGCTGCCGGTGCCCGAGGACTACCGCTTCGACAGCGTGATCGTGGACGAAGGCCAGGACTTCCCCGAGGCCTGGCGCGACCTGGTGCTCGCCCATGCCCGTCCCGGCGCCCGGCTGATCTGGCTGGAAGACCCGCTGCAGAACCTCTACGCGCGCGACCCGGTGCCACTGGCCGGCTGGGTAGGCCTGCGCGCCACCAGCAACTTCCGCAGCCCGCGCGCGGTGGTGCGCATGCTGCAGGCCCTGCTGCCCGAGGAGCAGCGTATCGAGGCCGCCTCGCCGCTGGACGCCGCCGAGGTGGAGCTGATCGACTACGCCGACGCCCCCGGCCTGCTCGCCGGGGTCAAGGAAGCCATCCGCCGCTGCTACGCGGCCGGCTTCCGCAAGGAGGATCTGGCCATCGTGTCCTTCCGCGGGCGCGAGCAGTCGCGCCTGTTCGGCCACAGCGAAATCGGCCCGCACAGCCTGCGCCACTTCACCGGGCGCTACGACCTGCTCGGCCACCCGGTGTTCACCGAGGGCGACGTGCTGCTCGAATCGGTCTATCGCTTCAAGGGCCAGGCCGCCGCCGCGGTGATCCTCGCCGAGGTGGACTTCGACCGCCTGGACGACGCCACCCTGCGCAAGCTCTTTGTCGGCGCCACCCGCGCCACGATGAAGCTGGTGGTGGTGGCCTCGACCCGTGCCGCCGCCGAGCTGCGCAGCCGCTACGACATGCGATAATCGTCGCCACCCCCTCCACCGACCGTTCCGCCATGGCCGTCCTCGCCGAAGCCATCTCCGTGATCGTCCGCAAGGATGCGGTCGCCGCCAGGCTGCCCGGCGGCGAGGCGCGCTTCCTGGAACTGGTGCCCAACCGTACCTTGTGCGACGACCAGGACCTGTACCGTGTCGGTTTCCTGTCACCCGAGGAAACCGCCCGCTTCACCGACGCGCTGCAGGACGCCGGGCTGATCTTCCTCGGCGACGACACCTGCGCGGTGGACCTGGCGGTCGTCGACCAGCAGCACGGCCCGACCACCGCCTGCACCTGGCTGGGCTTCGGCCGTGCCGATCCGCAGGGCGCGGGACAATGGGTGAGCCTGTGCTGGCTGCGCGCGGCCGACGGCAGCCCGGCAGACCTTGCCGGTGCGCTTGCCGCCCAGCCGCTGGCCACGCCTTCCGGCTGGCGGTATGAAATATCTCTCAGTCGGCAGTTTTCTTTCACCCCGAACACGTCCGCTTAGTCCAAGCTCATACGCTTCGCGCATACGGCTCGCGTACGAGGGCTGCCTGCAGGAGCAGGCCCTCTCGACGCTCACACGCCCGTAACGATGCGCATGGATATTGCTTGTTGCCAGGGGCCGCTTTGTCAGCAGGCCCACAGCGAGGACGCCAGATGAAGAACAACCAGCCGGTCACCGCCAACGAGGTGCCGTTCCCGCCCGACACCTACCTAGTGTCGCGCACCGACCTGAAGGGCCTCATCACCGAGGCCAACGACGCCTTCGTGCAGATCGCCGGGTTCCCGCGCGAGGAACTGATCGGCGCCAGCCACAACATCGTCCGCCACCCGGACATGCCGCCGCAGGCCTTCGAGGATCTGTGGCGCACGGTCAAGTCCGGCCGCCCCTGGCGCGGCCTGGTGAAGAACCGCTGCAAGAGCGGCGACTACTACTGGGTGGACGCCACCGTGGTGCCGATCACCCATGAAGGGCGCACCACCGGCTACATGTCGGTACGCACCAAGCCGGAGCGCGCGGCGATCGCCGCCGCCGAAGCGCTCTATGCCCGCCTGCGCGCAGGCGGCTCCCTGCCCGGCCGCCGCCGCAGCCTGCGCAGCTGGCCCGCGCTTACGGCCGGCCTCGGCCTGCCCGCGGCGCTGTGCGCCCTGGCCGCCGCCTACCTGGGCGACACCGGCACCGGCGCGGTGCTGGGCGGCGTCGCCGGCGGACTGCTGCTGGCCGCGCTGCCCGCCGCGCTGGTGCTGCGCCGGTTGACCGCCGGCCTGGACCGCGCCAACCGCTACTTCGACCGCATGGCCGAAGGCATCATGACCGACGCCATCCCGCTGGACGGCCGCGACGAGATCGGCGGCATGCTCGCCCGCCTGGCGGTGACCCAGACGCGCATCAAGGAGATGATGGACCGCATCAACGCCGCGGCGCGCCAGATCGAACGCAACACCGGCGCCCTGCGCGGCGACGTGCGCGACGTGGCGGAACAGTCTTCCTCCCAGCTGGAGAACCTGCAGGCGGTAGCCGCCGCCACCGAGCAGTTCAGCCAGTCGGTGCGCGAGGTGGCCGATCACGCCGCCGACACCGCCCGCTCGGCCGCGGGCGCGCGCGAGCGCGTGTCCACCAGCAACCGCGGCATCGAGCGCAGCATCCAGGCCACCGCCGGCGTCATCGACACGGTGCAGCGCTCGAGCGCAACCATCAACGAGCTGGACGCAGCCATCGGGCGCATCGGCGACATCACCCGCAGCATCCGCGAGATTGCCGACCAGACCAACCTGCTGGCGCTCAACGCCGCCATCGAGGCGGCGCGCGCGGGCGAGCAGGGCCGCGGCTTCGCGGTGGTGGCCGACGAGGTGCGCAAGCTGGCCGAACGCACCAGCAACAGCACCGGCGACATCACCGGCATGGTCGAGGAGATCCAGGCCATCACGCAGCGCGCGGTCAGCGTCATGGGGGCTGCGGTGGGCGAAGTGGAGAACGGCGTGGCGATGATGCGCGACAGCGTCGGCGGTCTGGACGGCATCACCGCGGCCAGCGAGGATGTGGCCGAACGTGCCGAGCAGATCGCCGCGGCGGCCAGCCAGCAGGCCCAGGCCAGCAACGAGGTGGCCGGCAACGTCGAACGCATCGCCGCGCTGAGCGAACAGAACAGCCGCACCGCCCGCGATGCCTCCGCGCAGACCGAGGCGCTGCAGGCCATGACCGCGCAGCTCAAGGCGCTGGTGGCGGAGTTCCAGCTCACCCGCTGAGCGGCGGCGGGCGGGCCGTCGCCGCTCAGCGCCTGCTATCATGCGCGTCGTCCCAATGCCTGCCACGGCGCCCCCAGCATGAACCCCCGAACGCTGCCCGGCGATGACCGCAACCCCAGTGTGCGCGCGCAACTGGCCGCCCTGTCCAATCATCTGGAAGCGGCGCGCGAGGAAGAGCGCGAGCGCATCGCGCGCGACATCCACGACGTGCTCGGCGGCCATCTGGTGGCGATCAAGATCGAGACCGCGCTGCTGGCCGCCAAGCTCGACGCCGACGCCGAGCCGCTGCGCAAGCGCGTGCGCGGCATCGAGAAGCTGCTCGACGACGCCATCGCCACCGTCAGCCGGGTGACCCGCGAACTGCGCCCCGGCATCCTCAAGGACTTCGGCCTCGGCGCCGCCATCGAATGCCAGGCCGAGGACTTCACCCAGCGTACCGGCATGCCCTGCCGCATCGCCTGCGCCGACCACGACATCCAGCTGCCGCAGCACACCGCCGTGGCCCTGTTCCGCATCTTCCAGGAAGCGCTCACCAACGTGTGCAAGCACGCGCGCGCCAGCCGGGTGGACGTGCGCCTTACCCAGGAGGGCGACGAGGTCCTGCTGGAGGTGGCCGACAACGGCCAGGGCATGACGCCGGCGGATGTGGACAAGCCGCGCTCCTTCGGCCTGCGCGGCATGCGCGAACGGCTCGAAGGCCTGGGCGGGCGCCTTGAGCTGCACGCCCACGAACCCAGCGGCACCCGCCTGCTGATCGCCGTCCCCCTACCCGCCGACGGCACGGCGGCCGATGCCTCACCTTATGGAGAACGACGCTGATGCAGGCCGGTTCGAGACTGCGCGTATTGATCGCCGACGACCACGCCATCGTGCGCCAGGGCCTGCGGCAGATCCTGTCGGAGACCGACGACATGGAGGTGGCCGGCGAGGCCGAGAACGGCGTGCAGGCCCTGCAGATGGTGCGCGACCAACCCTGGGACGTGGTGCTGATGGACGTGTCCATGCCCGACCGCAACGGCATCGACGCGCTGAAGATGATCCGCAAGGAACTGCCCCGCCTGCCGGTGCTGATCCTCAGCATCTACCCCGAGGACCAGTACGCGGTGCGCGCGCTGCGTGCCGGCGCCGCGGGCTACCTGTCCAAGCAGAGCGCGCCCGAACAGCTGGTGACCGCCATCCGCCAGGTGGCCAGCGGCAAGAAGTACGTCAGCCAGGCGGTGGCCGAGGCGCTGGCCAACGCAGTCATGGAAGACGGCGACCGCCCGCTGCACGAGAAGCTCTCCGACCGCGAGTTCCAGACCCTGCGGCTGATCGCCGGCGGCCGCACGCCGGCGCAGATCGCTGAGGCGCTCAACATCAGCGTCAAGACGGTCAGCGTGTACCGCGCCCGTCTGCTGGAGAAGATGAACATGCGCAACAACGCGGAGCTTACGCACTACGGCATACGCCACGGACTGGTGGAATGAACGCCCATAAGCCCACCCACACGACATTCGCGGTGGTAAAGTCATCACATTCGTAGCCATGTAGTCGTCGAGGAACATGCCGGAATTCACCTCGCCTTCCGAGATCGCCCGGGAAACCCTGCGCCGCCTGGCCGCGCAGCGCCTGGCGCCCACCCCCGACCACTACCGCAGCACCTACCACCAGATCGCCGGCAGCAAGGAAGAAGACCACTTCCCGAGCACCGCCTTGCGCGCCATCGCCAAGGCCCTGCCGCGCAACACCCCGGAAGCGCTCAAGCTCGCCCAGCAGTTCGAACACGCCACCAACAGCGGCAGCTGGCCGATGATGCGCCGCGCCATCCTCGCGCTGGCCGCGGCCGAACGCGCCGAGAGCGAGCAACTGATGTCCCGCCTGCTGCATCCGGCGGTCAGCGCCCTGCTGACCGACGTGCCGGAACTGTCTGCCGAAGCGCGTGCGCTGGCCCTGGCGGTGGAATCGGCGACGGCCGACGAACTCGAGGTCATCGCCCAGCGCTTGGACGCCTTCATCCGCAAGCTGGAGTGGGCGGGCGAAGACCAGCACGCAGTGCGCGAATCGCTGCTCGCCCTGCTGCGCCTGATCCTGCAGAACATCAGCGAACTGGTGCTCGACGACCGCTGGCTGCACGGCCAGCTGAGCGTGCTGTCGGAGGCCTTTGCCGGCCCGCTCGACATCCGCGTGCTCGACGAGGTGCAGCGCCGCCTGCTCGACGTGATCGACAAGCAGAGCCACCTGAAGCGCCAGCTCTCCGACGCGCAGGAGCGCCTCAAGTCCATGCTGGCCGGCTTCGTCGACCGCCTGGCGAGCTTCGGCAACGTCACCGGTGACTACGCCAAGGTGCTCGAAGGCGGCGCCGAACGCATCTCCGCAGCCACCGACATCGGCGAGCTGTCCGACGTGATCGGCGAGATCCTCACCGAGACCCGCAACGCCCAGACCGCCGCCGAGCGCTCCACCGAGGAGATCGCCGCGCTGCGCGCCGAAGTGGACAGCGCCAACCAGCACATCCTGCGCCTGCAGCGCGAACTGGACGAAGCAAGCGAGCTGGTGCGCCACGACCCGCTCACCGGCACGCTCAACCGCAAGGGCCTGGACGAGGCGCTGGAGCGCGAGATCGCCATGGCGCGGCGGCGCGGCACCCTGCTGTGCGTGGGCCTGCTCGACGTGGACAACTTCAAGCAGCTCAACGACACCTACGGCCACAAGACCGGCGACGAGGCGCTGAAGCATCTGTCCACCGTGGTGCGCGAATCGCTGCGCCCGCAGGATTCGGTGTGCCGCTACGGCGGCGAGGAGTTCCTCATCCTGCTGCCGGAAGCCGACATCGAGGAGGCCTCGGCCATCCTCACCCGCCTGCAGCGCGAGCTGACCCGGCGCATCTTCATGGCGGACAACAACCGCCTGCTGATCACCTTCAGCGCCGGCGTCTCGCTGCTCGACCCCGAGGAACCCGCCCACATCGCCATCGAGCGCGCCGACCGCGCGATGTACGCCGCCAAGCGGGCGGGCAAGAACCGCGTGCTGACTGCCGGCTGAACCTGCTTCGCAACACATGAATTCTCCCGGCAACCCATCCGAGATCGCCCGCGAAGCATTGCGCCAACTGGCCATGCGCCGCGTGCCGCCCACGCCCGACCACTACCGCACGCTGTACAACGAGATCGCCGGCAACGCCGCCGAAGACGAGCCGCTGCCGGAGAAATTCCTGCGCATGTTGGCGCGCCAGCTGCCGCGCGACAGCGCAGAGCGGCAACGGCTTGCACGCGCCTTCGACCAGGCCGTGGCGGCGCAGGACGACGGCGCGGCGCGCGAGGCGCTGGCGCAGTACCTCGCGGGCCTGGCGCAGGAGGCCCAGCCGGCCTGGAACGAACTGATCACCCAGTTGCTGCGCCAGTGGGAAGCGCGCCACGCGGGCTGGACCACCGCCCGCAAGCGCGAATCGCTGGAGCGCGTGCTCACCGCCGCCGACCCCAATACCCTCTACGCCCGCCTGCAGGGCCTGGTCCGCTCGTGGAGCCAGATTCCTTCCGAGAGCCCGCCACCTGACGCAGGCGGCGACGCGCTCGCCACGACCGCCGCAGCCGACAGCACACCGGCCGCGGCATCGGCCCCGCGCATGCTGGCCGCCGGCGAAGCCGGCGAACTGGTCGATACCCTGCGCGGCCTGCTCTCCCGCACGCTCAAGGAAGTCGTGCCCGCCTCGCTCGCCGAACAGCCGGAACTGCTGCGGGAGGCGGCCGCCCTGTCCGCCCGCATCGACGCCGCCGCCAGCATCGACCAGCTGCGCCAGTTCGGTGAACTGCTGCGCCGCTTCGCGCTCAAGCTGGAGATGGCCGCGGGCGATGCCGCCGAGGTGCGCAGCGGACTGCTCAACCTGCTGCGCCTGCTGCTCGCCAACATCGACGAGCTGGTGCTGGACGACCAGTGGTTGCACGGGCAGGTCGAACTGCTGCGCCAGGTGGTCGACAAACCCGCCAACGTGCGCGCCATCGACGACGCCGAGCGCCGGCTAAAGGAAGTGATCTACAAGCAGAGCCAGCTCAAGCACAACCTGTCCGAAGCGCAGCAGGCCATCAAGACGATGATCGCCGGCTTCGTCGACCAGCTCGCGCTGTTCGCCGAGAGCACCGGCAGCTACCACGACACCATCGGCCAGTGTGCCCAGAAGATCGCCGCCGCGCGCGACATCACCCAGATCGGCCACGTGCTGGACGAGGTGATGCGCGAAACCCGCAACATCCAGCAGCGCGCGGCCAGCTCGCGCGACGACCTGCTCGCCGCACAGCAGCGCGTGCAACAGGCCGAAGCGCGCATCGCCGCGCTGCAGGCCGAACTCGACGAAGCCAGCCGGCTGGTCAGCCACGACCCGCTGACCGGCGCGCTGAACCGCCGCGGCCTGGAAGAGATGTTCGACAAGGAGGCCGGCCGTGCCGCCCGCCGACACAGCGCCCTGTGCGTGGCCCTGCTCGACCTGGACAACTTCAAGAAGCTCAACGACACCTACGGCCATCGCAGCGGCGACGACGCACTGGTGCACCTCGCCCGCGTGGTCCGCGAGAACCTGCGCCCGCAGGACAGCGTGGCGCGCTACGGCGGCGAGGAATTCATCCTGCTCTACCCCGATACGGAACTGGCCGAAGCGGCCTCCGCGCTGACCCGGCTGCAGCGCGCCCTGACCACCACCTTCTTCCTGGCCGACAACCAGAAGGTGTTCATCACCTTCAGCGCCGGGGTAACCGGCTGGGTGCCGGGAGAATCGCTGGACACGGTCGTCGCGCGCGCCGATGCGGCGATGTACCGGGCCAAGCAGAGCGGGAAGAACCGGGTGGAGCGCGCGGAGGCTCCGGGCGCCTAGGCTTCGTCCTCCGGTACGGCGGGGAGGCCGAGCCCGACGCGGAACTCCTGATAATCGCGGTAGTAGTCGGCCTCGTCGTAGTGCTCCGAGGCCAGCACCATGCACACCGAACCCGACGAGAAGTTGTCGATCTCGCGCCAGATCATCCGCGGCACGTAAAGACCGTAGAAGGACCGGTTCATGTGGAAGCGCCGACTGCGCTGCCCGTCGTCGAGCACCACGTCGAAGCTGCCCGACATGGCGACGATCAACTGCTCGAGTTGCCGGTGCGCATGACCGCCGCGATGCGCGCCGCCCGGCACATCATAGAGGTAATAGACCCGCCGGATATCGAACGGCACATGCTTGTTGCCCTCGATGAAGGTCAGATTGCCCCGCCGGTCGTGAATGATCGGCAGTTCGACATAACGCACGTTCTCCAGCCCCACGGTTCTCTCCGTCCGGTCGTGATCAATCATTTCTGCCGCCAATCGTGCAGCCATGGAACGCCGGACGCAAGCCGGGCTTCATAGGCGGCCAGATCCGACGGCGAGTCCACTTCGCACCAACCGCCGGAAACCGGCACGCAATCGATCGGTTCGCCAAGCGACAACAGGCGACGCAGCAAGGTCGTCATGTCGATGCGATCCCGCTCGATCGGGGTGAGCCGATCGACGAGCGCGCGCACACACGCCCAGGCTGTCGGCGTGAAACGCAGCAGGCCCATGTACTGTCCCTTGATCTCCGCCATGGAATGAGCACGCCCGCCAATTTCGACCAGGCGCCCGGACCTCGTCTCGAACGTTTCCGCATCGTCCAGCGGAGATGCGAACCTCAGCTCCCATAGCTCCTTCCATTCAGCATCGTAGGTAATCGCAAGCTCGCCCGGCGCTGCGGCGAGCTCGCGTACATGGGCGGCCCGATAGACGATATCGGAGTATGCGACCAGGCATGGCTCGGCAGCGAGCAGGTCGTCCGCACAGAGCAGGCTGCCAACCATGTTGGTTTCTTCCCAACGGTCGTTGAGTCGAATTTCAAGCCCGGGACGCCGCAGACAATCCGCCCGGTAACCGCCGATGACTGTGATCCGCGTTACCCCCGCAGCGGCCAGCGCATCGAGCTGCCAATCGAGCAGCGGGCGGCCCGCCAAGGGCGTAAGGCACTTCGGGCGCGCTTCGGTCAGCCCCCCCATGCGCGAGCCACGCCCTGCGGCCAGGATGATGGCCGGCAGGGAGATCGAAGGTGAATCCGGAGCAGAGCGCTTGAAGTCTGGCGACATGAGTGGATCAATCGGAATGGGGTTCGTCGGTGCGAATCAGCGGACGGTCGGACAGGCCGAAGAAGCGGCGAACAGCGCCGGCGGAGCACCCCGCGGCGCCCCGCTCCGGATGCCAGAGAAGTCCGAACCGGCCTAGCGCCATGTTACCGAAGGCTTCCAGGGTTCCATCCTTCGCGTAGGCCCACGGTTCGCCCGCATCGCTGCTACCGGCAAGTCCGAAGCGATGGTAGCAACGAACTTCGGCCACCCCTGCCATATCGAGTGCAGTCCGCGCTCCCTCCGTCCAGCGTACCTCGCTGCGGCAATCGACGTGCCCTGGCACCGGAACGAGCTGGCCGCCGCCACGTTGCCAGAGCAGTTGGGCGCCGCGGCATACGCCAAGGACGGGCCAACCCCGTGCTTCGGCCGCATCGAGCAGGCAGGCTTCGGTGCGATCGCGGACCGGCGCACCTCCCGGGTCCTCTCCGCCGCTCAGTATGAGGCCGTCGAGCTGCCATTGCTCCGCAAAGCGCACGATCCCCTCGGTCAGATTGGGTACCGGTAGCCAGGCCACCTCCGGCAGGTTGCGGGTCATCCAGGTGCCCCAGTCACGCGCCAGAGCATCCCGCGGCTCGTGATAGTCCGTGGCGGACGCCTCGCGCATGGTGATGCCGATTCGGGATACGCACCGCTTCACTGAATCGCTCCGGCAGGACGCAGCACATGTCCGTCCGCATCGAGTTCGACGACGCCGGCCCGGGCAACGCGACCGAAGAGTTGCTCGCCGCAGCCGATCGCCGCCGGCAAGCCCAGCTCGGCGCAACGGATTGCCATATGCGAATTCGCGCCGCCGAACTGGGTAATCAGCCCCAGGATGCCACGAGTGAAGATCCAGTCGAATCCGGGGTCGGCGTTCTGGATGCACACGATGCGGCCAAAAAGATCCGATCCCGCCGTGGCATGTGCGTCGAGCACCGCCACCGGGGCGACGACCCGCCCGCCACCGATGAAGTTCGCGGCACTCCGATGCAGCGTGGCGACATACACGTCGCGCTCCTCGCGAACGATGTGACTGAGGCGGAAGGCATAGGCATCGCGCATCCGTCGACGCCCTTCGTCGACCAGGGCGAAGAGCGCCCGGTCGGCATCATCCGTCAGCGGTTCCCATACGGTACGTTCGATGTCGTCCCAGCGCAGAAAGGACAGATCATCCCGGCTGAGCCCCTGTATCTCTCCCCAGCGCACGAGCGCGGAGAGAACATCGGACAGGCGTTTGGTGAAGCTGAACTTGATGCCCTCGCGCGCAGCGATCGCTCTGCGGGCGTATGCCAGCAGATGCTCGCCGCCCTCGGACGACAGCCCGCTCTCCGCCATCAGTTCATCGAGCGCAGCAATTTCCTTTTCCGTCGGCTCAAACTCGCATCGAGCCGGGTCCTGAGGCAATGCCCCGCCCGCAAAGAAATCCTCCCGTTCGTCATAGCGCAACGAGGTGATGTCATAGGTTCCGGGTCGCAGATGGCCATAGTGGGCAAAGAAATCCGCAATTGCCATCCGACCTTCGCAAACCGCCTGATAGTGCTGCAGCATTTCGCCGGTCACGGTGATCACGGAGCGCTTGAACAGCCCCACCCGATCCGCATCAAGCGCTCCGCGACGGACGGCCGAGCGCAGCAAGGCCTCCGCGACGAAGGCGTGGCGCGCAGCAACCGCGAAAGGGAAGGTCCCGAGACGCCGGCACTCATCGAGAGCCATGGCACTAGCAAGCAGACAGGCTCGTGCATCACCCGTCGTATCCGGCAGCGGAGCGGCCCTGTCGAGTTCCTCCGCGGCGCGACAGGCCAGTTCAAGACTGCCGGTGGACGACCTGTCGAGCATGCGCCGCGTCAGCGCACGTGCCGACTCGACGAAGGGCGGGAGATCCGCAGCGGGCAAACGGTCACCGTAGCGCGACTGCCAGTCCCTCTCGAACGTGAAGTCGTAGGCAGTCTGAGCGATCTCGAATTCCACCTTGTCGTGCAACTCCGGGAATTCGCCCAGTCGATCGAGCCACGCATCCACCAGGCGACCGCCGATCTCGTCCGGTAGCCCGGCAGGCAGAAAGCTGTTGAAACTGGCACGCACGTCTATGTAAGGCCGGTTGTTGAGCACGTGCATGAGCTCAACCGGAGGCAGTTGGCGATACCCCAGGACAGCGCGCGCTTCTCTCCATACCGAGCGGGTGATCAAGGTGCGATAGAGCGACACGGCCAGAGGCCGCGGCGTGATGCCCAGTATCTCGGCCGGATTCCAGTCCGGCATTATGGCCAGGGCCGTGCGTGCTCCCAGCAAGCCCGGCACCGGTCGCACCGCGCTGTTGAGATAGTCACCCATCAACACCAGTTGCCGCGCAACGCGGCGCTCCGTGACCGGGTGCCATTCACCGGCGGTGGCAATGCGTCTGACCTGGAAGAGAAACAGTTGATCCTGCGCGTCGAGGCCGAACTCGATGTCGAGCGCCGACGATCCGCATAGCGCTTCGAGTTCTCGCGCCAGCGCAAGGAAGCGCACGACCCGCGGCGACTGCAGATGAGCAAGATCCGCCTTGCGGTAGACCAGCAGCGCCTTGCTCAGACCCGTTCCTCCGGTCACACCGTCCGTGCGGCCGCTCTCATCGTCGTAGTTGAGGACGTAGTACGGTGCGCCATGCGATATGTCGTAGGTCATGATCACGCCGCTGACCTTGACGCCTTCGACCATTGGCTGGACCAGCACTTCGTCCAGCGGGTGACCCGTCATCGACGCGGCCACTGAATCCACGGCCGCAGCTACGGCGTCGTCGCACGACCCGTCAACCAGGAGACGGCTCTCGAAAGCACCTGCGAACGAGCTAGTGCCTCCATCCTCGGCGAGCGCGCTGCTCCTGACGGCAAGGCGCACCGGGCCCAGTGCCTCACGAATGCGTGCAATGCAGCGCTCACGCTCGTCCGCCCACTGCGTCACGGAGAACGACACTGCCGCCGGAATTCGGGCCGTCTGCAAGAGCGGGCGCAGCCGTTCTAGCGTCTGGGCCTTGGTGCCGAAACAGAAACGGTTCATGGGCGCGGACTCCCCGCGAGCGCATCACGGCGCTCGGTCATCAAACGGGCAACATGTTTCAGAACCGGATGAATCACGTAATACGTGCGTGCCCTGCCGGTCTGGGCGCGTGGCGCAGGCAGGCTCCCGTGGCGGGCATAGTGGCGAAGCACGCGAAGCAGCAGGTCGGCCCGAATCGCACCGTCGTAGTAGTGGTCGATCTCGCCACCGACAGGCGGCGGATAGTGCCGCCGCGCGAGCAGGGCGCCGGTGTCGATGCCCGGATCGAGCAGTATCGCCGAGCTTGCGCATCGCCCCGTTTCGAGCAGGGAGTAGTACAGGGTCGTACTGCCCCGCCAACGTGGCAGCCAGCCGGAGTGTATGTGCAGGAATGGCGCGGCGCCCAAGGTCTCAGCGGAGACAAGCTGCCCGCCAATTCCCGCATAGATCACGAAGCGCGCTTCGGCCTCGTGCAGAGCCCGGGCAACGCACGGGTCGTTGACCGACGCGGCGGCCAACTTCGTGACTGGCCACCCTCCTCGCTTCGCGATTCGCTCGACCGGTTCGTCGAGGAACGGGCGGGGCAGACCATGCGGCCATGTACCAGCGTCCCAAGTCGGTGCTGCCGGCTCCTCGACGGGACCGAACAGCACCACCCGCTCGGGCCCCAGGCCGGCACGAAGCATCGCATCGGCATAGGCACGTGCACGCAGATTCGGTGCGGCGAGGAGCACCACGCCACCGAGCCGCGTCACGCCGCCCTCCACGCGGCCCCCACTCTTCCGGCCAGTGCCTCCACATGAAGCAATTCACGCTCGCCCAGCCAGGCAAGTGTGGAGCGATCCAGCGAACACAGGTCAACAATCGAGAACAAGGTGTCCATGCACTTTAGCAGCGCGTTCAACAGACGCAGATCGCCTTCGACGACGTAACCGGCCTCCAGCATGAGCGCGAAGTTCACATAGCGTTGCGCCTTGCGGTAGTCGCTTCGCTCCATGGGCCTGCCATCGACATCGTACTCGGGGAACAAGCGCTTGCTGACCTCGAAGTGGCGCAACCTTGCCTCCAGCCTCGCCCGCAGCGCCCCGCGCGGTTTCCGTCCCGCACGCCAGGCATCGAGCCACCCGAGCACTTCTGCGTCACCCGGCTCGCCGGTTGGTGTCCCTTGAGGCACATCGGCAGGCAAGGATGCTTCGGCCAGCAGACTTCGGCGATGCGCGGCCCAGGCCTCCAGGAAGGCCTCGCCTCCATACGGCGAGTAGAAGTAGGTGTTCCGTGTCTCGAGACGGTCTTCGTCCGCGTAGCTGTAGCCCGTCATGCGGCCGCCTCGATCCACTTCATGATCCGCGTGGCAGCCGAAACCGGGGACGCGTCCGGCGCATCGGTGTCGATCACCAGGTCGGCGGCGGTCGGCTCCGGAAACGGGATGTCGATCCCGGCCACCGGCCCCGCGGCAGTGCCCGCCTCCGCAGCGCGGTACAGGCCCTTGGTGTCACGCGCGCGCAGGGTGTCGATGGCGGACCGCAGGTAGATCTCCCCATAACGCGAGAAGCGCTCGTGATTCCCTGCCCGCATGTCCGGAAACAGCGAGAGTATGCAGCACACGACGTTCATGCCCTGCCTGTCCAGCCACTCGCACACTGCCGTAATCCGCTCGGCGTTGGCCCTCCGTCCCGCCAGCGAGTAGTCCTGCGGGCCACGGTCGAGCCCGAAGACACGACGCATCTCATCGCCATCCACCAGAACCACGTTCGGAGACCGCGTACGCCACATCGCTGCAAGTTCCCGCCCCACCGTCGTTTTGCCCGCGCCCGACAGACCGATCAACCAGATGACCATGTACCCTGCTCCAGGACGGTGTCAGTCATCGAGAATTGCCTCCAGGTTCTGCAGATAGAGGGCCGCGACCTTGCCGGCAAAGCCCTTGAACGGGGCAACGAAGAGGTCGATCAACGCAGGCCGGACTCCGGCCTGCGCAGCCCACAGGGCCTCATCGGCCAGCAGACCGGCGAGCTGCCCGCCTTCTTCCGGTCCGAGGTGCGGCAGCACCCGCCGCAACTCCACTTCCGGCGAAGCCGCACCCAGCAATGCGTCGTTCTCGGCACCCGGCACGTCGAGCAACACCACCTTGCGTCCGGTATACAGCGCGCCAAACACCGAACCGCCGTAGTCGCAGAGCACATAGTCGGCCAAGCGGAACAGCGGAACGTTATCGCGTGAATCCGCGATCACGCTGTTCAACCCCGCCTGCTCCACAAGACGGACCAGCGCAGGTTCGTCACGCGACTGCAGTGGGTGCAGCTTGACGACGACGTTGTAATGGGGGCGTAGTGCAGCCACCGCGGAGAGGAAGTGTGGCACCGAGGACAGTTCCTTCCAGGTCGGCAGCCATACGACGGTCGGGCGCGCCGGATCGCACCGGTACTGCGCGGCCAGCCCGGCAAGGTCCCAGTCGCTCCGGAAGAAGCCATCGAACCGTGGGTAACCCATCTGCAGCTTGCGCACCTTCTCGAAACGCTCCAGGCCGGCAACCTGAAAGGGGCCAAAGCACAACACAGCGTCGTACAGGGCGTTCCAGTCGGAAAAGTTCCAGTTCGACTTACCCAGTCCGTACATGAAACGGACATTGCGCTCGCCGAGTTGCTTGATCAGCGGCGGGGCGCTCAAATCGATCGGATGATTCGAGACGAGATGGCGATAGCGCCGCCCGCTGCGCAGGATCTCGGCCGAATCACGCACCGCGTAGCCCATTTGCACGACCTGCTGCGCGATCAGGCGCCGATCCGCATCCTCGCCGGCCAAGGCCACCTCAAAGGAATCGCCCGGAAGATGCTTCCAGACCTCGGCATAATGGTTGATCAGCTCCGGAAGATGGATGACGAAGCCCAGGGGAGGCAATTCGGTAACCGACGCCGGCGCCTTCCGTGACCCGGGCCTCGGCCCCAAGCCGAACGCACGGACTGCCGTGTCGAGCCGTTCCAGCGGAACACCGTAATCGCTCTGATGGGGTTTGACGTGCTGCACATCCTGGGGCTCGCCGAACACATACAGCAACCGGACGCCGGATGCCTCCGCAAGATTGGAGAAGTAGTAATGCAATCCGACGTCGTAGTACAGCACGATAGCCTTCGACCCCTGCGGCATGAAGGCAATGTTGGCGAATGCTGCGCCGGTAGGACCGGCGACGATCTCCGCTTCCGAAAACAACGCCATCTGCGCAGGCAGATCGAGGGCCTCCGGATGCACGACCTCGAAACCGCAATTGACGAAGAAGCGCTCGACCTCGTCGGCATTGAGCAGGCGCCGGTATCGCCCCCCCCGTGCAAGGTATAACCTGCGTCCCCCGCCCGCCGGACGCTCGGGACAACCCAGGCGTTCGCGCAGGAAGGCGACGGCCTGCGGCGATACGGCCACATCCTCGGGCTTGAAGCGGACGCCATCCTGCGGATCAAGCGGAATCGTCGTCCCGCCCGACAGCACGACGGCCTGCGCCAGTTGCACCTGGCTGCCGCCATCGATCTCGAGCAATGTCCGCTGGTTGCCAACGAGCTTGCGCAGGGCATCGATCAGGTTGCGATGCAGCCCCCTCTCGATCAGAACCGGCCATTCGGCGAACCTCGGATCGTCCAGGATCGCCTGCAGCCGCGGCAGGTTGTCCAGCATCCAGTGATAGTAGTTTGCGGAGCCCTCGCCGAGCAGCACGATCGCCCGCTCAGCCCTGGAAAGCGGTTGACCGGTGCACAGCAGGACCTCGTCCCCGACACGGGACAACATCCAGCCGGTCTCGAGCATCGCGCGGCGCGGCGAAGCATGCTCCCCGAGAACATGCACGATCCCGCGCGGTTCGCGCAGCAGCACGGCAGACTCGCCCCCCTGAACCACCACGTCGGACAGCACGCCGGCCGCGACCGGAGGCAGACGGACCATGCCGGAGGCAGGCGCCGCTTCCCCGGCGCCTATCATCTCGGGTTCATGCACGGGCAGATACTGCGCCGGAGCCAGCTCGCGATACTCACCGCCCTGCCGGGCGCAAGCGGTGGCGAGCGGCAACAGCGGCAGGTATTGCTCGGGCAGGGCGGGGCTGGCCGCCAGCGCCCGGCGCTTCAGTTCGTCGAGCAGCATCCGTGGCGGCAGGCCGGTCCAATCGAGCACCGGTAAACCGTCGCCCGCAGCGGCCACCGGCGACCCGTCGTCGAGGTCCGTCGACTGCGGCCCGCGCAGCAGCAGGTCCACGTTGGGCAGACCACCATCGCCCCCCACCCCGCCGAGGACGCACTGCAGGCGGGCCAGGCGCGCGAAGGCGAGGAAATACAGGAAGGCGTCCGCAGCCAGCTCGGGGTAGATGAGAATGTCCGCTCCCAGACCGGCGATCGTGCGTTGTACCCCGCCGAGCGTATCGTCACGCACCGACAAGGCCTGTTCGCAGCGTCCGGCGAGTTCGGCCACGGCGCCGACCTGGTTCGACAGGCCGACGCTGACCAGCGTCACGCGCACGCCATCCAGCGCGACCAGCCCGTCGAGCAGCCTTGTCAGCGCAGCGGAAGATGCCTGCGGTTCGGTAAAACGCCCGACGAGGACGATACGGATGGGAGCACCGTCCGCCGCCGCATTGCGCCGGCCGACCGCATGGGATGCGGCAAACGCCAGCCATGGACAGAGCTTGAGATAGGCCTGGGCGGCCTTGCGCCGCACGCTGGCGGGCAGGCCGCGCAGGTGTGCGGCGCGTATCGGGCTCAAACCACCACGTACCAGCGCGGCTTCGCTTTCCGCCCTGATATCCGCCGCAAGGAACTGGTCGAGTGCCGCGCCGGCATCGTCGCCGCCGCCTTCGGGCATGGCGAGCAGGCCCTGCAGCACGGCCAGCGCGCCGCCGCCCAGGGCAGCCGCCTCACGGTACGCGGCGCGCGCCTCATCGATGCGTTGCTGGGCGTGCAGGGCGCGCGCCAGCAGCAGCTGGGCGTCCGTGTCCTGCGGGCGTCGTGAGAGCACCGTCCGGGCGCAGGCCTCGGCATCGGCAAACGCGCCCTGCCCTTCGAGCAGCAAGCCCACACCGAGGCGTGCACCGGGCGCTCGGGGGTCGACGGAGAGCGCGCGGATGAAGGCGTCCTCGGCGGCCTTGCGATCGCCACGCGCCAGCAGGGTGTCGCCCAGGTCCTCGTAGCCGGCGACGAACCCGGGATCGATCTCGACCGCCCTCAGACCCGCCTGCAAGGCCTGGTCCAGGCGTCCGAGGTGGCGCTGCGCGACGCCCAGGCCGCGCCAGGCGTCGGCGGACTGCTCGTGGATTGCCAGGGCACGCTCATATGCGCCCTCCGCTTCGTAGCAGCGCTGGTCCAGCAGGAAGTAGTCGCCGTAGCGGGCCAGAAAGGCCACCTTGTCGTCGACGCGACGCAGGCCCTCGAGCACCGCGGCGTCGAGCGCGGTACGGTCCCGGCCGGGCACGTCGCGCAGCAACACGAGCGCCTCGCGCGCCGCATCCGAGGCCGGCGCCGCGACGATGGCCTCGACCAGCGCCGCACAGGCATCCGCTCCGCGTCCCGCCTGCTGCATCGCCCGGCCCGTGGCGAGCCAGCGTTCGGCGGTCGCCCCGCTGCCCCCCGTAGATGCGGTCGCCGTCATGCCGGGAAGTGGGCCAGCGCGAGCCGGCGCAGGTTCGCCTCGTCGATACCGCCGGGGCAGGCCAGCACCCACAGGTCAAAATACGGCGCGCCGCGCCGGCTGCCGACCACCGCGTCGAAGCCGGCAGCCTGCAGGGTACCCATCAGCACCTTCAGCGTGAAACCGCAGCGGTGGGCCATGAAGTGCTTGCCCTGGGCAAGCGACGCACGATGCCCGTAGAGCACGTCGAGCGGCGTGATCGGGCCGGCATTGGAGTCGTAGGCGGTGTCGAGCAGCTTGTCCTCGGCAACCAGCTGGCAGATCGACTGCAGGTCGGGACAGGTGATCACCAGGAAGCCGTCCGGCTTCAGTACGCGGCGAAACTCGCCGAGCACCTGCTCGATCTCGTGCGCGAAGAAGTGCTCGATGTTGTGGCTGGAGTACAGCGCGTCCATCGACCCGGTTGCCACGCCCTGCATGTCGCGGATGTCGGCCACCACGTCGGGCTGGGTATCCGGGTCCAGGTCCACCCGGAGTTCGCGCCACTCCGGCGTATCGAATGCGGACGTCGTCTCGTTCTTGCGCTTGTAACCGCAACCCACATGCAAAAAGGTTTTCATCGACCGTGACCTCAGTTCCTGCTGGTGATGCCGCCGGGCTGCGCGCACCTGTCCTCTGCGGCAATGCTGCCATACAATCGGCCAACATTCATCCGACACCCGCCCATGGCCGATCCGCAGATTCCCTTTCTCGACCTGAAGCGCGTCCTGTCATTCCAGCGGGATGCGCTGGTGGAGGCGGCCACCCGGGTGATCGACGGCGGCATGTTCGTGCTGGGCGAAAACCTCGCCGCGTTCGAGACGCGCTTCGCGCGCCTGTGCGGCGTCGATGCCGTGATCGGCGTCGGCAACGGCCTCGATGCCTTGCGGCTGACGCTGCGCGCGGCGATCGATGGCGGCCGGCTCGCCCGCGGCGACGAGGTCATCCTGCCCGCACACACCTTCATCGCCACCGCGCTGGCGGTCAGCGACTGCGGACTGGTGCCGGTGTTCGCCGACTGCGACCCGCATACCGCGCTGGCCGGGGTGGCCGAGTTCGACGCCTGCCGCACGCCGCACACCCGCGCGGCGATCGCGGTGCACCTCTACGGCCAGTTGTGCGAGATGCCCGCTCTGCAGGCGTGGTGTGCACAGCACGAGTTGCTGCTCTTCGAGGATGCCGCGCAGGCGCATGGCGCTTCGCTCGACGGTCTGCAGCCCGGGCGCTTCGGGCTGGCGGCGGCCTACAGCTTCTTTCCCACCAAGAACCTGGGCGCCCTGGGCGACGCCGGCGGCGTGGCGACCTGCGACCCGGCACTGGCCGAACAGGTCCGCCGCCTGCGCAACTATGGATCGACCGAGAAGTACATCCACACCGAACGAGGCCTGAACAGCCGTCTAGACGAACTGCAGGCGGCCTTGCTGCTCGTACGCCTGCAACGCTTCGAGGCCGAGCTGGCGGAACGCCGCCGCCTCGCCGCGCGCTACCGCGAGGGGCTGCACCATCCACTGCTCCAGCCCCTGGCGCTGCGCACGGACAAGCCGGAGTCGCACGCCTGGCACCTGTTCGTGGTCCGCAGCCCGCGACGCGACGCACTGCAGGCCTGGCTCGCCGGCCACGGCATCGGCAGCCAGATCCACTACCCGCGACCGATCCACCGCCAGGACGCCTATCGCGACACCGCCACGCGCCCGCTGCCTCACACCGAAGCGCTCTGTGGCGAGATCCTCAGCCTGCCGCTGTTCCCCGGCCTGACCGACGCCGAACAGGACCGGGTCATCGAGGCCTGCAATGCCTTCCCCGGGCAGGCGGGCTGACGGCCGATGTCCGCGTTGATCTGCATTGCCGGCAAGAATCGCATCGCGGTCGAAGGGCTGCACCTGGCGGTCGGCCGCTTCGGCAAGGAAGCAGTGGTCGCATGCGTCAATCGCAACGACGACGGGGTAAGCCGCTGGCAACCCTCGCTGCGCCACCACGCCACCCGCCTCGGCGTGCCCGTGGTCACCGTGGACGAGATCCGCGCCCATCCCGGGCTGGTCTTCATCTCCCTGGAGTTCGATCGCATCATCGACCCGGAGCAGTTTGCCTCGAAGCGCCTGTACAACTTCCATTTCTCGCTGCTGCCGGCCTACAAGGGCGTCTACACCGCGGCCTGGCCGATCCTGAACGGCGAAACCCGTTCCGGTGTCACCCTCCACTGCATCGACGCGGGCATAGACACCGGCGACATCATCGATCAGCGGGAAATCCCCATCGGCCTTGACGACACCGCGCGCGATCTCTACTTCGCCTGCATGGACAGCGGCATCGCGCTGCTGCGCCAACACCTCGACGCGCTGTGCGCTACGCCCGCTCCAGCGGCCACGCCGCAGCCCGCATACGGTTCCACCTATTACTCGCAGCGCAGCATCGACTACGGCGCGCTGAGCATCGATTTCCGCCAGACCGCGTTCGGCGTGCGCAACCAGATCCGCGCGTTCTCGTTCCA
Source organism: Thauera sedimentorum (assembly GCF_014489115.1). Lineage (NCBI taxonomy): Bacteria > Pseudomonadati > Pseudomonadota > Betaproteobacteria > Rhodocyclales > Zoogloeaceae > Thauera > Thauera sedimentorum. The sequence continues at coordinate 565,425 of NZ_JACTAH010000001.1, read as the reverse complement.
CGAGTTCCAGTCGGTCCGCATCGACGATCTGTGCGTTGGGCGCACCGAGATCCTGCCCCAGCGCAGCAGCGCGCCGCCCGGCACGGTACGCCGCATCGCAGCGGACCGCGTGGTCGTCTCGACCATAGATTACGAGCTGCTGTGCCACGCCGACCGGGACGCCGCCTTGCTCGATTGCAGCCGTGCCGGCGACACCGCGGGCATGCGTGCCGCCCTGACGCTCGGCGCCAACCCCGCCGCGAGCGACCGCGACGGACTGACGCCGCTGCTGCGCGCCTGCCGGAACGGCGAGCCCGCGGCAGTCGAACTGCTGCTTGCCGCCGGCGCCGCAGCCGACCAGCACGACCAGGACGGCCGAACGGCGTTGATGTACGCAGTCGGACTGCCAGAGTCGTCCACCGCGACGCTCATCAGTCAGCTGCTTTGTCGCTCGGGAGCGGATGCTCGGAGACCCGACGCATTCGGTACCTCGCCGCTCGACGTCGACCGCCACGGCGTGCTCGCCACCATACGCAGTGACCAGTCTCCAGCACGAGGTGATACCTGATGACGCTCCCGCCCCGGCTTCTCGAAATCGTCAATCGCTTCGGGCGCGACACCGACCCGGGCATCCACCGGTTGCGCGAGCGACTTCAGGTCTGGTGCAACGGCACCGACCAGATCGAATTCGAGCGGCGTTGGACAGAACTCGTGGAGCAGGCGCTAACCCGGCCCCACTGGATCGCAGCCCTCTTTCCCCAAGCGTGTGCCGAGTTCCCGAACCTGCTGCCGCTGATCCGTTCGCTCGACAACGCCAGAGATCTGCCCGATCAGCGCGCTCGGGGCGCAAACGAGAACCTCAATACCTGGGTCATCGAGCAGGGCGACGTGTCGCTGTCGGACGGACTGATGGGACGCCTGCTCGATGACTTGCAGTACGGACACCCGCATGAAGGCCCTGCTTTCCTTTTCCTGAGTCGCTACTACGCGTACTTGGATCTCCTGCAGGCGTACCTTGTCGCGGACGCGCTGCGCCCGCTGCACGAACGCATATTTGCCATTCTCCACCTCCAGCGCAACCAGTGGCCTCAGAGCTACTGCAACGGCTACCTCTACCAAGGCTGGGAAGCCCTGGGGCTGGCAGGCATCAAACCAACCGACGCACGACTTGGTGCATACAACATCACGCCGCTGCTGTCGCCGTCCGACCGGGTACTGGACGTCGGCGCCAATAGCGGCTTTCTCGCACTTGCCGTAGGCCGCCATGTCGCGCACGTCGACGCGGTCGAACTGAACCCGTTCCTCGTCGAAATCGGCCGCAGCGCTGCGGACTTCCTCGGACAAAAGAACGTCCGGTTCACCATCGCCGACATCGAGTCCTGGCGTCCCGACACGATCTACGACGCCGTGTTCTCGCTCGCGAACCACTGCACGATCGACGGACGGATGAGCATGGATTTCGAGAACTATGTCGCCCGGCTCTTCTCGCTCATCAAACCAGGTGGCTGGCTTTTCTTTGAGAGCCATAACGTCTTCGGCCCTGGTACCGGCGCCCCAGGGGACGACGGGGATCTGGACGCGAAGTTCGACATCATCGAGCGATACTTCGAGTGCGTCGATTCAACGATGCACCGCAGCTTCGTGCCTGCCCACGACATCGACAAGCTGTTCGTGAAACTGCGCCGCCGCCCCACCTACCTTGCGGACGCCGTCCGCACATTCTCGCTCGCCAAGGCCATCACCCGTTACCGCTCCCTGCCCGGGCGCCCGTGACGGCCGACGCACCACCATTCAGCAGTCCGTCACGCGTATCAACTGAGAAAGTGCCGTTCATGACGCCGTCCGATCCAGCACAGCAGTTTCATCATGGCGAACCGCTCGTCAGCGTCTGCATCGCCTCCTACAACCACGAAGCCTACATCGGCGAGGCCATCGAATCGGCGCTGGCGCAGACTTACCGGAACATCGAGATCGTGGTGGTCGATGACGCATCGCAGGACGGCACGGCCGCCATCGTGCGCGACTTTGCCGCGCGCTTTCCCGACCGGGTGCGCGCCGTGCTGCTGGAAACGAACATCGGCGCACCGGCGGCACAGAACCGCGCGTTCCACGAAGCACGCGGGGAGTTCGCCGCCATACTCGGCTCCGACGACCGCATGCGCCCCGCCCGCCTCGCCCGCCAGATCGCCTTCCTGCAGGCCAACCCGGACTTCGTCGGGGTGTTCTCCGACATCGACGCCATCGACGCCAAGGGCGCCCCCTCCCCGCATCGCGCCCACATCGAGGAGATCTTCAACCGGCCTTTCAGCAACCTGCGCCGGCAGTTGCTGAGCGGAAACTTCCTCAACGCGCCCTCGGCCACCCTGCGTCGCGCCGACTTCCTGGCCGCCGGTGGTTACAACGTCGCCCTACGCTACCTGCACGACTTCGATCTGTGGGGCCGGCTGCTGCTCAGGGGCGAACTGGGCAAGCTGCCGGAACGCCTCACCGAATACCGGATTCACGGCGCCAACCTGAGCGTCTTCGGCGAGGCTGGCGCCCCCTTCCGGGTGCGCTGCGAGATCGTGGCGACCATCGTCGAGTTCGTCCGCAGCTGGCCGCACGAGCGCATCCTGGAAGAAACGCTGGAAACCGATGCCGATCGCGCACAGGCCATGCTCCGCCTTGCCGCCCTGCTGCAGAAGGTCGACCTGCACTACCTGCACAAACCGCAGCTCGGCTGCGCGTACGCGTATCAACTGATACTCGAGGCCAGCCGGCTGGCGCCGGACACCGATCCGACGATCAAGCGCGATCTGGAGCGCCTGCTGGAGGAAGGCTTCGATCCCGAACTGGCGGCGGCCGCCGCGCTCGAATCATCCTCCGGCCGGACGGAGGCACCTGGGCCACAGGAGGCCGCCGACTCACCCGAGCGGCGCTATCGCCAGTGGCTCGACGAGTACCAGCGCGCGGCCGCCGACTTGCCGCGCTTTGCCATGCTGCACCCGGCCGCACTCGGCGGCAGGCCCACGTTCCAGATCATCGTGCGGCATTCCCGGGACGCCAGCGTTCCGCTCGCCGCCACGTTAAGCAGCCTGGCCGCCCAGCACTATCCGCACTGGCGCGTTGACGTGGTCAGCGACCAGCCGTATCCCGAAGCACTGCCCTTGTCGAATTCCTCGCTCACCTGGCACACGGCAGCGGGCAGCAGCGCGTTCAAGACCGCCATCGACGCGGCCACGGACGCTGCCGCATGCGACTGGATCGTCGAACTGCCGCCGGGCGCCCGGCTCGATCCGCTCTGCCTGCTCCGCGTCGCACTGCTGGCGCGCTCCGACGCGGGTCGCGAATCACCTGCGAACGCGGTGTACCTGGACGACGACGCGATGAGCGCCGCCGGCGAACGCTACCGCCCCCGGTTCAAGCCGGATTTCGACCCGGAGTGGCTCAACAGTGCCGACCTGCTGGGGCCGCTGTTCGTGCGTCACGAGGCATGGAGGGCGATCGACGGCGCGAGCACGGATCGCGTGGCCCCCTGGTACGACATGGCATTGCGGCTGAACGCGCGGTTCGGGCCGGCGGCCTTCGCCCACATCGACGCACCGCTGATCAGCCTGCCCGAGCCCACGCCTGAGTCCGCGCGCCTTGCGGCACAGGCATGCCGCCGGACCCTGCAGCGTCATCTGCAGCGCCAGGGGATCAACGCCCCGGTACGGCCCGCATCCCCCGACACCTGGCGGGTCCATCATCCGCTCAACGGCCTGCCGACGGTCACCATTGCGGTTCCCAGCCAGGACAAGCCGGAGGTCATCGAACACTGCATCGAGAGCATCCTGTCGCTGACCGCCTACGCCTCCTACGAGATCCTGATCGTCGACGGCGCATCGCAGTCACCCGACACCGAAGCCTACTACGCCCGCCTGCAGGCACGCCGTGAAGCGCCGCTGCGCATCCACCGTCACGACGGCCGGCTGAGCTTCGCCCGTTTCGCCAACATCGCGGCGCGCGAAGCACGCGGCGACTACCTGCTGCTGATGCAGGACGATGTCCGCGCACTGCAGGCGAGCTGGCTGTCGGACCTGCTGGCCCACGCCTCGCGTGCGGACGTCTGTGCCGTCGCGCCCCGGCTGGCGACCCCGCCGGACGGGCGGGCGGACCAGGTCGGCTACATACCCGGCCTGGACGAGTGCATGGGCACGCCGGACCGCGCGGCCAGCGCCGACCCCGACTTCGCCGGCTACCTGGGCGTCCTTGCGGTCGACCGCAGCGCCGCGGCCCTGCCCGGTGCCTGCCTGCTGCTTGCCCGCAAGGACTTCATCGCCGCCGGCGGCGCCGACGAGGCGCAGTTTCCGCAAGTCTGGTGCGACGCCGACCTGACCCTTCGACTGCGCCGGCACACTGGACGACGCTGCCAGGTGGCCGCCGGCGTGGTCCTGGCGCGCGTGGGTGGCTCCTGCCTGGAAGAGCCCTCGGCCTCCGCCGAGGAGGCGGCGCTGCTCGCCCTGGGCCGCGCCCGGGCAAGGACGCTGCTGCGCACGCGCTGGTTCGAAGAGTTCGCCGGCAACCGATTCTGGAGTTGCCACCTGGACCAGCGGGCGCCGGGCAGCACCGTCGAGGTACGCTGCGTACCGCCGTGGAACGCGCTCCCGGCACCGGTTCCCCGGTTCATCAGTTTTCCGCTCGGCAACGCCCAGGGCGACTACCGGGTCAGCCGCCCGCTCGAAGCACTGCAGCGCGCCGGCAAGGTCTTGTCCTGTCGCTACCGGCCACGCCCGGGCGACGCCGCCGACCTGCCGGCCGAGCAGTTCGCGCGCCATGCACCCGACGTGCTGCTGGTCCAGCAGGCGCTGCTCGACGCGGGACTCGCCAATCTGCGGGCATGGCGGGCCGCCCTGCCGCGCAGCTTCATCGTCTATGCGCTCGACGACCTGCTGACCGACATGCCGAAGGCCAGCTCGCTGCGCGCCGGCGTACCGGTGGATGCGCGCTCGCGCCTCGCCGAGGCGCTGAGCCACTGCCACCGCCTGGTGGTCAGCACGCCCTACCTTGCGCAAGCGTACCGGCACATGATCGACGATATCCGCATCGTGCCCAACCGCCTGCAGCGCGACGTCTGGCTACCCCTGCACAGCGCCCGCCGCACCACGGCCCGCCCGCGCGTCGGCTGGGCCGGCGGCACGGCCCACGCCGGCGACCTCTCGCTGATCGCCGAGGTGATCGCCGCAACCGCGCACGAGGTGGACTGGGTATTCATGGGCATGTGCCCGGACCACATGCGCCCGATGATCAGGGAGTTCCATCCGTTCGAGAACTTCGACAGCTACCCGGCACGTCTCGCGTCCCTGAACCTCGACCTGGCCGTCGCCCCGCTCGAGCAGATTCCTTTCAACCGCGGCAAGAGCAACCTGCGCCTGCTGGAATACGGCGCCCTGGGCATTCCGGTGGTGTGCACCGACATCGATCCCTATCGCGACTCACCAGCCTGCAAGGTCAGCAACCGGCCCCGCGACTGGCTGGACGCCATCCGCGCCCGCATCCACGACCCGAACGCGGCGGAGCGTGAAGGACAGGCAATGCGGCAATGGGTGCTCGACCACTACATCCTTGAGGATCACCTCGACGAGTGGCTGGCCGCGCATCTGCCCGGCTGAGGCCCCGTCGAGATGCCCGCCGCCCCGCCCTGCGCGCCATAGGCGCGGAAATAGCGTCGATTTTTCATTCACTTCCGTGCTTGCCCATTGAGCAAATGGGACTAATGTCGAGTCATCGGCAGTTTCGTCTTCAAGCAAGGGCAGGAAAATGGATTCGACCCACGACGGCTACATCACCGACGTCGCCTACATCGACAACTACTACGAGCAGCTCAGCCCGCTGGCGATCAACTATCTGGCCGCCCTGAACGGCCACCTGCCCCGCAACCCCGACGACTTCGACTACTGCGAGCTGGGTTGCGGCAACGGACTCTCACTGGTGGTGCACGCCGCCACCCACCCCGGCGGACGCTTCACCGGCATCGACGTCATCCCGGACCACATCGCCCGCGCACGCGGGCTGGCCGATGCCGCCGGCCTGACCAACCTGGCCCTGTACGCCGACTCCATCGCCGACTGGGTGGCGCGGGATGACGGCCAGAAGTTCGACTTCATCGCGATGCACGGGCTATACACCTGGGTCTCGGACGCGGTGCGCGCGGACATCCACCGCTTCATCGAGCGCCGGCTCAAGCCCGGCGGCCTGGTGCTGGTGAGCTACAACGCCAAACCGGGCTTCTCGGCCCGGGAGCCGCTGCGCAACATCATGCGCCGCTTCGCCACCCCGCTGTCGACCAACCCGCTGGAGCGCGCCCATCTCGGCCTTTCCTACCTGCGCCTGATGCTCAACGCCCAGGTGCCGTTCTTCCGCCTCAACCCCGAACTCGCGAAGTACGCCGAATCCCTGTTCGACAAGGATCCCCACTACATCGCCCACGAGTTCTTCCACGACGACTGGCACATCTTCGGCGTCGACGAGGTGGCGGGCGCCATGCAGAACTCCGGCCTGGCGTTCGCCGGCACGCTCCCGCTGTGGCAGAACCACGCCGACATCGACGTGCCGGCCAATGTCTCGGGCCTGTTCAATGCCCAGACCGAGCGCGTCACCCGCGAGGTCCACAAGGACTTCCTCTACAACACCGTCTTTCGCACCGACCTTTATGTGGCGGCACCCGCCGATGCGGCGCCCTTGCCGCGCACGGAAACCCTGGCCGCGATGTGCTTCCGTGCCGCCGTACCGGCCACTGACGTGCAGTTCGCTCCGCTCGCCGGGGCCAATCAGCTCAGTCTCAACACCCCGCTTCACCGAACCGTCTTCGCCCTGCTGCAGGACCAGGCACGCACTTTCGCCGATCTCGCGGCCCAGCCGGCGCTTGCCGGCCACGGCCGCGACGACCTCGTCGCCGCGCTGACCCAGTGGGTGCTGTCCGGCCAGGTGCGCCCGACCCTTCCGGCACCGCTGCCCCCGTCACACCCGGTGATCGCCGCAACGAACCGCGCCCTGCTCGCCGAGGCCTTCGCCGCCGGCGACCGGGACGGCGCCTTGCTGCTCTCACCCTGCTACGGGTCCGCATTCTGGTTCGACAAGACCCAGGCGCTGGCACTCGCCGTCCTGGCCGATCCGGCTGCCGGAGAAGCGGGCGCGACGCTCGCCGAGCTGATGAAGCACTGCGGTCTCAGCATGGAAGAGGATGGCCGCGCCCTGGACGAGGAGGCGCTGGCCAATCTGGCGATGGACCTGTCCGACGACCTGGAAGCCAGCGGCGCACTTACGCAGGCCCGGCTGCTCGGCGTGGTCGGCTGACACGGCCTGCCGCTTGCCGGACGGCAAGGATTGCCGCCCGGCAAGCAGTGGCCGGCAACAAAGATCGCCGGCTCGCGACCGGCAAGAATCACAGCCCCTTTCTCGCGCCTGCCAGCACGCGAAAGAGGGAAAAAAACGAAATAAATCAGTCAATTCGCCCTGAACAGTTTGCTGGCACGCATTCTGCTTAGATTGAACCAAGACGCAAAGGAACGGCGCTTCGGCAGATACCGGCGCCACCACGGAACGGATAACGAACTTACCGGAGGCCCAAAATGCCGCAGGTCATCAATACCAACATCTACTCCCTGAATGCCCAGCGCAATCTGAACAAGAACTCGCTCGGGCTCTCCACCGCGCTGGAGCGGCTGTCCTCGGGCCTGCGCGTGAACTCGTCCAAGGACGATGCGGCCGGCCTGGCGGTTGCCCAGCGCATGGAATCCGATGCGCGCGGCCTGACCGTAGCCATGCGCAACGCCTCGGACGGCATCTCCTTCGGGCAGACCGCCGACGGCGCGCTCGGCACCGTGGCCGAGATTCTCCAGCGCATGCGCGAACTGGCGGTGCAATCGCTCAACGGCACCATCTCCGATACCGAACGCGGCTACCTCAACAACGAATTCACCGCACTGCAGACCCAGGTCACCGATCTGCAGGGTGCGGCCAAGCTGAACAACCAGTCGGTCTTCGGTACCTTCAACTTCCAGACCGGCGCAGCCGCCGGCCAGACCATCACCGGCACCTTCACCAGCGTCGCCACGCCGGCCGGCGCCATCGGCACCAGCGCGGGCGCAGCGACGGCACTGACCAATATCGACACCGCCCTCGACTCGGTTGCCGCCAACCGCGCGACGGTCGGCGCCACGATGTCGGCCCTGCAGTTCCGCATCCAGCAGATCGAAACCGCTCGCGAGAACCAGTGGGCTGCGCGCAGCCGCATCATGGACGCCGACTTCGCCGCCGAGACCGCCGCGCTGTCCCGCGCCCAGATCCTGCAGCAATCCGGCGTGGCCATGGTCGCCCAGGCCAACGCGGTGCCGCAGAACGTGCTCTCGCTGCTGCAAGGCTGAGCGCCACTCCCCGGCAAACGCAAACCCCGCCCCGGCGGGGTTTTTCATTTTTTTCGTGCCATTGCTCTCAAGTTCGTGCACCAGCGGCCGTTACAGCATCTGAACGGCACGAATCACCAATGCAGTAAGCAGGATCAAACGCTTGCCGTGTAATCGAACCTGATTCGCTGGAGGCCCAAAATGGCACAAGTAATCAACACCAACACCTACTCGTTCAATGCGCAACGGCACCTGAACAAGAACTCGCTGGGCCTCTCGACCGCGCTCGAGCGCCTGTCCTCCGGCCTGCGGGTCAACTCCGCCAAGGACGACGCCGCCGGCTTGGCCGTCGCCCAGCGCATGGAGTCCGACGCACGCGGCCTGACCGTCGCCATGCGTAACGCCGCCGACGGCATCTCCTTCGGCCAGACCGCCGACGGCGCGCTCGGCACCGTGGGCGAGATCCTGCAGCGCATGCGCGAGCTGGCCGTGCAGTCGCTCAACGGCACCATCTCCGACACCGAGCGCGGCTACCTGAACAACGAGTTCACCGCACTGCAGACCGAAGTCACCGCGCTGCAGGGTGCAGCCAAGCTGAACAACCAGTCGGTCTTCGGCTCCTTCACCTTCCAGACCGGTGCGGCCTCCGGCCAGACCATCGCCGGCACCTTCACCAGCGTGACCACGCCGGTCGGCACGATCAACACCAGCGGCAACGCATCGACCGCCCTGACCAATATCGACACCGCACTGAACTCGGTGGCCTCCAACCGCTCCAGCATCGGCGCCACGATGTCCTCGCTGCAGTTCCGCATCCAGCAGATCGAAACCGCGCGCGAGAACCAGTACGCCGCACGTAGCCGCATCATGGACGCCGACTTCGCCGCGGAAACCGCCTCCCTGTCGCGCTCGCAGATCCTGCAGCAGTCCGGTGTGGCCATGGTCGCCCAGGCCAACGCCGTGCCGCAGAACGTGCTCTCGCTGCTGCGCTGATCGATTGAGCGCCCGCGGGCGCTCGCCTCTTCCCGACGGCGGACGCATCCCCGGATGCGTCCGCCGTCCTTGCGTCCGGGCTCTGCACCGAAAGGCCCTGATCGCCCCGTAGGAGCGGCCTTGGCCACGATGCGACCTACGAGGAAACCACCGCCACATCGCGGCCAAGGCCGCTCCTACCGGACGGATGCCCGGCAAAAAATGCCCTAAAGTTCTGCACCGGCCCGCCGTTAATTCACTTGAACGGCAAAGATGACGTGGCAGCAAACCGAACACCGATCTGCCGTCTGATCAATCTTGGCTCCCTGGAGGCCCAAAATGGCACAAGTAATCAACACCAACACCTACTCGTTCAATGCGCAACGGCACCTGAACAAGAACTCGCTGGGCCTCTCGACCGCGCTCGAGCGCCTGTCCTCCGGCCTGCGGGTCAACTCCGCCAAGGACGACGCCGCCGGCCTGGCCGTCGCCCAGCGCATGGAGTCCGACGCACGCGGCCTGACCGTCGCCATGCGTAACGCCGCCGACGGCATCTCCTTCGGGCAGACCGCCGACGGCGCGCTCGGCACCGTGGGCGAGATCCTGCAGCGCATGCGCGAGCTGGCCGTGCAGTCGCTCAACGGCACCATCTCCGACACCGAGCGCGGCTACCTGAACAACGAGTACACCGCCCTGAACACCGAAGTCGGCGCGCTGCAAGGTGCAGCCAAGCTGAACAACCAGTCGGTTTTCGGCTCCTTCACCTTCCAGACGGGTGCGGCCTCCGGCCAGACCATCGCCGGCACCTTCACCAGCGTGGCGGCCCCCGGCGGCGGCATCGGTTCCAGCGCCGCGGCGACGACCGCCCTCGGTGCGATCGACACCGCGCTGAACTCGGTGGCCTCCAACCGCTCCAGCATCGGCGCCACGATGTCCTCGCTGCAGTTCCGCATCCAGCAGATCGAAACCGCGCGCGAGAACCAGTACGCCGCACGCAGCCGCATCATGGACGCCGACTTCGCCGCGGAAACCGCCTCCCTGTCGCGCTCGCAGATCCTGCAGCAGTCCGGTGTGGCCATGGTCGCCCAGGCCAACGCCGTGCCGCAGAACGTGCTCTCGCTGCTGCGCTGATCGATTGAGCGCTAGAATGCGCTTCAATCCTAAAAAGAATAACCGGCGGGAGGGCGCGCAAGCGCCTCCGCCGGTCTTGAACTGGAGGGCATCATGGCCATCCAACCTGTGCAGAGCGGGCTTCCGGCTCCTCAAGCCAGTTTCAAGCTAGGCCCGGCAGACACAACGCCGCAGCCCCCGACTGCAAACACGCAGGGCGGGGTTTCGCCGCTTGCGGTCTCCGGCACTCCGGGCACGAATCCTGCTCAGAATGCAACGGGCGGCAACTTGCGCCCGGCGGACGCTCAGTCGCAAGCAGACGGCAAGGAAAACGCGAGCGAGGAGCAGCTGTCGAACGCCATCGCGCGGATCGAGAAAGCCCTTGAACCGGTGGTGCGGGACATCTCGTTCAGCATCCACGACAGGACCGGCGACGTGGTGGTGAAGGTGGTCGATCGCGAGTCGCAGGAAGTCATTCGACAGATTCCGTCCGAAGAGCTTCTGCGCATCGCCGAGCGGATCGAGGAACTCGGCTCGAACAGCACGGCGCCCGGTCTGCTTCTCAGGCAGGAGGCCTGAGCGGCGCCAGGGCGCAACACGGAACAAACGGAGTACATCATGGCAGGGTCCATCTCTTCTCTCGGTATCGGTTCTGGCCTCGACGCCAACAGCATCGTCGAGAAGCTGATGGCCATCGAGCGCGCACCGCTTACCGCGCTGAACCGGCGTGAAGCCTCCTACCAGGCCAAGATCTCCGCGTTCGGCACCATCAAGACGCGCTTCGACGCGCTCCAGACGGCAGCGGACAAACTTGCCGACCCGGCAAAGCTTGCCGGCTTCACGGCAAGCCTGGGGGACGAGGACGTGCTGAGCGTGGCGCCTGGCGCATTCGCCAGCGGCGGCAGCTACAACGTCAATGTCGTCCAGGTGGCCCAGTCGCAGAAATCGCTGTCCAACCTGTACGCCTCGGGCACCACCTTCGCGGCAGGAACCCTCACCTTCTCCATCAACGGCGAGGACGTCGACGTCGCCTTCGGCGGTGGCAACATCAACGACCTGCGCTCCGCGATCAACGACGCCGGCATCGGTGTGACCGCGACGACGGTCACCGGCGATGCCGGCTCACGCCTCATACTGACCTCGACCGAAACCGGCACCGACGCCGCATTCAGCCTCTCGGTGAGCGGCGGCGACGCCAACCTGGCGAGCCTGGCGACCTTCGATGTCGCCAACCCCAACGCCCGGACGGCGCAGAACGCAATCATCGAGGTCGATGGCGAAACCGTCACCTCGCAGAGCAACGAGTTTTCCACGGTGATCTCGGGCGTGACCATCACCGCCAAGACCGTGGGCAGCTCGACGGTGGACATCGCCCGTACCGACGCCAACGTCCTCGATACCGTCAAGGAGTTCGTCACCGCCTACAACGCTGCGGTGAACGAGCTGAAGACCAGCAGTGCCTACAACGCCGAGTCCGGTTCCGCGGGCGTGCTCAACGGCGACGGGACCGTACGCACCCTGCAGGGCCTGCTGCGCTCGACCGCCGGCGCCTCCCCGGCGGAACTGGCCGGCACGGCCTTCGCCAACCTCTCCTCGCTGGGTGTGTCCTTCCAGCGCGACGGCACGCTGGCCCTGGACGAGACCAAGCTGAAGAACGCGATCGACACCGACTTCGGCGCGGTCACCTCTACGCTCAACACCATCGGCGCGTCGATGGAAACGCTGGCCGACGAGGTCACCTCCTTCGATGGCCTGCTCGCCAACCGCACCGACGGTCTCAACCAGTCGGTCGACCGTCTCGACGACCAGCGCACCCGCCTGGAATACCAGCTCGAACTGACCGAGAAACGGATCCGGGCACAGTACGTGGCCCTTGATACACTGATGGGCCAGTTGAACACCACCTCGTCCTACCTGACGCAGCAACTAGCCAGCCTCAACGCATCGCGCAGCAGCTGACCAGACGCCCGATAGAGGAACGCGCACCATGTTCTCACACGCGATGAACGTACAGAACGCCTACCGCTCGGCGGGCGTTGACGCAGAGATTCTCGGATCGAGCCCGCACAGGCTGATCAAACTGCTGTTCGACGGCGCGCTCGCCTACATCGCCAAGGCCCGCCAGCACATGCTGGACAACAACGTCCAGGCCAAGTCGGAAGCGATCACCCGCGCGATCGACATCATCTCGCGCGGACTTCGTGCGAGCCTCGACCTCGAAGCCGGCGGGCAGCTGGCGAAATCGCTGGACGACCTGTACGAGTACATCGCGCTGCAGGTGCTGAAAGGCCAGATGCAGAACGATCCGGCCTGCCTCGACGAGGCCAGCCGGCTGCTGACCGAATTGGGCGACGCGTGGGCGCAGATCGGCGACCGGGTCGGCCAATGAACCCACAGGCCAAACCCGACGCGGACGGCCTCGGCGAAGAGCTTCAGGCCATACTGGCCGAGCTTGATTCCCGCTCGCGGGCCGGCGAATGGGAAGCCCTGCCCGAGCTCGGCCAGCGCGCCCTGTCGATCGCCTCGGAACTGGGGCGCAGCGCCCTGCCCGACGACCCTGCGGCACTCGAACGGCGACGCCTCGTGCTCGAGCGCCTGCTTGCCGGGATCGGGTCGATCACGCAGATCATCGAGCCCGCCCGCAGCAAGCTGGGCGAAGATCTCTCCAGCGCCCAGGTGCGTTCCAAGGTCAACACCGCCTACGGCATGCCGCAACGCACCGGCGGCGCCTGACGCGGACGGCGCCAGAAGGCGGCACGACGTCCGCACTGGAGGCGAACAATGATCCCCGCCGACCTCGCTGCCCGTCTTCGCCTGCTGACCGAAGCCAGCTTCTTCGAGACCGAACCCCCGGTCCCGGGCCTGCAGCGTGCACGTGAGATCCAGGCGCAGCTGCCCGAACTGCTGCCCGGCCAGCGCTTTACCGCCGCCCTGCAGCGCGCCCTGCCCGACGGCAGCTTCCAGGCCATCGTCGCCGGGCGTCAGATCACCCTGGCGCTGCCCCACGCGGCCAATGCCGGCGACACCCTGGAACTCGTCGTCACCCAGACCACCCCGCGCGCAGTGTTTGCCCAACTGGCCGATCCGCCCGCCACAGCCGGCGCGAACATCACCCGGCCCGAACTCAGCCCCGCCGGACGCCTGATCAGCTTTCTGCTGACCGGCCAGCCGGCGGCCGAACCCGCGGCGCTGGCGGGCGGCAAACCCCTGCTTTCCGCCCCCCCGGCAAACGGTGCCGCGCTGGCGCCGATCCTGCGTCAGGCGCTGGCGCAGAGCGGCATGTTCTACGAAGCGCACCAGTCCAGATGGCTGGCCGGCAAGGTCGATACCGCATCGCTGCTGGGCGAGCCGCAAGGCCAGCAGGCCGCAGCGCGCGGCGCTTCACCGCAGGCCACGGGCGCACCAGCACAGGCACAAGCACAGCAAGCCGCTGCCGCCGGCACGCCAGCCCAGGCGGCGGGCGCGCGCGCTGCCGCGGCCGCGATGCCGGCCGGCGGCGCCGAGCGGGCGGCAAGCGCCGCACCGCAGGCGGAAGCCACTGCCGCGGGGCGGGTCCCCGCGGTGCCCGAGCGCATCCTTCCGGTGGTGCACCAGCAGCTCGACGCCCTGGCCACGCAACAGTACGTCTGGCACGGCCAGGCCTGGCCGGGACAGCACATCGAATGGCGCATCGAGGACCCGGGCGACGGTGAAGGCGACGGCAGCGGCGACGCACGCGAGTGGCACACCTCCCTGCACCTCACGCTCCCGCGCCTCGGCGGCGTGGACGCCCATCTCTACCTCGGCGCAAGCGGCCTGGCGCTGCGCATGCAGGCCGACGACCCCGATGCCGCCCAAGCCCTGCAGGACGGCCGGCCTGCGCTGGAAAGCGCACTGGAAGCCATCGGCGTGCCACTGACCGGCATGGTGGTGGAGGTCCCGGATGCAGCCTGACGACAACCCGCTCGCCACCCGCGGCGAAGCCGTTGCGCTGACCTACACCGCGGGCGAGGCCGCACCGCGCGTGGTGGCCAAGGGCCGCGGACTGATCGCCCAGGAAATCATCTCGCGTGCCCGCGAGGCGGGCGTATATGTTCACGAATCGCCCGAACTCGTCGCGCTGCTGATGCAGGTGGATCTGGACGAGCGCATTCCACCCCAGCTCTATCTGGCCGTGGCCGAGCTGCTCGCCTGGCTGTATCGGGTGGAACAAGGCGACATGAGTGCGCCACCGCCGCCGAGCGCCACCCTGCCCGGCGCCCCGACCGGCCCGGACAAGGGCGGTCCCGCGCTGTGAAAGCGGAACAGGCAGGCTTCGCACCCCCTAATGTCGGCGACGCAGTCCGGTTCGATGCTATAGAATCGGCCCTCACCCAACTGCGCACCGCCACCAGCCGGCCCCCCGCATGAGCACCGAAAACACCACTCGAGTCGAACTGCTTCGCTCCGACGACTTTGCCCAGTACCTGCTGCACGACGCCCGGCAAATCAAGCAGATCCTCCGCTCGCTGGTGGAAAACCGCGCGTTGATCACCACCTACCTGCCCTCCGGCAATCAGTCCTTCCTCACCGCCATCCTCACGCTGATCGACGACGAGGAACGCCTGGTCTTCGACGCCAGCCCGGACGAAGCGGTGAACCGCCGGGTGGCGTCCATCGACGAGTTGATCTGCGCCACCCAGCTCGAAGGCATCAAGATCCAGTTTCCCCTGAGCGGCATCCAGGAAGTCACCTACCAGGGGCGCGACGCCTTCGTGGCCGACCGCCCGGAGCGCCTGCTGCGCCTGCAGCGCCGCGAGTTCTACCGGCTGGTCGCGCCGATCACCCACGCGCTGAACTGCACCATCCCGGTTCCGCAGAAGGACGAAGAACCGCGCACCATCGAAGCGCGGGTGCTGGACATCTCCGGTGGCGGCATGGCCGTGGTCGTGCCGCCCGACGACGCGGATTTCGTGCCCGGCATGGAGTTCGACGGCTGCCGCGTGAACCTGCCGGATTTCGGCCCGGTCACGGTCCGCATGCGGGTACGCAACCTGTTCCGCCTGACCAACCGCAACGGCGTCGAAGTGCTGCGGGCCGGCTGCGAATTCGTGAACCTGCCCAACAGCGCCAACAACCTGATCCAGCGCTACATCTTCAAGGTCGAACGCGACCGCAGCGCCCGCGAGCGCGGCCTCTGAGTCGAAACCCCGCCCTGAAACGACAACGCCGCCCATCGGGCGGCGTTGTCGTTTCAGGGCCGGAACGTGTCAGACCGGCATGTTCATGATGTCCTGTAATGCTTCTTAAGCCTTATAAGCCTTTATTTACAAGACTTGCTCAGAATACCACATCGTCCGTACCCACATCTTTACCCACACTTATGCAGGATACCCACCCCCTCGCCTATGCTTGGCTCGCAGACCTGCAAGCATCGCGAATGTTGATGACCGTGCCCCGAGAGAGCCTATAGGCCCTCGCGAGCGACGACACTGACTCTCCGCCAGTCAGCCTCTGAAGAATCGCTCTGCGCTGCTCCTCAGTCGTCTTGCTCGGACGCCCCATGTGCTTTCCTTCGGCTCGCGCACGCGCCTGCCCCGCCTGAGTACGCTCAATGATCAGATCGCGCTCGAAGTCCGCGACTACCGCAAGCACCTTGACCATGAGTTCACCAGCCGATGAAGTCAGATCGAGGTTGCCAAGCTGAAGCACAACTAGCCGGATGCCCCGCTCAGCGCAGAGCTTGACCGTCTGTTGAACATCGATGGAGTCGCGACCGATCCGGTCCAGCTTGGTGACCACGAGCGTGTCGCCTTCCTCCATGCGATCCATGAGCTTCTGGAAGCCTTGGCGCTGCGAAGTGGGCACCGATCCCGATACCTTCTCTTCAATGTACCGATTCGGCTGGATCGAGTAGCCGGCCTGAGCGATCTGTTCGGCTTGGTTCTCAGTGAGCTGGTCTACCGTCGAGACACGGGCGTAGGCAAAGACGCGGGACATGACAGCGGCTCCTAAAAGTGTCAGAAACTGCTGTCAGTATATCGCACCATGCCAGTTACTGTGTACGCCTATGTTTTTGACATTTCTCGGATGGGTGCCAAGAAGTGACCACTTGTTGACGCGGGAAGAGAATGAGCGGCCGGACTCTCTCAATAGCTAACCCGCTGATACAACCTGGAGCGTCCCGCCCGCGACTGCCACGCCAGATTGAAATTCGTCATTGAGTGCGCCAGGAGCTAGGCCTGTCATGATCTGGAGCCTAGGAAGGCTCTTCACGATCTTCATCGTTTCCAAGCTGACCGTTACCACGCGCGCAAACAACTCCAGTGGATAGCGTGGGTTGCTCATAGTCTCGATAGCCCAATCATTAGCGTCATTGACGATACCACTGACGTTGTCGGGCTTTGCGCATTGACGCTCCACCACCCAATCCAACGCCGGTTTGCCATTGACCTCGTAGTCGTACGCTTCCAGCGGGATGCTGGTCAAAGTGATCTTATCGTTGTAATGCAGCGTGGTTAGGTCTTTGTCCTTTCCCTTCTTGCCGTACTTCATCTTCACGACGCGGTAGTCAGCATCAGTCAGTTTGCCGACTGATTCAGTCTTGAGCGGGTACGGCGCCACGGTTTCGTAATTTAGGTGGAGGTCGGCCAGTTTGCGTCCGGCTTTGGAGAAGGCCCAGAAGTCGGCTGCGGTGATAACGCATGGGATGCGCGGCAACTCCTTATTCAGGTTATCAGCGTAGCGTTCGCGGTAATCTGACGAATGCAGGAGGCCATAGACGTAATAGAAGACATCCTCTTTACAGATAAGCTCACCGGGGTAAGCCCTTTGGAAGTGCGACAGCCCTTCATCTGTGATGGCATCACGCTGTTGGCGCATTGTGTTGGACGGGGTATCAAACAGCCCAGACTGTGGCTGCTCATTGGTTCCTGTTGCGTCATCGAAAAGGTATAGCGGGAAGCATTGGCTATTGTAGTGATGCTTGAAGTCCGGAATGCAATCCGTGATCAACGCGGAGAAGTCCTTTGTCTCGCCGGTTCCCGTTATCACGATGACGCAGTTTCTTGCACCTCTTGGAAACACTGCGCTCATCTGATAGATGTATTCATTAAGTCTTCTGTTGAAGTAGAGGTGCTGCTTTGTGAATGGCCGATAGCTGCTTACGGTTAAGCACGAACTATCGAACTCCAGCGGCCGCCCTTTTTGAAACTGTTTCTTCAGTGAACGAGTCCAGCTAATGCTGCTCTTGTCGGCAATATCTACTCCTGTCAGAAGCTGGTTGTAGGAGGAAATTGTCCGTCGAACATTGTTCGCAAGAGCATTCTTGCTAAAGTTGTAGCACCAAGCGTCACGAGCGGTAAGTACGCCCTGAGAGTAGTTGCTGAATAGTGACTTTTCGTGCCCTCTTTTGCTTCCAATAGCCAAGTGCGTGTTGAAGCTGTCATCCCGCTGCTTCAACCAGTCTCCATGCTCATTTGGCGTGATGGACTGCCAGCCCTGTTCTGCGGCGATGCCAGCTACACTAGCCAAGATACTGATTCGCTCCAGCTTATCTTCTCTACTCAGATAGTCGCCAATATCGTGGAAATAGATGCGGCCTTGCTCTTCAGTCTGTGGGTTCTTTACAAGCAGCGAAATGGCAATGGGCGCACGGCTGCCACTGCCAAAAATCTTACCACCCTCCCTGCGTGAGGCTTCGCCGCTGGTGCGCTGGTTTCCGCGCAGATGGAAGATATACAGGCTAGAGAATTCATCTGCCAGACACTGGCGTAGGCCGTCTGCAGTGTTGGCCTCGACAAAGCTTGCATTGGTGACAAAACCGATGACGCCACTATCACCAATGCGATCACTGGCCCAGCGGATAGCACGAATGTAACTATCGTACATTGCTCGACTCGCCGTTGCAGTTGAGCGAGCAACATATGAGTTTCTTATGCTCTCATCCAACCTCTTGTACTGAGTGTTTTGGTTGTCGTCATTTTGGCTGGCTTGGCCGATTGAATACGGCGGATTTCCAATGATGACGCGAATGTCCAGTGCTTTCTGCCGCTTGCGCCTTGTGCTGTTCTGTACTAGCAATGCGTCCACCAGATCATCCTTCTCGTACATCTGGAAGGTGTCAGTCAGACAAATGCCGTCAAAAGGTCGGTATTCGCCGCCAACAATGCTGTGATACACCGCTTCGATATTGATGGCGGCTATGTAGTAGGCCAGCAAGATGATCTCGTTGGCGTGGATTTCGTTTTTGTACTTGTAGGGCAACTGCTCCGGCGTGATCAGACCACTTTGCATCAGGCGGGTGATGAAGGTACCGGTGCCGGTGAAGGGGTCAATGATGTGAACGCCCTCACTGCCCAGTGTCTGCCCAAACTCCGTCCGCAGGATGTGATTGACGCTGTGGATGATGAAATCCACCACTTCCACAGGGGTATAGACGATGCCCAGCCGTTCCGTCATCTTGGGGAAGGCATTGCGGAAGAACTTGTCATACAGCTCCACCACGATCTTCTGCTTGCCGGTGGCGCTCTCAATGCCTTCAGCCCGCAGTTTCACGCTGTCGTAGAAAGACTGAAGGGTATCCACTTCCTTGCTCAGGTGATGCTCTTGCAGTAAATCCAGGACCGCCTGCATGGCCTGCGACATAGGGTTGTGCTGGGCGAAGCTGTAGCTTTCAAAAAGCGCATCAAAAACCGGCTTGGTAATCAGGTGCTGGGCCAGCATTTCGATGATTTCACAATCGGTGATGCTATCGTTAAGGTCGTCGCGCAGTTCTTCTGCAAAAGCATTGAAGGCTTCACGCTCTTGGGTGTTCGCCTTGTTTTCCAGAATGCCAGTGATACGGTCGACGTGGGTGCGGGCGATCTTGGCAATGTCGTTGGCCCAGTCCTCCCAGTGGTGGCGGTTGCCTACCTTCTGCACCAGTTTCGCGTAAATGGCGCGCTCGATTTCGCCAATCTCGAACTCCAGGGGCTGCTGAACCGGCTTGTTCTGCGTGACCGAAGTGCCAATACTGAAGCCACCCTGGCCGGTCTGGCCCTTGCTCTTGCCCTTGGGCTTTTCTTGTTTTTTGGCTACCTTGTCGGTGACGGCAATGACTTCCATCTTGCTGGGGTCCCTGCCGATCAGATCGAGCTTGTTCACCATCGCATCGAAGCGGTCATCGTGTGAGCGCAGGGCTTGCAGCACCTGCCAGACCACCTTGTAGGTCTGGTTGTCGTTCAACGCTTCGTGAGGCTCTACGCCGGCCGGGATGACCACAGGCAGGATCACATAGCCGCGTTTCTTCAGGTCTTCATTCGTTACCGGGTCTTTGACTGTCCGCATGACGCGGCCGACCGACTGCACCACATCCACTTGCGAATTGCGCGGCGTCAGGAACAGCACAGCATCCAGGGCGGGCACGTCGACGCCTTCGGACAGGCAACGCACATTGGAGAGAATCCGGCAGGTGTTTTCCGGGGGGGCTTCCTTGAGCCAGGCGAGTTTGGCTTCTTTTTCGCTGGCGTTCATGCTGCCATCCACATGGTCGGCTTCGCAGTGGAGGTTCGCCACCTGCTCGAATTCTTCTGCCTCCTGGTACGCCTCGACGACGGACTGGAACATGGAGGCAATCTGCTTCGAGCTGACCTTGTGCGTCTTGCCTGCCTTTGCGATTTCAATCACCTGACAGAAGGCCACGGCGCGTTGCATGGCCTGACCATCACCTATCAGGTCATCTGCCAGCCCCTGCTTGGATAGCGCTTTCCAGCAGCCGATGATCTTGGCTGCGTCATCTACCTTGAGCTGGTTGTCCGGGTCTTTCAGCAGATTCTGGATACGGCGGCTGACGTGGGCCTCTTCGATGGCCAACACGATCACCTTGTAGTCGCACAGTAGCTTCCGGCGTACCGCTTCCGAGAAGGTGATGACGAAAAGCTCCTTGCCATAGAGGGCTTCGTCATCCATGGAACACAGGGCCACGTTGTCTTTTTCCGCGCTGGCCTTGGCAAGCTCGCCATAAATGCGTGGCGTAGCAGTCATGTACAGCCGCTTGGCGGAGCGGATGTAGGCGTTGTCATGAACGCGAACAAAGGCGCTCTCGTCTTCGCTCTCGAAGGTGGCGCCGGTGGTGCGGTGGGCTTCGTCACAGATGATCAGATCGAAGTCCGCCAGACCATGCTCAAGCTGGGCACGGCTGATCACATCGATGGAGTGGTAGGTACTGAACACCACGCTCATGTGTCCGGTATCGTGACGCTTGCCCATTTCCGTTGCCAGCCGGCCAGGCTCGGTCGTCGCGGGGTAGCGCAATTCATGGGTGAAGGTTTGAACGGTATCGTCATCCTTCTTCCGCTTCTTGCCCACGTCGCTATCAGAGCAGACTGCAAAACTGTGTAGCGGCGTTTCGCTTTCCTGCGTCCATTCAGTGAGGGTTTGTGACAGTAGATTGAGGCTCGGGACAAGGAAGAGCACCCGTTTGCCTTTGCCGGCCAGCGTCTCTGCGATTTTGAGGGCGGTGAAGGTTTTTCCAGTACCGCAAGCCATGATGAGCTTGCCACGGTCAGCCGATGCCAAGCCTGCTTGAGTCTTTGCTAGGGCGGCTTGTTGATGCTCACGCAGTTGCTTCTTGCTTTTGAGCACGGGAGCCGATTTTGGCGCGTAGCTGGCCCACTCGATCTGGCTGTTTTCCAGATCGTGAAGGTCTATCTTGCTGACCGGAGGCTGCTGATCACGCAGCGCATCTTCTGCGTGCTCGCTCCAGTGATTGGTCGTGCTGACAATGATGCGGTGCGTGAACGGTTTCTTGCCTGATGCCGTGAAGAAGCTGTCGATGTCACCTTTCTGCAGGCGATAGTCTTCCGCGTACAGCTTGCATTGGATGGCGTGGTACTCACCGGTAGCTGTTTGGGCCACAAGGTCGATACCGACGTCACGGGCATCGATTTGTCGCAGCTGCGCCCAATCCGCATACGTCCAAACCTGCGCATAGAGATCACGGTACGTTGCTTCATTCCGTAGATAGCAGAGGATCAACTCTTCGAAATAGGTACCTTTCTCCCGCTCGGAGACGGATGCGGAGCGAAAGGTGTCAAGCAAGACTTTAAGTGAAGACATAGGAGCCTCAAGAACCTGTGCAGGACAAGCTGTCCGCACAGCAACGTTAACTATCTCAGACTGTAAGGTGATGGTCGAAGGGCGAAGACGGTCACTGACCCGCAGGTAGCGGCTTACGGATGCGTGCGCTAGGCCCTTTGCGCAAGCGCCGCTGAGGAGTCCATCATCGCACCAGAGGCGTACTTTCGGGCCATTCTAGCGGCGACATCCGACATCTCCCGTCGCAGGGCAGTCGGGCTCAGAACCTCGACCGTATCGCCAAAGCCGAGCAGCCACCATCTGAGCTGCGGGGTGTCGGCCACAGTTGCATGGACGAGGAGCGTGCCACCTTCGTCGCTTACCGACTGATCGGTAGATAGGGGTGTTTCGAGCAGGTGCTCTCCGGCCTCGCGCGAGAAGCGCAGCGCGACTTGTAATAGCTGGCCCTTGCCGAAAGCCCAGATACCCCGCTCGATACCGGCGTCGAGATCGTAGCCCGGTGGTGCAACGGCTGGTTCTTCGCGTAGCGTTGCCGCCTCGACGCGGTGCAAAGCGAAGTTCTGCGCGTTGGGGTAGTCGCCAATGCGGGCATGCAGGTAGATCACCCAGCCACGTTGGATAATGGCCAGCGGATGTATTCGGTAGCTCTCCGCGGACTTGCTGCCTTTCTTGCGATAGCTGATGTCCAACTGGCGCTCGCGCATGAGCGCATCGGAGACGGTGCGCTGAACCTCGTGGGCGACTTGGGGCGGCGTCAGTGGTTGTGCGGGTGGCACGGTGCGAACCTTGTCCAACCAGGATCGCGCTGGCGTGGGCTGTTGTTCGGCAGACAGCCGGCTTCGGGCGGCTTGGAACTGGGGCTGAAGGTGTTCGACGATACCGGCCGGGAGCAGGCTCCGCAGATGCTGTTCCGCGAGAACCCAAGTCAGTGCCTCGGCAACCGACAGCCCCGGCAGATCGAAACTACGGGCTTCGCGCTGCCAACTCCAGCCATAGGGTTTGGCACGCTCATCGACCACCAAGGGGAAGGCACTCGACAGGTCCATCAGATCGCGCTGGACAGTCCGTTCCGTGGTGTCGAAGCCGTGCACCGCGAGCGCCTGCTTGAGTTCTTGAGCGGTGATCTTCTGCGGATAGCGGGGTAAGAGCCTGAGAAGCTGCCAGTGGCGAAGGATGGTCGCTCGGATGGTCACTCGTGTCCGTCCCATAGTTGCATTGCCTGTCGATTCCCCGCTTGCGATGGGCCACTTTCCTTGCACGCTGCGACAAGCTGCGTCGCACTACGCCATTATTCTACGTCTATCGCATGCCGTGGTGACCATTGTCATCGTCTACGGCACGATGCCCAACAACTTTGCGTATCCAGGAGACAATTCAATGACTGCCTATGCCGTGAAGGTGCAAGGAGGGTTCGCGAGAGTCGTCGAAGTCAAGACAGGCGCAGTTAAACGGACGGTGAGCGGCGGCATCGTCTCTGCGCAGGTTCTCGGCGACATGGTCCAGGTCACGGACAAGACTGGCCGCGTGAAGGTCATCGACATCAAGACAGGGGCGGTCAAGCGCAGCTTCTGACGGCCAGGCGAATCCTCAACACTCCGATGGACCACGAAATGCAAGCAAAGCGACGAAGGGATGCGGCGCTGCTCAACTACCCACACTCGCGCACAGACAGGGCGTTGCGCCCGCGATTCTGCCTCTACCGCAGCAATGGCGAACTGTTCTTCGTGAACCACACGGATGAGACGCTCGACTGGGTCGCGAATGGCTCGGTAGGCGGCTTCATCGACGCGGACGGCGACCCGGTGGCGACCACCGATGCCCAGACCCGCTATGAGCAGGTTCTGCCGGGGGAAGGAGTGCTGATCGACGTCTTCGACGATCTATTCGACTGCGATCTTTACATCGCTTCGACCATCACGGTCGCCAGCGCAGTGTCGGGCGTCCTGCAGTTTCATTGCGCAGACAAGGGCGGTGCCCACGGACGCGTGCTGCTCTGGCAGGACGGCTTTGTCTCGCCGCAGGTTCGTATGGAAGTTCTTACCGAAGACAGGAACAGCAAATGACGCCTGATCGCATCAGTGCAATTCTCTATCGCCATGACCCCGCGAACACGGGCTGCAACGTGTGCGAGGACATGGAAGACGAATACGACAGGATCGCTAGCGCGATTGCGGAAATCCCGTTGGCGCAACTCAGCTTCGAAGCCTTTCGCGCCGTTCTCGTCGACGCGTTCTTTGAAGACGCGCTCTCTGGCGAGGATTTAAAAAAGAGCTACGCCGAGATCGTCGGCGTTGGGGTCTGACCATCAATCAAGAAACAGACAGAACGGGAGCACTCATGGCGGAAGTTGCTGGGTACGACGTGATTGGAGACATTCATGGTCACGCCGATGAACTGGAAGCACTGCTTCAAAAGCTGGACTACCGCAAACAGGTTGGAACTTGGCGTCATCCTGAACGCAAAGCTGTGTTCGTCGGCGACCTTATCGACCGAGGACCGAAGCAACTGGAGGTCGTCGACATCGTTCGCAGGATGGTCGACGCGGGCCATGCGCAGGCCACGATGGGAAATCATGAGTTCAACGCCATCGCGTGGCGAACCCTCGACGAGCATGGCAGGCCCCTTCGCGAGCACTCCAAGAAGAATGAGGATCAGCACGCCGCCTTTCTTGCTGCAGTGAGTGGGAACTCAGAGCTACACAAGGACGTTGTCGACTGGTTTCTGACCCTGCCGCTGTGGCTCGAACTGGACGGGATCAATGTGATTCACGCCTGCTGGCACACCGGGTATATGGACCGGTTCGCAGGACGCCTCGCGCCGGGTAATCGCCTGACACCAGAACTGATGAATGAAGCAGCGAGCAAACCTGCACCAGGTGAAGAGGAAACTTTGTTCAACGCCATAGAAGTGTGGCTCAAAGGCCTTGAAACATCGCTCCCAGCCGGCGTAACTTTCGAAGACAAAGGGGGGCATGCGCGCAGCGAAGTGCGTGTTCGATGGTGGGATGAGAGTGCGATTCTGTTCCCAGACGCAGCGGTGATCGATGATCACATCCGTGCGAAGTTCCCACCGGTCGAGATTCCTGAATCCGCGCGATACCGCTACCAGCCGCAGAAACCGGTCTTTTTCGGCCATTACTGGATGAGTGGCCATCCAACCATTCAGAGCCCATTAGCGGCCTGTACGGACTTTTCTGTGGCCAAGCAGGGCAAGCTTGTCGCATATCGTTGGAACGGGGAGCAGCAACTCTCGAACGAAGGCTTCCACTACGTGCAGAACGGACAGACTTGAATGGAGGTATTTCTATGGGCAAGTCAAAGAAGGGCAAGAGCCCCACAGGACCAGCGGCAAACTGCCTCGACTGTCCTAATCACCGTGTAATCCCCGATCCGGAGCCGGAAGACTGGTTCTGTGCCACTGACCTCGCGGTGGTCTGTACCAAGGTGCAAAACCCGGAGCAAGACCCTGAATCCCGCTGGCTCTCCGACCGGAACCCCTATCGGTGCGTCGCTCAGTCATGTCGGCCCCACCATCTGCACGAGGATACGAACAGACCGGGTTGGTGTCCGTTGTTGAATTAATAGAAAAGGCCCCGAAGCGAGAACTTCGAGGCCATAAGTCTTGAGGGATACACCGTGTCTCAGTTGGAACGAATCGAGTATCTTGAGTATTTTTCTGGCGGACCAATAAACGTATCTGTAAAGTTCGCTAAGAGGCAGGGTTGCGTTAGTGAAAGACGTGCCACTTCAGAGCAGATCGGCGAGTTCATTGAGTGGCTACGGGGGCACCCTGATACCCCCGTATTTTTTGATGATCATCCGTATTTCGTGTCGCGCATCGAATATATTGTTAGTCGTGGCGCTCTAGTGCTTCACGTTGTCGAACACGTTTGAACCACCACGACGGCGCGATGGATCAATTAATTATTTGGCGCAAATTCTGTGGAAATGATTATTTGCTCTAAACCGTTATTTTTCCATATATCCTTGATGTCGTAGCTCACCACCCTACTAACATCCTCGGCAGAATTCTGGATTTTTTGACAGAATAAATCACCTGTTCGCACCAGCTCTTCCCAAACTGAAGCCGCCACAAGTTCGAAGCAAGCCTCTGAGTGAATAGGCATCTTCGCAACGATGTGGTAGTGCAAGTACCCACTACTTCCACCGATCTCTGGTACGGCAATAAAGAAAAGCCTTTCGTCGATAGATTTCCTGTGGAAGTTTCTCCCGTGAAGCCGTCTATCAACTCGCGCAGACCAATTCTTCAGGATTTTCCAGCCCTGAACGTGCGTTGTGTCTCTGTTGAAGTTTGCGGTTAGGTGCCACGTAAAGTTCTGGCGCTCAATAAATTCTGAGTAACCTTGTTTTAATTTCTGCCGCTCTTCGTGTTTGTTTTCGTAGAAACTCTCTTGACTTGTTGCAGTATTCATTTAGCTTTGAACCTATATCTTATAGACGCACCTCGACTAATGCTCCAAAGGGCTAGGAATGAAAACCAGTAGCTTAGGGATGCGTCCAGCTTGCTAGCGAGTCTCGCTTAGCAGTGATTATTTATGTACCAAAGTTGAGGCACATTGGCTGACCGTGCCTACCATGGGCTAGTCGTCACCGATGCCGCCACTCGCTCCGTTAAGTATCTGAATAAATACGTTGAAGCGAAGTGACACGGCATCGGATTATTGGCATCTACACATCATTTGATGCTTGATGCTCACACATGACTACAATCAGCATGCACTTCGGCTTGAGAACCGGTCCCGAAGCCAGCCATCTACCTCCTCTTCCGCCCACACAGCAACTCTAGCTGCGAGCAACGTCTGCTTCGGAAACATTCCCTTCGCCAGAAGAGCATAGATACTGCTACGCCCAAGGCCCGTCTTTTCAATAACTTGCTTGATTCTGAGTGCTTTCATACATTTTCCCCTATTGTTTACGAACTCCGTAGATGAGCAGATGCGACGACTGACGCCGTAGCGCAATGCCACAAGCGCTAGCCACTTCGGAATCGTTTGACGGGAAAAGTGCGTGACTTGTCCGAGCAGACGCCTACCACATTGTGGTAACAGTCGGATTTCACGGGTAGGCCACACAGCACAACGCTCAGAATCGGAGCGAAATAATCTGCAGACCCTTTCAGACGCAACAGTGTGCGTTGCGATTGAACCTCATCGCAACGCGATGAGTACATTCATAATATAGGCCAACTGGGAGTTAGCTAGCAGTGAATCAACTAGATATTAAATCTAGTGGCGAGCATTATATTGAATACACTCACCTCTGTCAATCAATTAATTGATCCACGTCGAATCTGAGTGTGAATTTTCCAGAATAATTCGCAAACTGTTTGTCAAAAATGATCTAAGTTCCATGGTAAGAAAAGTAGATCGACATGCACTAGCATGCTACGAAGTTGACCGCCCTTTGCTCTTCTCGCGGGCCTCGGCCAACTTTCTATCGCACAAGTCTGACCAGTCTTGCCATAGTGCGCGCAACCCTTCACTGAACTCTGCCCGGTTGTAAGCAGCGCGCACGCGATCTGCCTCCTTGTGCGCAAGAGCGACCTCGATCACATCCGGCCTATACCTTCCCGACTCATTAGCCCAAGTAGAAGCCGTAGCCCGCAAACCGTGAATGTCCATAACATCCCCGAATCCCCAACGTTTGCGCCAGTTCGTCAGAGTCATACGATGCATTGGCTCGTTTGGATTCTTGCGGTTTCGAAAGACAGGGCCTTCTGTTTTCGGCCCCAAGGCTCTAAGCAACTCGACTACCTGCCTACTTAAGAAGACGCGATGCTCTTCACCGCCTTTCATTCTGGCGGCGGGAATCAGCCAAACTGCATCGTCCAAGCTGAACTCTTCCCACCGAGCTCCCGTTACCTCTGATGTGCGGCACCATGTCATCACGAGAAGACGTAGCGCCGATTTTGTTTCTTGAGCCGTTGATGGTGCATCTTCCACCGCCATCAGGAATTCACCTAAGCGACCGACAGGCAAAGCCTTACGCGGCTTCTCTTTTCGCGTCGACGCATTAGCGAGCACACGGGAGCGAGGCGTCGGATTGGCCTGTACAAGCTCCCCATCCACCGCGTACTCGAAAATTTGATTGATGTAGCCTCGGCAATATCGCGCCGTGACCGGAGCCCTCGGGTCGAGCGCTGTCAAGAGACCGTGAAGCTCTTTGCGGGTAATCTCATGTACTGCCCTATCGCCCAGCGCCCCAAGAACATGCTTTTCGAGCATCGCCTCACGATGCCTTGCGGTTCGCGGCGCAAGGTGTGAGGCAGTTGCAGCCATCCACCTCTTAGCGACCGCCTTAAAGGTGTGCTCGTTGGCCGCCTGCTCTCGCGCCGTGCGCGCCGCGACCTCATCCTCAATATAGCTTCGCGGATGCACACCCCGCGCGACGAGCCAACGCGCCCCCCGATGCGCAATCCGCGCGCACTCCAATGAAACCTCCGGGTAAGCACCAATGGTGAGCGTCTGCTCCTTCCCTTGCAGCCGGTAGCGGTAGCGCCACGCCTTAGCCCCTGAGGGCGGGATGTAGAGCGTTAGCCCTCCTCCGTCAGCCAGTTTCGTCGCTCCATCCCCTGCCTTCGCATTCAGGACCTTGCGTGCGTTTAGGGATCGCTTGAACTCGTCTGATGTCAGCCGGTTCTGGTCTGCAACTTCGAGAAGGATCGTCAGTGCCGTAGGTGTGGGCATAGGGAAGTAAGTTATGGGTCTTTACCCACAACCCTACCCACAAATGCACTGGATTGCAACGAACAAACTTGGACAACGGCGGACGCCATATCCAAATAATTTGTTGTTTTTCAGATGGTTACTTCGTAAGCCTGGACTATCGTGGACTTCGCCAAACGCCGTCAGACCGGCATGTTCATGATGTCCTGGTAGGCGGTGACCAGGCGGTTGCGCACCTGCACCATCTGCTGGAAGGACAGGCTGGCCTTCTGCAGATCGACCATCACGTCCTGCAGGTTCACGTTCGGGTCGCCGGCAGAGAAGCTCTCGGCCATGGCACGCGCTTCCTTCTGCGCCGAGCTCACATCCACCAGCGCATTCTGCAGCACCTGGGCGAAATCCACGCCCTCGGCACCCTGCGCGCCCGCGCCTGCCGCGGGCTTGCCGGAGGCAGCCTGCGACACCGAGCGCAGCTCATTCAGTACTTGGTCAATTCCGCGGGTATCCATCATCTTCCCCCGGCGTCCGGGTTAGCTTGGTTTCCAGTCTAGCAGAGCAACCCGCATGCCACCACCACGCTCGGCATGCAGCCCTGTCCGGCGCACGCGGGCGCCCTGCGAATACTTAGCAAGAACAGGGCCCGAATCTGCGGAGGCTTCAGACCTCGTATCCCTCGTCGCGATACTGCTGCAGCTTGTAGCGCAGCGTACGCTCGGAAATACCAAGCTTTTCAACGGTTTTCTTGCGCGAACCGCCGAACTCGCGCAGCGTCGCCAGGATGTGCTCGCGCTCGAGATCCTTCATGTTGGCCGGCCGGGCAGGCGGCACTGGCGGAGCGGGCGGGACGGAGGCGGCAAAACTTGCCGGCTGGCTTGCCGCAGCAGCCGGCGGCGCTGCCGTCTGCACCGGCGGCACAGGGGTCTGCACGACGGTCTGCGGCGGCACGGCCATGGCTTCGCCGTTCCAGTGCGGCAGGCACAGACGGACGGTCTCGGGCAGCACGCTGTCGCCCGCAGTCAGGATCAGCACGCGGTGCATGGTGTTCTCCAGCTCGCGCACGTTGCCGGGCCAGTGGTAGGCCTGCAGCAGGGCTTCCGCCGCGGGCGAGATGTGCGCCTGGCGCTTGAGCCGCTCGCCATGACGGGCGAGGAAGTGACGCGCCAGCGGCAGCACGTCGCCCGGACGCTCTCGCAGCGAGGGAATCGCCAGCGGGAACACGTTGAGGCGGTAGTACAAGTCCTCGCGGAAGCGTCCGGCGGCGATCTCGCGCAGCATGTCGCGGTTGCTGGTCGCGAGCACGCGGATATCGAGCGCCACCGGCTTCTTGCCGCCCACCCGCTCCACCTCGCGCTCCTGCAGCACGCGCAGCAGCTTGGCCTGCAGGCCGAGCGGCATCTCGGAGATTTCGTCGAGCAGGATGGTGCCGTCCTGGGCCTGTTCGAACTTGCCCGGCTGGGCGCTCTGCGCGCCGGTGAAGGCGCCCTTCTCGTAGCCGAACAGGGTGGCTTCCAGCAGGTTTTCGGGGATGGCCGCGCAGTTGATCGCCACGAAGGGCCCGCGCGCGCGGGCCGAGTGGTGGTGGATGTAGCGCGCGAACACTTCCTTGCCGGTGCCAGACTCGCCGGTCAGCAACACGGTGGCGTCGGTTTCCGCCACCCGCGCGGCCAGCGCCAGCAGGTTGCGGGTGTGCGGGTCCTCGGCGATGGTGTCGTCCGCGGTGGGCGGCACCGCGGCGTAACGGCGCACGTGCTCGAGCAGCACCTCGGGCTCGAAGGGTTTCATCAGGAAGTCGCAGGCGCCGCCGCGCATCGCCGCCACCGCCTTGTCCACGTCGCCGTAGGCGGTCATCAGCAGCACCGGCAACTGCGGCTGGCGGCTGCGCACCTCGCCCAGCACCTGCAGGCCGTCCATCGGCTGCATGCGCAAGTCGGTGACCACCAGGTTAAAGGACTGGCGTTCCAGTTCGGCCAGCGCCGCCGGTCCGCCATCGACGCCGGTGACGCCGTGGCCGGCCATCTCCAGGGTGAAACACACCGCGTCGCGCAGCGCGTCGTCGTCCTCGACGACCAGGATGTTGAGTTGTTCGATCATGATTCGGCCTTGCCGTCTGCGTCTCCGCCCTCGGTCGGCAGCGGGACGGTGAGCATGAAAGTGGAGCCCTTGCCGGGCGCGGAATCCAGGGTGATCTCGCCGCCGTGGGCGCGCGCCACGCCGCGCGCGATCGCCAGCCCCAGGCCGGTGCCTTCGGCCCGGGTGGTAAAGAAGGGTTCGAACAGGCGCTCCTGCATGGCGGGGTCGATGCCGCGCCCGCTGTCGCGCACGGTGAACACGATGTCCTGGCCCACCTGGCGCACCTGGCAGTCGACGCTGCCGCCCGGTTCGGTGGCCTGGATGCCGTTCTCCAGCAGGTTGGTGAGCGCACCGGCGAGCGCCTTGCGGTCACCATGCAGTTGCAGTTCGCCGCAGTCGCACTGGCTGCTGAACTCGATCTGCCGCGCACGCGCCACCGGCTCCAGGGTGTGGGCCAGTTCGGCACTCAGCTCGCAGACGCCGAAGAACTGGCGCCCCAGGCTGTCGCCGCGGGCGAACAGCAGCATGTCGCGGATCAGGCGCTCCAGGTAGCGCATGCGCTCGATGGCGCGGTCGGCCACCTTGAGGCGTTCGGCCGGGCCGAGTTCGGGCTGGCGCAGGTTGCCGGTATACAGCAGGGCCGCGGCCAAAGGGGTACGCAGCTGGTGGGCCAGGCCGGCAACCATCTCGCCCATCGCCGCGAGGCGCTCATTGCGCTCGGCGGCCAGGCGCATGCGGTGGGTTTCGGTGATGTCGTGCAGCAGCAGGATGCGCTCGTCGCCGGATTCCAGCGCGGTCTCCGACACCGACAGGCGGCGCGGGCCATCAGCCAGCTCCACGCTCATCTCGCCCGGGGTCTCGGTCGCCTGCAGCGCGGCGCCCACCTGCTGCCATTGCCGCCCGGTGATGCCGGCGCCGAACAGCTCCTCGGCCGCGCGGTTGACCTGCACCAGCGTGCCGGCGCGGTCCAGCACCACCACACCGGCTGGCAGCGCGCCCATCAGCACGGTGAGCCGTTCGGTGAGCTGCTCGACCCGGCCCTGCAGGGCGTTATAGGCGTGCGAGAGTTCTTCCGACGCCCGGCTGAACAGCTGGAAGGCTTCGGCGAGCTGCGCGGCATCCAGTCGCGCCACGCCGCCATCGGGTACCGTGGGCGGCACCGGCTGGGCGGGACTGGCGGAGGTGGGCGGATTCGGCATCGGGCTCGGGCTCCCGGCAGTTTTTCACGACTGGCAGTCTAGCTGCGCTGCGGTGTATGGTAACCGGCAAACAGGCGGCAAAAAATGCCGCTTATCCGAACATTGAAGTTGCGTTTGCCGGCGGACAATGCCGCCATCCGTCAAAGGG
Organism: Thauera sedimentorum; assembly: GCF_014489115.1. Classification (NCBI taxonomy): domain Bacteria; kingdom Pseudomonadati; phylum Pseudomonadota; class Betaproteobacteria; order Rhodocyclales; family Zoogloeaceae; genus Thauera; species Thauera sedimentorum. The sequence continues at coordinate 533,865 of NZ_JACTAH010000001.1, read as the reverse complement.
ACTGCAACAGGAATCCAGCATGGCAACCGCAGATACCGCCGCTGCCGCACAGCCGCCCCGCTCGCAGCTGCAGCAGGTCATCGAGAACATCCGCGCACTGGACCAGCGTCAGAAGCTGGCCGGCGGCGTCGCCCTGGCACTGGCGATCGCGCTGGTCGTGGGCGTACTGCTGTGGCAGCGCGCCCCCGCCTACGCGGTGCTGTTCTCCAACTTCGACGAACGCGATGGCGGCGCCATCGTCACGGCGCTGCAACAGCAGAACGTGCCCTACCGCCTGTCGCCAACCGGCAATGCCATCCTGGTGCCTGAGGCGCAGGTGCACGACGTACGCCTGCGGCTGGCCGCCGAGGGCCTGCCCAAGGGCGGCCTGGTGGGCTTCGAGATCATGGAGACCCAGAAGCTCGGCGTCTCGCAGTTCCATGAACAGGTGAACTACCAGCGTGCGCTGGAAGGCGAGCTGTCGCGCACCATACAGTCGATCGCCTCGGTGGCCAGCGCACGGGTGCATCTGGCGATTCCGAAGCAGACCGCCTTCCTGCGTGACGACCAGAAGCCCACCGCCTCGGTGATGGTCGCCCTGCGCCCGGGCCGCATCCTCGAGCCGGCGCAGCTGGCCGGTATCGTGCACCTGGTGTCTTCCAGCGTGCCGCGCATGGGCGAGGCCGGCGTGAGCGTCATCGACCAGAGCGGCAACCTGCTCACCGGCGGCGCCAGCGCGCTGCGTCAGGCCGGGCTCGATTCCAGCCAGCTGCAGTACGTGCGCGACGTCGAAACCGGCTACATCCGCCGCATCGAAACCATCCTGTCGCCCATCCTCGGCAACGGCAACTTCCGCGCCCAGGTCACCGCCGACATCGATTTCAACCAGGTCGAGCAGACCGCGGAGACCTACAAGCCCAACCCCACACCCGACCAGGCGATCCGCAGCCAGCAGATCAACGAGAACCGCATCGGCGAGCCCGGCCCGCAAGGCGTGCCCGGCGCGCTGTCCAACCAGCCGCCGGCACCGGCGACCGCGCCGATCACCAATCCGCCGGTGGGCAACGGCAACAACGGCACCAACGCCGCCACCTTCAACGGCAGCCGCAGCGCGGTGACCAACTACGAACTCGACCGCACCATCCAGCATGTGCGCCAGGCCATGGGCCAGGTCAAGCGCCTGTCGGTCGCGGTGGTGCTGAACCACCGTACCCAGGTCAACGAGGCGGGCGAAACGGTGAATGTGCCGCTCACCGAGCAGGAGATCGCCCAGATCACCAGTCTGGTCCGCGAGGCGATGGGCTACAACCAGGATCGCGGCGACAGCCTCAACGTGGTGGGCAGCGCCTTCGCCGCCGCCGAGGCCGGTCCGGAAGTGCCGCTGTGGAAGGACCCGGAAGTGCTCGACATGGGCAAGGAAGCCGCCCGCTATCTGGTGATCCTGCTGGTGGTGCTGTTCGTCTATCTTGCAATCATCCGCCCCTTGCTGCGCACCGTGGCGCCGGCAGAGCGGGAGGAAGAGGAAGAAGCGATGGAAGAAGGCGAGGAAGGCGCCGAGGTCACCCTGTCGGCCGCGGCCATGGCCGGCTCCTACGAGACCCGCCTGGCGCGTGCCCGCGAACTGGCGAAGAACGATCCCAAGATCGTCGCCGGGCTGATCAAGGAGTGGATGGGTGTGAATGAGGAGGGCCGCAAGTGAGCACGTCCCCGGAAGAAGGCCTGGAGAAGGCCGCGCTGCTGCTGCTCACGCTGGGACCGAACGAAGCCGCCGAGGTGCTCAAGCACCTGGGGCCCCGCGAAGTGCAGAAACTCGGCATGAAGATGGCCAGCATGCCGGCGCAGCCGCGCAGCAAGGTGGAGCCGCTGCTCGACGAGCTGGACGAGCATTCCGGCAAGGGTGCGGCCATCCAGGCCGACGAAGAGCAGATCCGCGAGATGCTCACCAAGGCGCTGGGCGACGAACGTGCCGCCCATCTGCTGTCGCGCGTGCTGAGCGGCTCGGACACCGCGGGCATCGAGAGCCTGAAGTGGATGGACGCCCCCACCGCCGCCGACCTGATCAAGAACGAACACCCGCAGATCATCGCCACCATCCTGGTGCACCTGGAGTTCGACCAGGCCGGCGAGATCCTCAAGCATTTCCCGGAACGCCTGCGCAACGACGTGATCCTGCGCATCGCCACGCTCGACGGCGTGCAGCCGGCCGCACTCAAGGAGCTCAACGACGCGCTGACCCGCATGCTGTCGGGCGCCTCCACGGTTAAGAAGGCGGCGATGGGCGGCGTGCGCCACGCGGCGGAGATCCTCAACTTCGTCGGCTCCGCGGCGGAAACCTCGGTGATCGACAACGTGCGCGAGTACGACCCGGACCTCGCCCAGAAGATTCTCGACGAGATGTTCGTGTTCGAGAACCTGATGGACATCGACGACCGCGGCATCCAGACCATCCTGCGAGAGGTGCAGTCCGACTCGCTGATCGTCGCCCTCAAGGGTGCGGCGCCCGAGCTGCGCGAGAAGATCTTCAAGAACATGTCCAGCCGTGCGGCGGAGATGCTGCGCGAGGACCTGGAGGCCAAGGGTCCGGTGCGCCTGTCCGAGGTCGAGGCCGAGCAGAAGGAGATCCTCAAGATCGTCCGCCGCCTGGCCGAGGAAGGCCAGGTCATGCTCGGCGGCAAGGGAGGCGACGATGCCTTCGTGTGAGCCTGAACGGAGCATGTGATGGCGATCGAACGCCACCAGGCCGCGGGCGCCTACCGGCGCTGGGAGCCGCCATCCTTCGACGAGCGCCCCGAACAGCCGGCTGCAGCCGACCCCGCGCCGGAGGAAGCCCTGCCGCCGTCCGAAGCCGAACCGGAAGAGGCCCCGCTGGCGGATTTCCGCTTTCCGACTGCGGAAGAGCTCGAGCGCATGCAGGAAGAGACGCGCGCCGAGGCACACCGCGAAGGCTACCAGAGCGGTTTTGCCGAAGGCCGCGAGGCCGGCTACCGCGAGGGCCGCGAACAGGCGCGCGCCGAAGCGCAAAAGCTGGGCAACATGGTGCAGGCGCTGGAGCGCTCCTTCGACGAACTCGACTCCCAGGTCACCGAGGAACTGATGGGCCTGGCGCTCGCGCTCGCACGCAAGATGGTGCGCGACACGCTCGTCGCCCGGCCTGAAGCCATCGCCGACACCCTGCGCAGCGCCCTGCAGGAACTGCCGCAGAACCACGCCCGCGTCCGCCTGCATCCGGAAGACGCCGCACTGGTGCGCGAGCTGCTCGGCGAACAGTTCGCGCACGGCGAGCACCGCCTGATCGAGGACGACAGCCTGACCCGCGGCGGCTGCCTGGTGGAAGCCGGCGGCACCCAGGTCGACGCCACGGTGGAAACCCGCTGGCGGCGCATCATCGAGAGCCTTGGACGCGACGAAACCGCCTGGGACGCGGACGACGCATGAGCATGCAGCTGGCCGACACCTGGCGCACCTACCTCGCCGGCAACCGCGCGATGGTGGACGACGCCCGTCCGTACGAACTCTCCGGCCGCCTCACGCGCATCAACGGCCTGGTCATGGAAGCGGCCGGCCTCAAGCTGCCGCTCGGTTCGGGCTGCCGCATCATGGTGCCCGGCGGCGGCTCGGTGGAAGCCGAGGTCGTCGGCTTCCACGGCGAGAAGCTCTACATGATGCCCACCGAGGACGTCTTCGGCCTGGCGCCGGGCGCCCTGGTCCTGCCGCTGGAAACACCGCCCAACCGCCTGCAGCCCGGCCAGGACGCCCCGCGCAACCGCCGCGCCGCCGACCGTGCCAAGCACCTGCCGGTGGGCGACGGACTGCTCGGCCGGGTGGTCGATGGCGCGGGCCGGCCGCTGGACGGCCTCGGCCCCCTCGACACCTCCCTCGCCCGCTCACTGCAGAGCCGCCCCTTCAACCCGCTGCAACGGGCGCCGATCTCCGCCCCCCTGGACGTGGGCATCCGCGCGATCAACAGTCTGCTCACCGTCGGTCGCGGCCAACGCCTGGGCCTGTTCGCCGGCTCTGGGGTGGGCAAGTCGGTGCTGATCGGCATGATGGCGCGCTACACCTCGGCGGACGTGATCGTCGTCGGGCTGATCGGCGAACGGGGGCGCGAGGTGAAGGAGTTCATCGAGCACAGCCTCGGCCCGCAAGGTCTCGCCCGCTCGGTGGTGGTGGCCGCCCCGGCCGACACCAGCCCGCTGATGCGCCTGCAGGGCGCCGCCTACGCCACCACCATCGCCGAACACTTCCGCGACCAGGGCAAGCAGGTGCTGCTGATCATGGATTCGCTGACCCGCTATGCCATGGCCCAGCGCGAGATCGCGCTCGCGATCGGCGAACCGCCGGTCACCCGCGGCTACCCGCCCTCGGTGTTCGCCCGCCTGCCGGCGCTGGTCGAGCGCGCCGGCAATGGCCCGGACGGCGGCGGTTCGATCACCGCCTTCTACACCGTGCTGGCCGAAGGCGACGACCAGCAGGACCCGATCGCCGATGCCGCACGCGCCATCCTCGACGGCCACTTCGTGCTCTCCCGTGCGCTGGCCGACCAGGGGCACTACCCGGCCATCGACATCGAACAGTCCATCTCGCGCGCCATGCACAACCTGGTGGGCGACGAGCACTTCGACCTGGTGCGCCGCTTCAAGCAGTTGTTCTCGCGCTACCAGCGCTCGCGCGACCTGATCGCGGTGGGCGCCTATCAGCCGGGCGCCGACCCGCTGCTCGACACGGCCGTCGCGCTTTATCCTAAACTTGAGGCATTCCTGCAGCAGCGCATCGACGAACGCGAGGCCTACCGCAACGCCGCCGCCAAGCTGCACCAGCTCTTCGCCCAGGCCGGCTGACGACACCGCTGAAGCGCGGGCGTGGCGCTGCCCGCCACCCGACATGCCCATGAACCGAAACGCCGTTCGGTCCCGACTTGCGAGGGGGCCACGTTGAACAGACCATCTCCGCTGCAACCCCTGCTCGAACTGATGCAGTCGCGCATGGACGACGCCGCGCGCCGGCTGGGCGAGTTGATCGCCAGCGAAACCGAAGGCAAGCGCAAGCTCGACATGCTCCAGGAGTATCGCGACGAGTATCAGCAGCGCTTCCTGCAGGCCGCCGCCAGCGGCATCGGTCCGGACGCCTGGCGCAACTACAGCGCCTTCCTGGTGAAGATCGACGAGGCCATCGCGGCGCAGCGCAGCATGGTGGAGCAGTCGCGCCTGCGCACCGTGCAGGGACAGCAGGTGTGGATGAACCACCGCAACAAGGTCAAGGCCATCGACACGCTGACGCAGCGCCAGCGCGCCGCCGAACTGCGCACCGAAGCGCGGCGGGAACAGCGCCTGTCCGACGAACACGCCGCCCGCCGCTTCAACGGCAAGATCGACGACTGAATTCCACGCACGACTGGCACACAGCTTGCTCATGATCTGGCAGACAAAGCCAGAGAGGTAAGCAACCATGTCGTCACCGATCACCGCCCAGCCCCAATACGGCGCCAGCGCCCAGTCCGGCTTGCCGCCCTTCATGGCAAGCCAGCCGGAGCGCGGCAGCCAGGCGGGCGACGACTTCTCCCGCACCCTGCAGAACCGTATGGACGCGCCGCGCGAACGCAACCCGGAGCGCGCTGCCGAACGCCCGGCCGAAGCCACCGCACAGCGCGAACGGCCGCAGGCCGAACGCCCGCGCAACACCGAGCACGGCCGGCGTTCCGAACACGGACGCCGCGCGGAAGGCACGGAGCGCAGCACCGAACGCACCGATGCCTCCGCAAAGGACGATGCACCGGCCAGCGAGGAAGCCGCCGCTGCCGAACAGGCCGCGGGCGGCGGGGACGCCCGGCCGCAGGACGGCGCCGAAGCCGGCAAGGCACCGGCAAGCACGGCGGCAACTGCCGCCCTGCCGGCAGCCATTGCCGCCCTGATCCCCGCGCTTGCCGGCGCCGCCGGCGGCACCGGGGCAGCTGCCGACGCGACGAGCACGGAGACCGACCCGCTGGCAGACGTACTGCGCGGCGGCAAGCAGAAGACCGCTTCGAACCTTCTGGCGGGTGCGGATGACAGCAAGGGCAAATCTCTGCAGAATGCGCTCGCCGACAAGAGCCCGACCCTCGCCGAGCCATCGACCAACGCCACCCGTATCGCTTCGCTGGTCGCGCAGCTTCAGTCGCGCGGCAGCGGTGCCGTTACCGCATTTACGGAGAGTCCCGCAAAGGCCATGCAGGCCCTGCAGGGCGAGCCGCCGACCTCGCTGCAGAGCGTGTTCGCGCCCCGCGCCAACAACCCGCTGCAGCCGGGGCCGCAACTGCAGGTGGCAACGCCGGTCGGGCAGAACGGCTGGGCGGAGGATGTCGGCAGCAAGGTGATCTGGATGACCAGCCGAGGCGAGTCCAAGGCGGAACTGGTGATCACGCCGCCCAACCTCGGCAAGGTGGAGGTGTCGATCAACATGAACGGCGACCAGGCCACCGCCCAGTTCCTGGCCAGCACCCGCGAAGCCAAGGAAGCACTGGAACAGGCCTTGCCGCGCCTGCGCGAGCTGATGGCGCAGTCCGGGGTAAACCTGGGTCAGACCAGTGTGAACACCTCGGGTGACCAGCGCACCGGGCAGGAAGACGCTTCGCCGCGCGGTCGCCACGGGCGCGATGCGGTCGGCGGGGTGAATGAAACAGGCGGCAGCACCGCGAGCGGTGCTGCGACATGGACGAAACAAGGCGAGGGCCTGGTCGACATCTTCGCCTGAAGCACGGGAATAGGGGCCGCTCTGCCCCACTTTTTCGCGCTTCGGGCTTGATCGGCCTCGCCGATAATCGAAGCGTGGAAAAAGGAGAATGGCATGGCCAAGGCGCCGGCAAAACCGGAAGTGGCAGCAACTGACGCACCCGCCCCCAAGAAGAGCAAGCTCATGATCATCATCGTGGTGATCGTGGTGCTCCTGCTGCTGATTGCCGCGGCGCTGGTCGGCGTGCTGCTGCTGGTGAAGGGCAAGAACAGCGGCGACAGCGCGGAAGCCACCCCGGCGGTACAGGCCGCCCCCACGGTGGATCTGTCCAAGCCGCCGGTGTTCGTGCAGCTCGACACCTTCACGGTCAATCTGACGCGCGAGGAAACCGACCATTACCTGCAGGCGGTGATCGTGCTGCGGGTGGCCGACGCCACGATCGGCGCCCAGCTCAACGGCTTCATGCCCGAGATCCGCCACCGCATCAACCTGCTGCTGTCGAGCAAGATGCCGTCCGAGGTGTCTACCATGGAAGGGCGCGAGAAGCTCGCGCAGGAGATCCTCACCCAGGTGAACAGCGCACTGGGCTTCAACCCGCCTGCGGGCGCCGCGCCGGGCACGGCCGTCGGGCCGGTGCAGGGCGTGCTGTTCAACTCGTTCATCATCCAGTAACGAGGCCATCGATCATGTCTTCGGACTTTCTTTCCCAGGATGAAGTTGACGCCCTGCTGCGCGGCGTCAGCGGGGAGTCCGACGAACCCGAGGCCGACGAGAGCGAAGGGGCCGGTGGCGTAAAGCCGTACAACCTGGCCACCCAGGAGCGCATCGTGCGTGGGCGCATGCCCACCATGGAGCTCATCAACGAACGCTTCGCGCGCTACCTGCGCATCGGCCTGTTCAACTACATGCACCGCAACACCGAGGTCTCGGTGGGGCCGATCAAGGTGCAGAAGTACGGCGAATTCGTGCGCAACCTGGTGGTGCCCACCAACCTCAACCTGGTCACCGCCAAGCCGCTGCGCGGCACCGGCCTGGTGGTGTTCGACCCCAACCTGGTGTTCCTCGTCGTGGACAACATGTTCGGCGGCGACGGGCGCTTCCACACCCGGGTCGAGGGGCGCGACTTCACCCCCACCGAGCAGCGCATCATCCAGGGCATGCTGGGCGTGGTGTTCGCCGAATACTGCAAGGCCTGGGCGCCGGTCTACAAGATCGAGATGGAGTATGTCCGCTCGGAAATGAACTCGCAGTTCGCCAACATTGCCACACCTTCCGAGATCGTCGTGTCGACGAGCTTCTCGCTGGAGATGGGCGGTGCGCAGGCGGAGATGCACATCTGCTTCCCCTACTCCATGGTCGAGCCGATCCGCGAGATGCTCTACTCGACCATGCAGAGCGACCACCTCACCCAGGACAAGCGCTGGATCAACCTGCTCACCCGCCAGCTGCAGACCGCCGAGGTGGAGCTGGTCTGCAACCTGGGCCAGTCGCGCGTGACCCTGCGCGACATCGTCAACATGCGTGCCGGCGACGTGATTCCGCTGCATGTCTCCGAGCTGGTGCAGATCGAAGCGGACGGCGTGCCGGTCCTCGAAGGCCGTTACGGCGTGCTCAACGGCCAGTACGCGATCAAGGTGGAGCGCTTCCTCGCCGCCGAGGATCCAGAATCCACACCGATACCGGGAGCCCAACATGGCTGAGAACGAAACCGAAGAAGACCAGATCACCGAGGACGACTGGGCTGCCGCGATGATGGAGCAGGCAGCTGCGGAAACCGGCAGCGGCGACGCCGAAGCCGCGCAGGTGGCGGCAGACCTCGCAGCCGCCGCGGCGGAAGGCGAGTCGCCCTACCAGGCCAAGCCCGCCAGCCACCTCTTTCCGGACTTTGGCGCCCCGGCGGCACACGGCGGCGGCATGAACGACTTCGACATGATCCTGGACATCCCGGTCCAGCTCACCGTCGAGCTCGGCCGCACCAAGCTGTCGATCCGCAACCTGCTGCAGCTCGCCCACGGCTCGGTGGTCGAACTCGACGGCCTGGCCGGCGAGCCGATGGACGTGCTGGTCAACGGCACGCTGATCGCCCAGGGTGAGGTCGTGGTGGTCAACGACAAGTTCGGCATCCGCCTGACCGACATCATCACGCCGGCCGAACGGATGCGGAAGATCCGCAGTTAGGGCCCACCCCCGGCGGTCCTTGGCCGCGATGCACCCTTGGTTTCTCCGTACGCTGCATCGCGGCCAAGGCCGCTCCTGCGGGGGGCATCGCCCGGTGCGGCCAGCCGTCCGGCGCACCCAAACAGCCGAATAACCCGGCTTTTCCCCGCCTGTTCCGGCCGCGTCCGCGCGCGGCCGGCGTTTATGCTTGGGGCGTCGAAACTCGCCACCGTCCCCGTGTACCGCGTCTCCGCCCTGCTCCTGCCGTTCCTGCCCGTCGCCGCGCATGCGCAGGCCACGGCCGAACCCATGCCCGAGCTCGGCAGCGGACTCGGCCAGATGCTCTTCGGCCTCGCGGTGGTGATCGCCATCCTGTTCGCCACCCTGTGGGCCATCAAGCGCCTGTCGGCGCCGCGCGGCGGCAGCGTTCCGCTCAACGTCCTCGGCGCCACCGCGGTCGGCCCGCGCGAGCGCGTCGTGCTGGTGGAGCTGGCCGGCAAGGTGCTGGTGCTCGGCGTCACCCAGAGCAGCGTGCAGACCCTGCATGTGCTCGACGCCGACCAACTCCCTGCCGCCGCCCCGCAGACGCCCGCGGGACGGGATTTTTCCGCCTGGCTCAGGCAATCCGTCGAACGCCGCAAGCATGGCAGCTGAACCCCGCATCCTCCGCACCCTGCTCGGCCTGCTGTTGCTGGCCGGGCCGGCCCTCGCCTTCGCCCAGGTGATGCCGGCGGTCACCGCCACCCCGGCGCCGGGCGGCGGCACCAGCTACAGCCTGAGCGTGCAGACCCTGCTGCTGCTCACCTCGCTGTCCTTCCTGCCGGCGGTGGTGCTGATGATGACCAGCTTCACCCGCATCGTCATCGTGCTCTCGCTGCTGCGCATGGCCATGGGCACGCAGACCTCGCCGCCCAACCAGGTGCTGATCGGCCTGGCCCTGTTCCTCAGCTTCTTCATCATGGCGCCGGTGGCCGAGAAGGTTTACGTGGAGGCCTACCAGCCGATGGCCGAAGGGACGATAGGCTTCGACGTCGCCCTGGAGCGCGCCTCGGTGCCGATGAAGACCTTCATGCTCGCCCAGGTGCGCGAGCCGGACCTGTCGCTGTTCGCCCAACTGGCCAAGGTGCCGCCGGTGGAAAAGGCGGAAGACCTGCCGATGCGGGTGGTGGTGCCGGCTTTCGTCACCTCGGAGCTCAAGACCGCCTTCCAGATCGGCTTCATCATCTTCATCCCCTTCATCATCATCGACATGGTGGTCGCCTCGGTGCTGATGTCCATGGGCATGATGATGATGAGTCCGGTGATCGTCTCCCTGCCCTTCAAGCTGATGCTCTTCGTCCTGGTGGATGGCTGGACGCTGCTGGTCGGTTCGCTGGTGCGGAGCTTCGCGATTTGACCCGAGGAGTGCTGTCATGACCCCTACCGCCGTCGTCGATCTCGGCCGCCAGGCCGTGGAGGTGGCGCTGATGGTGTCCGCGCCGATGCTGCTGGCCGCGGTGGTCACCGGCCTGGTGGTCAGCATCTTCCAGGCTGCCACGCAGATCAACGAGATGACCCTGTCCTTCGTGCCGAAGGTGGTGGCCATGTTCGTCACTCTGGTGGTGGCCGGCCCCTGGCTGCTCACCGTGATGACCGACTTCATCCGCCGGCTGTTCGAGTCCATCCCGACCATGATCGGCTAGGGTTCGCTCATGCTGAGCGTCACCTACGATCAGCTCGCCGGCTGGCTGACCGCCTTCATGTACCCGCTGGCGCGCCTGCTCGGCATGTTCGCCAGTGCCCCGGTGTTTTCCAACCGCGCCGTTCCCACGCGCGCGCGCCTGGGCATCGGCCTGGGCATCTCCATCGCCATCGTTCCCGCGCTGCCGCCGATTCCGGCCATCGACCCGGGCTCCTACATGGGCCTGCTGGCGCTGTTCTGGCAGATCGCCATCGGCGTGGCCATCGGCTTCATGATGCGCCTGGTGTTCGCGGCGATAGACATGGCGGGTTCGCTGGTGGGCATGCAGATGGGCCTGTCCTTCGCCATCTTCTTCAGCCCCGGCACCGGCGGGCAGACCGCGGTGCTGTCGGAATTCCTCGGCCTGGTCGCCACCCTGCTGTTCCTGGCGATCAACGGCCATCTGCTGATGATCGACGTGCTGGTGCGCAGCTTCGAGTGGCTGCCGATCACCACCGCCCCGCTGTCGTCGGGCGGCTGGAGCTTCATCGTGCGCTACGCCACGGTGGTCTTCGCCACCGGACTGCTGTTGTCGCTGCCCATGCTCACCGCGCTGCTGGTCACCAACATCGCCCTGGGCATCCTCACCCGCGCCTCGCCGCAGCTCAACCTGTTCGCCATCGGTTTCCCGGTGTCACTGGCGATGGGCATGATGGTGCTGATGCTGGCCATGCACTTCCTCGGCCCGGTGATCCTCAGCTTCTTCGAACAGGGTTTCGCGGCGATCGAATCGATGCTCGCCGCGCTGGCCTGAGCCGCGGGCACTGCTCACTGCGCGGCGGCGTCGGCGCGGACCGGTGCTAGCGTCGCGGGCTCGTTCAGGGTGGGAAACTGCCGCGAACCGACCAGGCGGATCTCGCCCATGGCGGTGCGGTGCGCGAACGGTCGCGTGGATTCGATGCCTTCCTCGTAGCGCAGCACGTCGAACCCGGCATAGCCCCCCTCTTCCACCATCTGGCGTGCCGCGCGCAGGAAAACCTGGCGCGCCTCGCCCTCGCCGCCGCTGATCAGACGCTTCATGCTCAGCTGCAGCGCCACGGTGTCGGCCGAGGCCACCGTGGCGCTGATCCGCCAGGTGGGCGCGAAGGGGTCGTAGATCGCATAGGCGACCATCGCCGCGTGACGGTACTCACCGGTCCACATCGCCAGCCCCTTGAGCAGCTCGCGCACGCCGAGCGCGCCGACCACCGTGGCGTGATGGTCACGGGCCACCTCGCCGCCGATGCGGGCCGCCGAACTGGACGAGCCGCCGGAGGTGGCACAGCCGGCGAGCACCGGCAGCACGGCGAGCAGGATCAGGCGGGAGCGTTTCATGGGGATCAGTTGAGGAAGTTGAACAGCGACAGGTTGGACACGCGCATGAAGGACTGCTGCGCCGCCTGCAGATAGGTCTGCTGCTGGGTCAGGCGCGAGATCGCCTCGACGTAGTCGAGGTCCTCCAGCCGGGAGATGGTGTCGGCGTACTGCAGGTCGAGGTCTTCGCCGAGGCTGTTGAGCTGGTCGAGTTCGCCCAGTTGCGCGCCGACCTGCGCACGGAAGGTCAGCGTGGCATCCTGGAACGCATCGGTGGTGTTGAGGCCGAAGGCGACCATGTCGGTCATGCTCGCGCTGCCCGGGCGCTCCAGGGCGTCGACGAACATCGCGGCATTGTCGAACACGTTGGTCGAGGCCACCATCACCTCGAAACTGTCGCCCGCCGCAGGCGCACCCGCGACGGTCAGGTCTACGCCCGGCAGGGACAGCGTCGGCCCGGGGCCGGTGGTCACCGCCACCGGCGTGGGGTTGCCGCGCTGCAGCTCGGTGACCGTGTAGTTGGCGCCGTCGAAGCTCACCTCGTAGCGGCGCCCCAGCGTGGCCGGGTCCGGCGGTGCCGGGTTGTAGCTCAGCGACACCGAGCCGGTGCCGGTGTTGTCCTGCCCGTTGAAGCCGTACAGGCCGCCGTTGGCCAGGCTGACGCTGTTGAACAGCTTCTCGCCCGGCGCGCTGATCGGCATGAAGCGCGACGCGCTGACCTGGATGCTGCGTTCGCCCTGGTCGCCCGCGTAGCTCACCCCATTGAGTCCGCCGACGAAGGGCTGTTGCTGCGACTTGTATCCGGCGAACAGGTACTCGCCCTGGCCGTCGCGCGTGTTGCCGATGGCGAGCAGCGAGTCGAACTGGGCACGCAGGTCGGAGGCGATGAAGCCCAGGTCGGTGTCGCTCAGCGCATCGTTGCCGGCCTGGATGATGCGCTCGCGGTTGTACTGGATCATGTCCTCGATGCCGGCGAGCTTGCCCTCGAGCAGGCGCAGATTGTCGCCAGCGTAGGCGATGTTCTGCTGGAACTGCTGGTTGATCGAGCGCGACTGGCCGAGTTCGAGCGCGCGCGCCGAGGCGATCGGATCGTCCGCCGGGGTCAGGATGCGCCGGCCGGTCGACACCTGCTGCTGGGTGTGCAGAAGGTTGGCGGTCTGCAGCTGCATCGCGCCCACGCCCTTCTGGTAGATCATGTTGCTCGAGATTCTCATGACCGTTTCTCCTGCGCTTAGCGGCCGATGGACAGCAGTTCGTCGAACAGCCGCTGGGCGATCGACATCACGCGTCCGGAGGCCTGGTACGCGAGCTGGTAACGAATCAGGTTGGCGGCTTCCTCGTCGAGGTTCACACCCGACAAGGCGTCGCGTGCATCGGAAGCCTGCTGCAGCAGCGTTTCCTGCGCCGCCTCGCCCACCTGCGCCTCGCGCGCCTTGTTGCCGACCAGGGTCACCAGCTGCGAGTAGGCCGACTGGAAGTTGGTGGTCGGCTCGCCCGCCGCCGAGGTGAGCATGGTCCGGGCGGTCTGCAGCGCCCCCAGTGCCACCGCGTTGCGGTTGTCGGACACGCCTTCGGCGGTCGGTTGGAAGGTGAAGGTATCACCATTCTGCGGCAGGCCGGCGAGGCGGAAGGAAAACTCGTACCCGCCCGGACCGGTGACCGTAAAGCTCTTGCCGGCCGATTCCGCTGCCGGGTCGTAGGCCGCCGGGGTGATCGTGTAGCCGGCCGGCACGGTGAGCGTGTTGGCGGCGAAGCTGACGTTGAAGTCGGCAAACTGCGGATAGCCGCTGGCCATCCCGTCCACGCTGCCGACATCGATCTGGTCGATCTTGCCGGTACCGGCATTGGTTGCCGGCACATTGACCGACACCGGACTGCCGGCGGCGATCAGCCGCGGATCGGTGAATGCCAGGCCCATGTCGCGCGCCGCATTGCGCAACGGCTCGATGATGAAGCTGTCGCCCGGGGTGGACGTGGCCGGCGGCGTGATCGACAGCCCGATGTCCGAGGGCAGCGCCACCGGCGCGTTGTCGGGCAGGCGCACCAGCGAGTAGCCGCCGGTGGCGTCGGTGTAGGTGAGCCGGTAGCGGTCGCTGGTGAGGACGTTGTCGTCGGCAATGCTCACCTGCGGCGCGGCGCTGGTGCCGCTCTCGCGCTGCACCAGGGAGGAGTTGAAGAAGTCCTGCCCCAGGTTGCCGTCCAGGTCGACGCCCAGGGTGTGCTGTGCGTTGAAGGCCTCGGTAATGGAACGAGCCAGCAGGTTAAGACGGTTCTGCGAGGGGTCGAGCGCGTCGCGGCGGAAGGCCAGCAGACCGCCCAGGGCGCCGCCCTGGACGAGCGACTCGGGCATGGCGATCTGCGCGCCGTTGGGGGCGATCAGCACGATGTCCTGGCGTTCCGGGTCCAGCGCATTCGGCGCGGTGCCGAGCTGGGTCACCGAATTGCCCAGCACCAGGTTCTGCCCGGAGCCGATGAACACGCTGAGCTGGCCGTCGCTTTCCAGCACGGTGCTGGTCTTGACCAGCTTGTTCAGCTCGGACACCACGTTGTTGCGCTGATCGAGCAGATCGTTGGGCGCCACGCCCGCACCGGCCGCCTGGGCCACCGCGATGCGCTGGTTGAGCTCGGCGACCTGCTTGGCCAGCGAGTTGATGGTGTCGATGGTGGCGCCGATCTCGCCCTCGGTGCCCTGGCGGATTTCGGCCATGCGCGAATCCAGCGCGCGGAACTGCGCGGCCAGCGCCTCACCGGCCGAGATCATCGCCTGACGTGCCGGCACGCTGGACGGGTTGGCCGCCACGTCCTGCACGCCCGCGAAGAAGGCCTGCAGCACCGGCGACAGGCCGACATCGGAGTCGGCCAGCATGTTGTTGAGCTGGGCGATCTGCCCGCTGTACGCGGAATATTCGGCACGCCGGTTGTCGGCCGACAGCACCTGGTTCTCGAGGAACTGGCTGTACTGCCGGTTGACCGCAGCGACCCGCACCCCCTGGCCGAAGAAGCCCACGCCCGAGAACATCGGCTCGTTGGTGGTCTGCACCACGGTCTGCCGGCTATAACCGGGCGTGGCCGCATTCGCGATGTTGTGCGAGGTGGTGTTGAGCTGGAGTTGTGCGGCGTTGAGGCCCGTCAAGCCGATGTTGAGCAGTCCGGCCATGATCCTTCCTTCGATTCCCTGTGCCTGTGACCTATCTCAGCAAGTTCCTTGCCAGCTCACTCTTGCCGGTGGCGTTCAGCCGGCCAGCGCAGTACGCAGGGTGCTGCCGCCGATGATGCGGGTGAGCTTGTCGGCGTACATCGGATCGGTGGCATAGCCCGCCTGCTGGAGCCCGCGGGCAAAGCCGGCGGCGTCGCGCTGGCCGAGCACCCCGGCGTAGCGCGGGCTGTCGGCCATCAGCGACGCGTAGTCGGCGAAGGCCTCGGCGTAGGAGCCGTAGGAGCGGAAGCGGGCGTTTTCCTTGTAGGTCCGGCCATCGGCGGCATACTCGGTCACCGGCAGATCCACCGTGGCGCCCTTCCAGCCGCTGCCGGCCTTGATGTTGAACAGGTTGTAGCTGGGCGTGCCGTCCGCGTGGCGCAGCATCTTGGCGCCCCAGCCGGTTTCCAGGGCGGCCTGGGCCACCATGAACTGCGGCGGGATGCCGGTCTTGCGGCTGGCCTGCACCGCATGCGGCCACACCGCGCTGACGAACTCGCGCGCGCTCTCGGGGATCTTGCCCTGCGCGTCGCGCGCACCGTCGATCGCGGCGCTCAGCCGGGCGGCAAGCGCTGCCGCTTCGACGCCCGCTTCGTCCCGCTGCGGCACCCGACCGGCAAGACTTGCCGCCCGGCGCTGGGCATTGATCAGGGTGAAGATCGGGTCGACGTCCGCCGCGCCGCCGCTACGGCGGGCATCGATCGGGAACACGCCGCCCCCGGCGGCCTCGAGCGCGTCGATGGCGCTGCCACCCGCGGCCTCGTCCTTGCCGCCGAGCTGGCGGTAGATCACGTCCGCCAGACCGACGCCCCGCCCCTGGGCGAGGTTCACCGCCATCTGCTGGTCGAGCAGCTGCTGGTACATGCGGCTCTGCTCGGTGCCGAACAGGCTGTCGGTGGGCATGGCGTCGCGCATCGACTTGAGCACCATCTGCAGGAACATGCCCTCGAACTGCTTGGCCGCCCCGCGCAGCGCCTCGGGCGAGTTGTCCTCGCGCGCCAGCCGCTTGAGGCTGGCCATCGAGTTCGGATCGAGGACGTTGATCTGCCCGCTGCCGACCATGATCAGATCACCTCGAGATCCGCGCGCAGCGCACCGGCGGACTTCATCGCCTGCAGGATGCTGACCAGGTCCATCGGCGTGGCGCCCAGCGCATTGAGCGCCTTGACCACGTCGGCGAGGTTGCTGCCGGCCTGCACGTTCACCAGTTTGCCAGGCACCTGCTCGATGGTCACCTCGCCGCGCTCGGTGATCACCGTCTGCCCTTGCGAGAACGGCAGCGGCTGGTTCGCCTGCTGCTCGGTGACGACATTCACGGTGAGATTGCCATGCGCCACCGCGACGTTCTGCAGCATCACCTTCTGGTTCATCACCACCGAGCCGGTACGCGAGTTGACGATGACCTTGGCCGCCTGCTGCACCGGAGTCACGGTGAGATTTTCGAGCTGGCCGAGGAAGGCCACCCGGTCGGAGGGGTCGAGCGGCGCACGGACGCGGATGGTGCGCCCGTCAACCGCCTGGGCAGTCCCCGCGGAGGTGGCGAGGTTGATCGCATCCACCACGCGGCGGGCGGTGCCGAAGTCGGTGTCGTTGAGTTCCAGTACCACGTGATCGCCCTGCCCCAGCATCGTGGGCACCGCGCGTTCGACCGTGGCGCCGCCGGGGATGCGCCCGGCCGACAGGTGGTTGATCGTCACCGACGCTCCGCCACCCTGCGCGCCCGCGCCGCCCACCAGCATGTTGCCCTGGGCGATGGCGTAGATCTGCCCGTCGGCCCCCTTGAGCGGGGTCATCACCAGGGTGCCGCCGCGCAGGCTCTTGGCGTTGCCGATCGAGGACACGGTGACGTCGATGCGCTGGCCCGGGCGGGAGAACGGCGGCAGCGTGGCGGTAACCATGACCGCAGCCACGTTCTTGAGCTGCAGGTTGGTACCCGGCGGCAGGGTGACCCCCATGTTGCTCAGCATGTTGATGATGCTCTGCACGGTGAAGGGCGTCTGCGTGGTCTGGTCGCCGCTGCCGTCCAGGCCCACCACCAGACCGTAGCCCACCAGCTGGTTGTCGCGCACGCCGGCGATCGACGCCAGTTCCTTGATGCGTTCGGGCGCGGCCTGCGCCGGCCCGGCCGCCAGCAGGCAGGCCGCCAGGGCAAAGCTTGCGATACGTGCGAGGGTTGCCTTCATGATGTTTCAGCTCCGCAGGTCGGCAAGACGCTCAGAACGGCAGGATGGCGACGAAGAAGCGGTGCAGCCAGCCCATGGTGTTGTGCTCGTCGATGAAACCGCTGCCCTTGTACTCGATGCGCGCATCGGCCACCTGGGTCGATTGCACGGTGTTGGCCGCGGTCACCGCATTGGGGTTGATCACCCCGGAGAAGCGGATGAACTCGTTGCCCTGGTTGATGGCGATCTGCTTCTCGCCGGATACCAGCATGTTGCCATTGGGATAGACGTCGATCACGGTCACGGTGATCGTGCCGTTGAAGGCGTTGTTCGCCGCTGCCGCCCCGGAGCCGGAGAAATCCGACTCCACGCCGGCTTCGGCGCTCAGCCCGTTGAGCCCGCCAAGCGGCAGCCGCGAGGTGGCCGTGATGCCGCCACTCAGACCCGAGCTGCGCCCGGCCGTGGCGTTGGCGCTCTTCTGCGCGGTAGTGCGTTCGACCAGGTTGATGGTGATGGTGTCGCCGATGTTGCGCGCGCGCCGGTCCTCGAACAGCGGACGGACCTGCGCGTTCTGGTAGATGGAGCCGGTGGCCGGCACGTTCCGCGCGTACATCTCCGGGCGTGCGCTCATCGGCTGGTGCACCGCGGTCGGCGGCGTACCGTAGATCGACGCACAGCCGGACAGCAGCGCCAGTGCGGCGGCGGCAAGCGATGCGCTGAGTTTCATGATCGCCGCTCCTTACAGCTGGGTCAGCCGGCCGAGCATCTGGTCGGAGGTCTGGATGGCGCGCGAGTTCAGTTCGTAGGCGCGCTGGGTGACGATCATGCTCACCAGCTCCTCGGCCACGTTCACGTTGGAGGTTTCCACGTAACCCTGGTTGATCACCCCGGAACCGTTGCTCCCCGGTACGTTGAGGTTGGCCACGCCGCTGGAGGCGGTCTCGTAGAACAGGTTCTCGCCCGCGCTCTGCAGGCCGCCCGGATTGACGAAGGAGGCCACCTGGATGGCGCCGACCTCCACCGGATTGACATCGCCGGCCACCAGCACGGACACCGTACCGTCCTTGCCGATGGTGATCGAGCGTGCATCGGCCGGGATGTTGATCGCGTCGGCCAGCGGGTAGCCGCTGGCAGTGACGACGTTGCCCTGGTTGTCGAGCTGGAAGGCGCCGTCGCGGGTGTAGGCGGTGGTGCCGTCGGGCATCTGCACCTGGAAGAAGCCATTGCCCTGGATGGCCAGATCCAGCGAATTGCCGGTCTGCTGCAGGCTGCCCTGGGTAAAGATGCGTTCGGTGGCCACCACGCGCGCACCGGTACCGATCTGCAGGCCGGAGGAGATCTGGGTCTGCTGGGTCGATTGCGCGCCGGGCTGGCGGATGGTCTGGTAGAGGAGATCCTCGAACACCGCACGCTGGCGCTTGTGGCCGTTGGTGGCGACGTTGGCGAGGTTGTTGGAGATGACGTCCAGCTGGGTCTGCTGGGCGTCGAGGCCGGTACGGGCGGTCCAGAGGGAGCGGATCATTTTGGAGCTCCTGAGCGATAGTCTGTCTGACAATCAAGGAGCAAGTGCTGTGCCAGTGCCCCTTTTGCCGATGGTTCCAGCTTATCGCCCGCAGCACCCGATCATTTTGCCGATTACCGGCAGATTTCCGGCGCTATTTGCCGCCCCGTTTGCCGCCGGTCAGCGGTTGCCGATCACCCGTGCGGCGGCCTGGTCGTTGGCTTCCGCGGTCTGCAGCATGCGGGTCTGCATCTCGAACTGGCGGGACAGGGAAATCATCTGCACCAGCTGGTCGACCACGTTCACATTGCTGCCTTCCAGGTAGCCGCCGGCCACCTGCACGGTCTCATCCACCGCGGCCTGCTGGCCGTTGCGCTGGCGGAACAGGCCGTCGTCACCGCGCACCAGATCCTGTTCGGGCGGATTGACCAGCTTGAGCTGGGCCACGACGTTCACCACATTGCCCTGACCGGGGGTGAACGCGGAGATCGAACCGTCCTTGCCGATGACGATCTCGCTGTCCGGTGGAATGGTGATCGGTCCGCCATCGCCGATCACCGGCAGGCCGCTGCGGGTCTGCAGCACGCCGTTGGGGCTGACCTCGAAGCTGCCGTCGCGGGTGTAGGCCTCGGTCCCGTCTGGCGTCTGCACCGCGAACCAGCCCTTGCCCTCGATGGCGGCGTCGTACTGGCGCCCGGTGAAGGCGATCGGTCCGGTGGCAAAATCGGAGGCGACACTGGCATCGACCACGAAGGCGCGACTGCGCAGCGCGTCGGTCTGCACTTCCACCGAGCGCAGCTTGTGCAACTCCGCGCGGAAGCCGGTGGAGTTGATGTTGGCCAGGTTGTTCGACACCGCAGCCTGCTGGCCAAGCGTGTGCTTGGCGCCGGTCATCGCGGTATAGATCAGGCGGTCCATGATGTGCTCCTGCGCGCCGGCGGGGTCTCCCCCGCCGTCGTCCTAGTTCATTACCTGAGGTTCACCAGCGTCTGCAGGATCTGGTCCTGGGTGCGGATCGACTGGGCGTTGGCCTGGTAGTTGCGCTGCTGGATGATGAGCTGCACCAGTTCCTGGGTCAGATCGACGTTGGAATCCTCGACCTGGCCGGCGGAGATGACCCCGTTCAGGCCCTCGCCCGCGGGTCCGAGCACCGGCTCGCCGGATTCCGGCGAATCGCGCCACAGGTTGTTGCCCAGCGAGGTCAGACCGTTCGGGTTGCGCACCGTGGCCAGGCCGACGATGCCGATATCCTTGGTCTGTCCGTTGGTGTAGCGCCCCTGGATCACGCCGTTCTGGCTGATCGACAGGCCGGCGATCTCACCGTCGGCATAGCCGTCCTGCGACAGCTCCTTCACCACCGAACCGCTGCTGCCCGACTGGGTGGCGCGGGCGAAGCTGATGCCGGACACAACGAAGGGGTTGGTCGAACCGTTGCCCAGGTCGCCGAAATCCGCCGACAGCAGATTGGTCGCCACCGGGGCGCCGCCGGAATCCAGGGTCTGGTTCAGCGTGCCGTCCTCGTTGAACTCCAGCGTGCCGAGCGGCGGGTTGGTCGGTGCCGCGCCGTCGAGACTGGTATAGACATCCCAGGTATTCACCGCGCTCTTGACGAAGTAGAACGACAGGGCATGGTCGATACCCAGGCTGTCGTACACCCGCACCGAGGTGGTGTAGCTGTAGCTGTCGGTATCGTTGATGTCGGGCGGGCTGGTGGCGATCACGTCCGCCTTGGCATTGAGGTTCAGGCCCACCGAGACGTTGTCGGTGGCACGGGCCCGGATGCCGGTGGGCGGAATGAACAGCGTGGTGTAGTTGGCGTTGCTCGGGTTGAGCGGCGCGCTCACGTCGCCACTGACCGGATCGGTTTCCTGGTAACCCATCAGGCGCTCGCCGGTGGCGTTGACCACGTAGCCTTCGTTGTCGATGTTGAACTGGCCGTTGCGGGTCAGCGCGGTCGTGCCGTCGCGCAGTTGCACGCGGAAGAAACCGTTGCCGTTGATCGCCATGTCCAGCGGATTGTTGGTGGTGGTCAGGTTGCCTTGGGTGAAGGCCTGGCGCACCGCATTGACGGTGCTGCCGATACCGATCTGGATGGTGCCGACCGCGCCGGTCAGCGAGGAGGCGAACACGTCGGCGAACTGCGCGGTCGCCCCCTTGAAGCCCACGGTGCTGGCGTTGGCGATGTTGTTGCTGACCACGTCGATGGCCTTGGACGAAGAGGCCAGGCCGCTCAAACCTTGTTGGAATGCCATGATCTTTGCTCCGGATCAGAGAATCTGCTTGATGTCGTCGAACTGGAAGATGCCGAGCGAGCCGACCTGCAGGTCGGTGCTCTTGGGTCCGCGAATGACGCCGGTGACCTGGCCGAACTCCAGCGTCTTGGCGCTCACCTTCTCGTCTCCCAGGGTCGCTTCCACGGCTACCGTGTAGCGGCCGGTGGCGGCCTGCTGGCCGTCGATGGCCACACCGTCCCAGACGAAGTTGTGGCTGCCGGCCTCCACGTCCTCCAACTCCATCTGGCCGACCTCCAGCCCGTTGGCGTCGCGGATGGTCAGCACCACCTTGTCGGCCGGCGTATCGAGCACGAAACCGCCCACGGCACCCGCCTCGGTGAGGATCAGGCCCTTGCCCTCGACCAGCACGCCGCGCCCCACCAGGGCCGCCGCCTGCATGGCCTCGGAGGACTCCTGCGAGGACACGAACTGCTGGAACATCTGGTTGAGCCGCTCGATGCCATCCACCGTGCTCATCTGCGCCAGCTGCGAGGTGACCTCGGCGTTCTCCATCGGATTCATCGGATCCTGGTTGCGCAGCTGGGTGGTCAGCAGGGTGAGGAAGCGCCCCTGCATGTCCTCGGTTTCCTTGGTCTCTGCCGACTCGTTGCGCGCCAGGCTGGACAGGACGTTCTTGGTTTCGCTTACCACGCTCATTTCAATCTCCGGACGGCATTGCCGATTGGGTCAAGGCCATCACAGCAAGAACCGTGCTCACTGCGCGCCAATCTGCAGCGTGCGCTGCAGCAGGGTCCGCGCGGTGCTCATCACTTCCGCATTGTTCTGGTAGGAGCGGGAGGCGGAGATCATGTTCACCATCTCCTCCACCACGTTCACATTGGGCATCTCCACGTAGCCCTCGGCGTTGGCGGCCGGGTTGTTCGGCTCGTACACCATGCGCATCGGCGCGGCGCTGTCGACCACCTGGGTGACCTGCACGCCGACTGCGTCCTTGCCGGCCCCCTGCACCGGGCGGGCGGCGAACACCACCTGCTTGGCACGATAGGGCTGGCCGTCCTCGCCGACCACGCTGTCGGCGTTGGCCAGGTTGGAGGCGGTGGTGTTCAGGCGCACCGACTGCGCGTTGAGCGCCGAACCCGCGATATTGAAGACATTGAGCATGCTCATGATCCGGCTCCCCTTGTCCTTACTGGCCCGAGATCGCGCGCTGCATTCCGCTCAGCAGGCCATTGATGAAGGTGACGCTGGCTTCGTAGTGGATGGAGTTCTCGGCAAAGGCCGCACGCTCGACATCCATGTTCACCGTGTTGCCATCGACCGAGGACTGGATCTCCTGGCGGTACTGGGCGAAGCGCTCCAGCGGATTCGACTGCGCCACACCCATGTGGCCGCCGGCGGTGGTCGCCAGCGCGAGCGGGCCGACGCGGCTACCTAGCACGCCCTGCAGCGTGCTGCGGAAATCGATGTCGCGCGCTTTGTAGTTGGGGGTGTCGGCATTGGCGATGTTCGACGCCAGCAACTGTTGGCGGTAGGCCTGGGTATTGAGCGCCGCCTGGTGCACTCGCAGGCTGTTGTCGAGCAGGTTTCTCATGGCATCACCTCATGTATTCGTACCGGCTGCCGTAAACGGTGCAAAGGCATCGGCATCGACTCCATTGCACCTTCCATGCCAGCGATATTAGTGGCGTGCAGGCAAGCACCTTGGGTGGATAAGACCGGTAAATACCGGCCAATTTGTCCGCTTGTCCGCTGCTGCCGGCAATCTCGTCCGTCCAGGGCGGCAAGCCTTGCCGCCCCCGGTGGACTTGCCGCTGCGCCGATGGGCGTGGTGCAATCGGCGCATGAAAGGAATGTCTACAGTCACCCGTATCGCAAGCGGCCTGCTGGCCATCTTCACGCTCGTCCTGCCGGCTGCCGCCCAGCAGGCGCCCGAGCCGGTGCACGAAGCAGCGCGAGCCTTTCTCGCGGCCGAAGCGGCCGGGCTGCCGGGCGAAGTCAGCGTGACCGTGGGGCGGATGGACCCGCTCAACCAGCTGCCGGCCTGTGCGGAGCTGGTGCCCTTCTTCCCGGCCGGCGCGCGTGCCTGGGGACAGACCAACGTGGGCGTGCGCTGTGAGTCGCCGGTCGAATGGACCATCTACCTGCCGGCCCGGGTCGAGGTGCTGACCGACTACGTGGTGGTGGCCCGTCCGCTGCGCCCCGGACAGATCGTCGGCCTGGCCGACCTGAAGCGCGAGCGGGGCGACCTGGCCGCACTGCCCGAGGCCACGATCACCGATCCGGCCCAGGCGGTCGGCCATCATGTGCGGATCGCGGTGGGCGCCGGTGCTCCGCTGCGCACCACCCACCTGCGCCTGCCGCCGGCGGTGCGCCAGGGGCAAAACGTCAAGGTGGTGAGCCGCGGCCCGGGTTTCAACGTGAGCAGCGAAGGGCGCGCGCTGAACGGCGCAACCGAGGGCGAGACGGTGCGCGTGCGCATGCCGAGCGGCCAGGTGATCTCGGGGATCGCGCGCAACGGAGGGGTCGTCGAGGTCGGTCTCTGATGCGACGCTCGCCACGCGAAAAAAATATCTGTAAAAATCGCTAAAGTTTTCCTTCGTCGCGCCGAAATACGTTACAGACAACACCCATCGGGAGTCATGCCGTGAAGATCGATAGCGCCGTCAAGTCGCTCGGCGGCCCGCAGGCCGGCGAGACGAAACCCCGCCAGCAGGCGGGAACCGGGCCGGCCCCAGCCGCCGGCGGAGACAAAGTGCAACTGTCCTCGCTGTCCTCGAGCCTGCAGAAGGCCGAGACTGCCATCGCCAATGCGCCGGTCGTCGACCGCGCCCGGGTCGACGAGATCCGCCAGGCGATCAGCGAGGGACGCTTCAAGATCGACGCCGGCCGCATCGCCGACGGCCTGATCGACAGCGTCCGCCAGATGCTGAACGAGAACCCCGGACACTCGTGAACCAGACCGAACGCCTGCAGTTTGCCCAGCTGATCGGCATGGAGGTCACGCAACTGCGTACCTTCATCACCCTGCTCGGCCGCGAGGAGAGCCTGCTGGTCGCGGGCGACACCGATGCGCTGCTGGCGCTCACCAACGAGAAGACCGAGCTCTACCACACCCTGCAGCGCCTGCACGACGCCCGCGCCATGCTGCTCGGCCGGCTCGGCCTGGCCAACTCCGGCGAGGCGATCCGCAGCCTGTGCGCCGACATGCCCGACACCCTCGCCCAGTGGGACGAAGTGCTGCGCCTCGCAGCCGAAGCGCGCGAGCGCAACAGCCTGAACGGCAAGCTGGTCATCGAGCGCATGCAGCACAACCAGGGGGCACTGTCCATCCTGCTGGCCGCGGCCGACCGGCCGCAGCTCTACGACGCCGACGGCCACGCCCGCACCACCGGCGGCGGACGCATCCTGGGCAGCGCCTGATCCCCCTTGCGTCGCAGCCCCGCTAGGAGCGGCCTTGGCCGCGATGAGGCCCGCGGGACGACGGACGCCGCAATCGCGGCCAAGGCCGCTCCTATGGAACGATGGGGACGATACCGGCATTCGTGCGGTCGCCCTGAGCTTTCCGCTCTCCCCTTTCCCTTCCCCCCGCTCCCGCCTTATCCTTGCGCCCGTCCTACACCGACGGGTCCGCGATGACTGGCAAGCAGCAGCAATACGACGAATCCTCCTTCCGCGTGCTGAAGGGGCTGGAACCGGTGCGCGAGCGCCCCGGCATGTATACCCGCACCGACAGCCCGGCGCACATCATCCAGGAAGTCATCGACAACGCCGCCGACGAGGCGCTGGCCGGCTTTGCGAAGAAGATCCACGTCACCCTGCACCTGGACGGCTCGGTCTCGGTGGCCGACGACGGCCGCGGCATCCCGGTCGGCCTGCACCCGGAGGAAGGCGTGCCGGTGGTGGTGCTGGCCTACACCCGGCTACACGCCGGCGGCAAGTTCAACAAGCGCGAGGGCAACAGCGCCTACGCCTTCTCCGGCGGCCTGCACGGCGTGGGCGTGGCGGTGACCAACGCGCTGTCGACCCGCATCGAGCTCGAGGTCAAGCGCGAAGGCAAGCAGTACCGCATCGATTTCGCCGACGGCGGCGAGCGCATCGGCGCCCTGCAGACGGTCGGCGACTGCGGCCGCCAGAGCGGCACCCGGGTGCAGGTGTGGCCGGACCCGAAGTACTTCGACAGCCCCAAGATCCCGCTCGGCGAGATCGAGCGTTTGCTGCGCTCGAAAGCCGTGCTGCTGCCCGGCGTCGCCGTGCAACTCGACATCGAGCAGCCCGCCGGCCCCGTGCTCACCAAGCGCTGGAGCTACCCGGAAGGCCTGGCCGGCTACATGAAGGAGCTGGCCGGCGACCTGGAGCCGGTGGCCCCGGTCTACACCGCCGAAGGCTATGCCGGCGCGGACGACGCCAACTTCGCCAAGGGCGAAGGCGCGGCCTGGGCGGTGGCCTGGTTCGAGACCGCAGTGCCGAGCGAATCCTATGTGAACCTGATCCCCACGGTGGCCGGCGGCACCCACGAATCCGGCCTGCGCGCCGGGGTGTTCGAGGCGGTCAAGTCCTTCATCGAGCACCATGCGCTCTTGCCGCGCGGCATCAAGCTGCAGCAGGAAGACGTGTGCGGGCGGATGAGCTTCGTGCTCTCCGCACGCCTGCTCGACCCGCAGTTCCAGGGCCAGGTGAAGGAAAAGCTCAATTCGCGCGAGGCGGTGAAGCTGGTCTCCGGGCAGATCCGCGACCCCTTCGAGATCTGGCTCAACAACCACGTGGAAGCCGGCAAGGCGATCGCGGAACTCTCCATCCGCCAAGCCCAGGCGCGGCAGAAGAGCGCGCAGAAGGTCGAGCGCAAGAAGAGCTCCGGCGTCGCGGTGCTGCCGGGCAAGCTGTCCGACTGCGAATCCGAGGACATTGAGCGCAACGAGCTCTTCCTGGTCGAGGGCGACTCCGCCGGCGGCTCGGCCAAGATGGCGCGCAACAAGGAAACCCAGGCCATCCTGCCGCTACGCGGCAAGGTGCAGAACGCCTGGGAGATCGACCCCGACCGCCTGCTGGCCAACGCCGAGATCCATGACATCGCGGTGGCCCTGGGGGTGGACGCGCACCGCGCCGACAGCGAGCCGGACCTCTCCGGCCTGCGCTACGGCAAGATCATCATCATGTCGGACGCCGACGTGGACGGCGCCCACATCCAGACCCTGCTGCTGACGCTGTTCTTCCGCCACTTCCCCAAGCTCATCGAGCGCGGCCACATCTACGTCGCCCAGCCGCCGCTCTACCGCATCGACGTGCCCGCCCAGGGCAAGAAGCGCCCGGCGCGCCGCCTGTACGCGCTCGACGAAGGCGAACTCACCGCGATCCGCGACCGCATGGTGCAGGAAGGCTTCCGCGCCGAGGCCATCGAGGTCGGCCGCTTCAAGGGCCTGGGCGAGATGAACCCCGACCAGCTGCGCGAGACCACCATGGACCCGGCCACCCGCCGCGTGCTGCCGGTGGCGGTGCGCCCCGAGGCGCTGGAAGACACCCTGCGCATGTTCACCCTGCTGATGGGCAAGGGCGAAGCGTCGGGGCGACGCGCCTGGATGGAAGAGAACGGCGACTCCGTGGAGGCGGATATCTGAACCTCGCCGACGCCCGCAGGCATCGGCTGCGACACGGTATATACTAACGATATCCATCACCTTCCGGAGCCCCCATGGAAACCGCCAAGCTCTTCGTCAATGGCCGCAGCCAGGCCGTGCGGCTGCCCAAGGAATACCGCTTCGAAGGCGACGAGGTATTCATCAAGCGTGTCGGCGACGCGGTGGTGCTGCTGCCCCGGCGCGGCTGGGGCACCCTGTTCGGCGCGCTCGAGCAGTTCGAGCCCGGCTTCGTCCTCGAGCGCCAGCAGCCGGCGCAGCAAGAGCGCGAGGATCTGCTGCCGTGAGATTCATGCTGGATACCAACATCTGCATCTATCTCATCAACCAGCGTCCGGCGCACGTGAGGCTGCATTTCGAGCAGCACCCGGTCGGCGACATCGGCATCTCGGCGATCACCGCCGGGGAACTGGCCTACGGCGTGGCCAAGAGCGGCTCGGCGCGCAACCGCGCCGCGCTGGAGACCTTCCTCCTGCCGCTGGAGGTCGCCGCCTTCGACGAGCGCGCCATGTGGCGCTACGCCGAACTGCGCTGCGCGCTGGAAGCCGCCGGCACGCCGATCGGCCCCCTAGACACCCAGATCGCCGCGCACGCCCTGACGCTGGGCTGCACCCTGGTCACCAACAACCTCCGCGAGTTCGACCGCGTCGCCGGACTCGCCCTCGAAAACTGGGCGGACCCGCAGCTGCACGAGCTTCCGGCCCCCTACATTGCCGCATCATGAGCACAGACACCGATACGCCCGACCTCTTCGACTTCCCGGACGCCGCGGCAGCGGTCCCGCCCGCGCCCCCCGCCCCGCCTGCCGAGAACAACGGCAACGGTGACGGCAGCCTGCCGCTCGACCGCTACGCCGAGCGCGCCTACCTCGCCTACGCGATGAGCGTGGTCAAGTCGCGCGCCCTGCCGCAGGTGGAAGACGGCATGAAGCCGGTGCAGCGCCGCATCCTCTTCGCGATGAACGAGATGCGCCTCGCCGCCGGCGCCAAGCACGTGAAGAGCGCGCGCGTGGTCGGCGACGTGATCGGCAAGTACCACCCGCACGGCGACTCCAGCGTGTACGACGCCATGGTGCGCGTGGCGCAGGACTTTTCGCTGCGCTACCCGCTGGTCGACGGCCAGGGCAACTTCGGCTCGCGCGACGGCGACTCGGCCGCGGCGATGCGCTACACCGAATGCCGCCTGACTCCGATCGCCGAGCTGCTGCTGGCCGAAATCGACCGCGACACGGTGGACTTCGCCCCCAACTACGACGGCGCCTTCCAGGAGCCCAAACTGCTCCCCGCGCGCCTGCCCTTCGTGCTGCTCAACGGCGCCTCGGGCATCGCGGTGGGCATGGCTACCGAGATCCCGCCGCACAACCTGCGCGAAGTGGCCGAGGCCACCTGCCACCTGATCCGCCACCCGGAAGCCGGGCTGGACGACATCCTGCCGCTGCTCCCGGGGCCGGACTTCCCCGGCGGCGGGCAGCTGATCTCCTCGCCCGAAGCCATCCGCGACGCCTATGCCGGCGGGCGCGGCAGCCTGCGCCTGCGCGCGCGCTGGCGCATCGAGGAGCTCGCCCGCGGCCAGTGGCGGGTGATCGTCCATGAGCTGCCGCACGGCGTATCCACCGCCAACGTGCTGGCCGAGATCGAAGCACTCACCAACCCGCAGCCGCGCGCCGGCAAGAAGGACGTCAGCCAGGAACAGAAGCAGCTCAAGCAGCTGGTGCTGGGCGTGCTGGAGACGGTGCGCGACGAGTCGTCCGAGGCCGAGCCGGTGCGCATCGTGCTGGAGCCGCGCTCCAGCCGCATCGACCGCGACGAGTTCATGGCCGTGCTGCTCGCCCACACCGGGCTGGAGAGCAGCACCTCGGTGAACCTCACCATGATCGGCCGCGACGGCCGTCCGCAGCAGAAGAACCTGGTGCAGATCCTGCGCGAGTGGATCGACTTCCGCTACGTCACCGTCGAGCGCCGCACCCGCCATCGCCTGAGCGAAGTCGACCGGCGCATCCACATCCTCGAAGGACGCATGATCGCCTTCCTCCACATCGAGGAAGTGATCCGCGTCATCCGCGAATCCGACGAGCCCAAGCCGGCGCTGATCAGTGCCTTCGGCCTCACCGACATCCAGGCCGAGGACATCCTAGAAATCCGCCTGCGCCAGCTCGCCCGCCTCGAAGGCTTCAAGATCGAGAAGGAACTCGCCGAGCTGAAGGAAGAGCGCGAAGGCCTGCAGCAACTGCTCGACAGCCGCGGCGCGATGACCAGGCTGATCCTGCGCGAGATCACCGAAGACGCCAAGAAGTACGGCGACGCCCGCCGCACCCTGATCGAAACCGTCGCCCCGGTGGCCGCTGCCGAAATCAGCGTGGCCGACGAGCCGGTGACCGTGATCGTCTCCAAGAACGGCTGGGTGCGCGCCCGCCAGGGCCACGGCATCGACCCGGCGGCAATCAGCTACAAGGCCGGCGACTTCGCCTTCGCGCAGATCGAAACCCGCACCACCTGGCCGCTGGTCGTCATCGACACCAACGGCCGCGCCTACACCGTGAAGGTCTCCGACCTGCCCGGCGGTCGCGGCGACGGCACTCCGATCACCACGCTGGTGGATTTCCAGGACGGCGGCAAGCTCGCCCAGGTGCTCTCCGCCCGCCCGGATTCGACCTGGATGTTTGCCAACTCCGGCGGCTACGGCTTCATCTGCACGCTCGCCGACGCCACCAGCCGCCAGCGCGCCGGCAAGGCCTTCATGACCCTGGAGAAAGGCGAGAAGGTCCTGGAACCGGCAGCCGCCAACGGCCAGTGGATCGCCGCGGTATCCGCCAACGGCCGCATCCTCATCTTTGCCCGCAGTGAGATGAAGGTGCAGGCCGGCGGCCGCGGCGTCATCGTCATGAAGCTGGAAGACCGCGAAGCGCTCACTGCCGTCGCCCTGCCTGCGGACGACGCCCCGCTGCGCATCCACGGCAC
This sequence comes from Thauera sedimentorum, assembly GCF_014489115.1. NCBI lineage: Bacteria > Pseudomonadati > Pseudomonadota > Betaproteobacteria > Rhodocyclales > Zoogloeaceae > Thauera > Thauera sedimentorum. Next base: position 504,331 of record NZ_JACTAH010000001.1, on the reverse strand, counting down.
CGGCCGCGGCGGCAAACCCATCACCATCGAACTCAAGCCCACCCAGCGCGAAACCCTGCGTCACCGCCGTACCGCCAAGGGTATGGCGCTGACGCCGAGGATCGTGCCGGAACGCTTGGGAGACTGAGCCGGATGTGCTGATACGGTATTCCCCTGACAGGGACGGACCAAGTCTCAGCGCGGCGCTTTGAAGACGGGTAAGACTGCCGAACCGAGCTCCGAGAAGGCTGCACCCATCTGCGGCTCGGGCAACTGGCCCAGCAGTTGCCAATAGGTTCCATTACGCCGGCGGTAGAGTGTGATGGGAGTGGCTTCGAAAAGAGAGGTGCGCCAGAAGTGTGTATTGACGCGGATCGCGGACAGTTCGGCCAGCGTCTCGTCTTCAGCAACTGCAAGTCCGCCAGTACGTGTAGACCGGTCGAAGCCCTCACCGTAGTTCTCCTGGAGAGCGGCCCTAGGCTGTGCCGAGCGTAACAGCGCGATGCCGCGTCCCGTGCTGGAATGATGCATATGACTCACCGGCACCCACAACGTCGCCCACTGGCGACGTGCTGGCATGTCGAACCATCGCCACAACTGGACGCAGGCGGGACAATTGAGATCGACGAAAAACACGACCTGAATGTCGCCGTCGGCCCGTCCTATTCTGGCCCCTGCCAGAGATCTTGCCCCGATCCAGACCTCACGACTTCGCAGTCCATGACGTGCTGCGCTCGGCCCTCTGAGAATTTCTGCTAATGCGGTGGGCGCAATAACCGATAACAAGACAGTCGCAAGAACGTTACGACGATTGAGGTCTTGCAGCCCATAACAATTCCCGGAGATACCGTATCAGCACACATAAGATGCTAGGAGGAGGTCAATCTGAGCTCGATGCTTCGTCCTGACTGGCAACGGCCTTATCCTTCCGTTCCTCCTTGACCATCTGATGGAGCAACCGGGCAAAGCCTAAGGCCGTTACAATTCCCGCGAGAATGAGAGCTGGGTAAACGATGATTGCATCGTACGCTTTCCCCTCTGAAAGAATGTAAACTCCCGCCGGAAACGACGAAGCAGAAACGACCATACCGATTTTTGGAAGAGCAAAAATCAAGATAAATCCGATTAGCGGAAATAACAGAACGCATAACCATGCGTAATCATACAAGTATTCTCCAATCGGCTTTCTTTTGGAGAATTTCACAGCAATTTCCTTATTATCAGGACCATCAACAAAACATGCATCTGCATACAAAATAATATTTCCTGAAGCCGAGCCCACAAAACAGATTAAACTCACATTCATTAAGCTGTCGAATAGCTCCTCACCAACCGATTCACCCCCTCCCCACGAATCTGCAGTAAGAGGCGACGCCTCGCGATATGTTCGCCACTGAGCTCTTATTGGACCTTTCCCTAGCTGCATTTCCCCCTTTCGGATAATCTCGATCAGATCCACCTCAATCAGCGCTATGCCATTATCGTTCTGATGCGATTTAGCATCCTTAACAATCAACCGCACCAATGGCATCTCCCAGCGCTCCAAATGATAATTGCCACTGTCAAGAGTCTGCTCGTAAGCAGCTGAGAATGAGGAAAAGGAAAGAAAGAGGCTCACAAATGAGGTCAATGTCGTGACGAATATTCTCAACAGTCTTTCCATCTGACCTGCCCCCACTGAGCCGTACCACGTGAAGCTTTAAAGTCCGTCAACCATGAAGAGAACGGACATGAAGAGAGTCGACTCACCATCGAGCAGATCATCGGGTTCCTCAAGCCGGTCTAGGCCGGCATGGCCGTGTCGGAGCTGGCGCGCCAGCACGGGTTCTTGCCCGACAAGTTTCTACGCATTGCGGGTGAAGTACGGCGGCATGGATGCGGAGGACGCCTGGTGGCTGAAGGAGTTGAAAGTCTAGAACGACCGGCTCAAGCGCCTGCTGGCCGAAGCGCACCTGGACATCGAAGCGCTCAAGGTCGGTTTCGGGGTAAACCGCTAGCCCCGTAACGCAAGAGCGAGGCGGTCCGGCGCATGCTCGAACATACCCGTGTGAGCGAGCATCGGGCCTGCCGCCTCGCGTGGTGTTCAGATGATGTCATGATCGCTTCCTCGAATCGGTGGGGCATCCATTGGAAAACCGCTGCTTCAGTAGTCCGTCTCGATCTTCAGTCCGGTGCGCCTGTCGATGTACCAACCTTTTTCCCAGACTCTGCGGTAGTTCGAAGGTGTGGGAGGAACAGTCCTGATCCATCCCTCCTTGCCGACCAGTGTCAGGTCGTACTGGTCGAGCAATGCCTGGTCTGCCACACTCAAGGGTGTCGGCAGCGCCCGCGGCAGCTCCGTGAAACCGTGCCCGTCCCAGACGTAGTAGGCAGGCCGGGCTTCCTTGAAATCGCCCCCGGTGTGGCTATGGGCGGGCGGGTAATAGAGGTCCTTGCCCTGCGCGCGAGCCTTCCTGGCCTCGTCGCTGTGGAGCCCCGGCCGCCGCTCGATATCCCAGCCGAACAGCGTGCCCTGTTCGCTCATGCGGAACTTCAGGCGCAGGCTGCCGCGCGGATCGCGCTTGAGCTCGTCGATCAGATCCTGCGGAATGCGCGAGCCGACTTCGAGGAGCTCGTCGCCGATGATGTTGCCGGCGTAGAGCGCCCGCCCGTCGGGTACGAACTCGCTGGAGTCCCGCCACACAATGCGCACCCGTTCGGGCACCGGCTGCGAGAGCACCATCTTGCCCCGCGTTTGCAGGCGTTGCCCCCCCTTTGGAGGAACGGGTATTTCGCATGCTCGGGAAAGAACTCGACGCCGAGAAACTCCTGCCCTTCCATCGCATCGACCACGAGCTCGAAGCCCGGGCGGCCGAACTTCTTCAGCATACGTTCGCGGCTCTCCAGGTAGCGCGCCTGCTCGGGGGTGAGCGGCTGTGCGGGCGCCGGCGGTGCGCCGCGGCAGCCGGCGAGCAGCACGCTTGCGGCAGTGGCGAATAGGATGCGTCGCCTCATCATGTGCGGTTCTCCTTACAGTCCGTATCCGTTGTCGCGCAACCACTGTACGTAGGCCTGCATGTCCACCGTGCCGGTGACGTTGCCCAGCGTCCGCGGGTCGAGCGCCGTGCCCTCGCCCAGTTGCTCGAGGTCGCGCGGCAGCCGGCTGATGTACTGCAGCGTATTGGCGTGCGCCTTCATTCAGCAGTTCCGGCGTTCAGAAATCGGTCTCGATACGCTCACCGGTCCTGGGGTGGATGAACCAGCCCTTGCGCAGTGCCTTGCCGTTGTAGATGAAGGCTTCCTGGAAGTCCCCGCCCGCGTGATGGAACTTCGAGCCGTCGGGTGCCGAGCCCGGAGCGCGCTCCAGGTCCCAGCCGATGAGCGGCCCGTCGGGATGGATGCGGATCTTCAGCCGGAACCCGCCGCCGTTCCGCCGTTTTTCCTCGAGCAGGGCGTCGGGAATGCGCGAGGCGACGGGGATCGTGTAGTCACCCAGGATGGTGCCACCGTAGAAGGCATCGCCTGGCAAACCTCGTTTGAGCGCGCCGTCCGGCTCCATCTCGATCTTGTCCCGCCACTCCACCCGCAAGAACTTCGGCACCCCGAATTCCGCACCATAGCTACCGATGAATCTGCCTCGGGGGGGACTCATGCCCGCGCGTCTGAAGAAAAGCCGCCCGTTCTCGTCAAAGATGTTCAGTCCATGAACAACAAACAACGAGTCGACCCGCAACTGCCCGCCCTCGAGCCCGCGGAACTTGCGCTTGAGCGCCTCGTCCTCCGCGCTCAGAGGCTGGCGTGGAGCCTGCACGCGCCGGGGGGCGCTGCCCCGGCAGCCGGCCAGAAAGGCAGCGCTCAGTGCCAGCAGCGTGCGGCGCGATGGGGACTGCGGCAGGGATGACGATTTCCTTGTCATGGTGCTCCTCCAGATGCGCACTGTGCCGAACCTCGCTCGAAATAACCGTGTTCGCACAGCCAGTCCATGTATGCAGCGATGTTTACCCGTCCCGTTTGGTTGCCGGTCAGCGCGTCCCAGGTGTCATTCGGGTTGCCCGTCACGGGGCGCTCGGTATAGGCGATGAAGTCGTGCGTCTCGCCGGTGGTCAGGCTGCGGTCATCGGGGCCGAAGTCGGTAAATCCCATGTCACGCTGGGTGGTGCCGGCGACTGCGCCTCGGACTTCGCGGTCTTCGGCGCGCAGGAGCTCCGTTTCGATAAACGTCATGTCTCCCTGCTGGACTGCACGTGAGACCGGCGGGGTCTCGCGCGGGTCCCCGATGCGCAAGGCGTTGCTCTGGTCGTGGAGGATGGGGTTGGAAACCGGGATCGAGTCCAGGCCGGAAGCGTTCATGTTCACCCCCGCCTTCTGCGCCTGCTCGACCATCCAGTTCAGCGCCACGAAGGACAACTGGTTTTCACCCTCGTCGTAGCCGCCACCGATATCGGCATGCGCGCCGATGAAGCCGCGCTCGATGCGCACCTGGCCGAGCTCGTGGCTGCTCGCGCCGATGGATTCCAAAGGGAAGCCGCCCTGGTGCAAGTCGTCGGGCAGATTGCGACGGGTCGCATTCCAGAAGGCCGCATTGAACGGGTAGCCGAACACGTCGGAGGAATAAGGCTGGCTGCGGTACTCGTTAAGCGCCACGGCATGCACCACATGGGCGAACTCCGCCGGTATCGCCAGACGATAGGTTGCCCCCCACGGCAGGTCGGTGCTCAGGACGGTGTCGAACAGGCCCATGAAGCGCAGGTTGACCGGCTGGCAGCGCGTGACCTCCTGGCGCGTGACGCCGTCGAGCGCCGAGTACCGGATGTAGCGCACCCCATCGTAGATGACGCTGGCGGCCACCAGCCGGTTGGCGAACTCCCGGGCCTGCGCCGCGCCGCGGCTGAAGCCGACGATGTCGATGTCCATGGTCTCATCGTCGGGATGGGCCTCGGCCGCGTCGATGAAGTAGCTCCACATGCGCTCGATGCGCGCGCGCCCGGTGAAATTGCCGCCACGATCTGGGATGGGGCCGAGGCCGTTCGGTAGGATGTCCTGATACTCATCGCCCAGGTAGTTGGTGTTTCCATCCTCGAAGTGGCGCGTGCCCACGCCGGACACGTAGTTCACGGCGCCACCGACCTCATAAAGATCCGCGAACCGTACCACGTTGGTCCTCGAGCCACCGAGGCGCTCCAGTTCGCGCCTGTCACGAGAGTTGTCCGTGCCGTCGAAGGCGAAGAGGATGAGCCCGTCCGGATCGATGTAGCGCAGCGGGTTGAAGGCAACGTAGGCATAGGGGTTGGGCCCGTCGGGGGTGCCGAGCGGGTCCGGACTAAGGTACTGGCCGGCTTGCGGGTCGTAGTAGCGGGCGCGGTTGTAGTGCAGACCTGTTTCAGGGTCGAAGTACTGGCCGGGCAGGCGCAGGTGGAGGGCGAAGCTCTCGCGGCCGGTGACCGATGCCGCACCGAAGGGCGCGTAGTGTGCGCGCCACAGCACCTGGCCTTGGGCACCGGTCGCGAGCTCGGGGGCGCCGAGATGGTTGGCGTGCAGCCAGGCGATGCCGTCGAGGCCGGCGAGCCAGCTCTGCGCAATGCGCCGCAGGTCGCCGACGATGCGCTCGGCGGCGCCTTGTCCGGCCGATGCCGGCGCGCTGCCTTCGGGCGTGTCGAGGACGGCCAAGGGCAGGTCGGCGAGCCAGACGTACTGGCGTAGGATCCGCCCCGCGCCGTCGAGCTCGGCCAGCGGTTGGCGGGCGTCGTCGTAGAGGTAGTGGATGGTTCGCCCTTCGGCAGGCTCGGGACGAACGGGGGGCGAGGAGAGCAGGGTCTTACGGTTGCGCAAGCCGCGGTGGTCGTAGCTGTAGCGCACCAGCGTCGTACCGTGCTCGCGCGCCTCGACGAGCCGGCCCCGCGCGTCCCAGTGGTATTCGCGGTGACCCAGTTGCTCGGGCTGGCCGCTGGCGCTGTAGCGGCTGGCGGGTCCATCGATGCGCCGATGACTGTCGGGCACGAAGGCGCTGCGCCGGGTGCCGGCGTAGAGCTCGGCTTGCGAGGCGACGCCCTGCTGGTCGAGCACGCGGCGTTGCGAGCGGTCGTAGGCGTAGCGCCAGACGCCCTGTTCGGCGAGGGTGTTGCCGTGGACCTGCCACTCGACCGAGGCGAGCAGGCGGTCGTGTCCGTCATAGGCGTGGCTGCGCCAGGCCGGCTGTGCGTCGGCGGCGAGCTGGCGGCTGTGCAGCAGGTTGCCTCGGACATCCCATAGGTAGCGGTGATCAATCAGCGCCGACGGGTCGTTCGGCAGCCCAAGCGCTCCGGGCAGCCGCGAGGCCTTCGAGGCCGGCGGCGTCTGCGCCCGGGCGGGGGCAATGCCCAGCAGGCGTTCGGCCGCCTCCTGCGGGCCGTAGCCGAGCCGCAGGGGCGCAGACCCGTGGCGGGCCATCTGCGCCTGCTCCACCTTGCGGTGCCGATGCACTACCCGCGCCAGCGCGCCGTTGCGGCTGCGCTGGTAGTGGGTCTCGATGCCGTTGCCGGTGGTGTAGCCGCGCAGCCCAATCAGGTCGCGTTCGAAGCCGCGGGCGATGGTCTGCTCGCGGCCCAGCCAGCGCAGCCAGGCGGTGCGCACCGGATTGCGCGTGAGCGCGACGACCTGGCCCTGGCCGTTGCGCTGGTAACGCAGCCGGCTGCCGTCGGGCAAGGTGGTGGCGACGAGCCGGCCGGCCTCGTCATGTTCGTAGCGGGTGACGGCGGTCAGCTCGCCCTGCTCGGTGGGGAGGCGGACGATGCGCGCGCGGCGATAGCCGCGCGCATCGTATTCGTAGCGTTCGCTTTGGGTGGGGTGGACGAGCTCAACCAAGTGCCGGCCCGAGTAGCGCCAGACGGTCACCTCGTCGTTGCCGCTGCGGGCGTCGGTGACCGTCTGGCGCAGGATGCGGCCTTGTGCGTCGTAGTCGTAGCGGGCGTGGTTGCCGCCCGCGTCGCGCATCGCCACGAGGCGGTTAGCGGCGTCGAACTGGCGCAGGACCGTGCCGCTGTCCGGGCTCTGCGTGAGCACCGTGCGACCGAAGTCGTCGCGCAGCGCCAGAATTCTGCCGGCCGGATCGGTTTCGGCCGGGCGAGCCGTCGGGTCGGCTGGCGCGGGGTATCCAAAGCCCAGTGCATCAACCATGCGTTCGAGCCGGCCCTGCGCGTCGTAGTGCCATTGCAGGCTGCGCCCCGCGTTGTCCCGGACGTGCGCGAGCCGACCCGACTCGTCGTAGCGGCGCCGCAGGGTTTGCTCGAAGCTGGCGCTGTGCCGGCCCTGCTCGATCAGCCGGCCTTCGGTGTCGTAGGCGTAGGTGTTCAACACGCCCAGGGCGGAGGCGCGCCACTGCAAGCGACCGTGCTCGTCCCAGGCCTGGCGCCAGTTGGCGCCGGGCACTCCGGGGTGTTCGCCTTCGACCGGGCGGCCGAGCGCGTCGTGGCGGATCTGCTGTTCGCGTGGCGGTGACCCGCCCGGGCCGTGGCTGCGCACGCTCACAAGCTGAGCGCGCAGGTTGTAGGCAAAGGTGGCCTCGACGCCCTCGTCGTTGACGACGCGCTGTGGCAGTCCGGTATCCGGGTGATACTGCAGCGCGGTTCGCCGCCCGCCCGCTTGCTCGAGTACCACGATGAAGTTGCCGCGCGCATCCCATTCGTAGCGGGTGATGTCGGAGTCTTCCGGGCCATTTTTCGGCCCGTTGGGCAAGGGGCCATCGATTTCGGCCAACAGGCTGCGGCCCAGGATGGTGCGGTAAGCGTAGGTGGTGCTGCGGTCGATGCGGGTGGCTTGGTCTGCATTGGCGGCCACGTCGCCGGCCGTGGTCAACGGGCTGTAGCCGGTCTCGTGCACGCGCAGCGGTTGGCCGCGCTCGTTGTAGTCGATGCGCAGCTGATGTTCCCGCCCCGGCACGACGCTGGGCCGCGCGACGAGGCTGGGGGCGTCGCGCGGGCCTTCGTATTCGCGCCGCTCCAGCAGCCGGGTCGCCAGGACCCGGCCGGCTTGCCAGTCCTGCCGGGAGTGGCGCACGATCCGGCCAAGGGAGTCGTATTCCCAGTGCAGGCTCCACAGCGGCTGGCCGTTGCGATCGAGCTTGGTCTGCTCCACCAGACTGCCGTGCCGGTCGTAGCCATAGCGCACGTCGGTCTCGCCGCAGCCGGCGCAGCCCGCCCCGCGCGCTTCGAGCAGCCGGTACTGCCCGCCGATCTGCGCATGCCGGTAGCGGGTGAGCTGGCCGAGGCTGTTGGTGAGCACGGTCTCGCCAGGCTCTCCGTCGGGCAGGCTCGGTCGGACGAAGCTCAGCTCCACCTGTTCGACCCCGGTGCCCGCCACGGGCTGCCCATCTGCATCCAGCCGCCGCGGCTCGCCCCGCACCGAGACGACGGCCCGCCCCTGCTCGTCGTAGCCCCAGGTGGACAGCCGCTGCAGGCGCGTGCGCTCACCGTCGAGCATCTCCTGGCTGATGCCGGTCAGCGCGTGCGGGTGGCCGGCCTGCCGTTCTGTTTCGTAGTGGTAGTGCCGCGCGCCCAGCCCGTTCGGGTACCGGACCTGCAGCAGGTTGCTGATGCCCGCTCCTTCGGTTTCGTGCACGTACTCGAAGCGGCCCACCGGGCTGTCGATGGCGACGATGCCCTTGAAGCCGTCTCCCTGCGCGGGACCGTAGTGCATGAGCAGGCTACGCCCTTGCGGGTCGCTGACTTGCAGCAGTTCGCCGCGCGGGCCGCGGGTCAGGGTCAGCAGGGGGCCGTTGGGTTCGGCGATACTGACCAGCCGCCCGTCCGGATTGAAGTCCAGCTCCCGTCCGCCAGGCCAGATCCAGCGGTAGTGCTCGCGGCCATCGGCGCTGCGCCGGATGGCGATACGCCCGTCGGCCGGGTTGCTGCCGGCGCACTCGGCGGGCTCCTGCGGGGTGCGCTGGAAGATCAGACGCCTGCCGTCGGCAGTGAGGATCTGCACGGTGTCGCCGATGGCGTACAGATCGGTCTCGTAGGACAGCCGCCAGCCGTAGCCGATCTGCCCGAGGCCACGAATGCTGCTGTTGTAGTGGCGCACGATCTCCAGCCCTAGCGGGCCAGGTAGCGCGGGCAGGTCGGTCTCGCGCTGGTACTTGTTGCCGGTGACGACGTTGATCGGGTTGCCCGCACCCAGTTCGGTGCCGCTGGTGTTGCCGGGGCTGGCCGGACCTGCGCTGGCGCAGTCGGTGGCCCCGCCGGGGCCGGCGCCGCAATCGAGCGGAGCCGTACTCATCTGCGCCATGGCCGGTGAGGCCAGCAGCAGGGCGCAGAACACGAACCGGATCGTGGCGTGACTCGATATCCGAGCAGAGCGTTGCAATGGCGTCATGGCAGCCAACTGACAGGGGGGTTGGTCGAAACGCAGCAGGCGACCTCGCACATCGGATCGCAGCTGGGGTCGCCCGCGCGGCAGCCGATCGGTCGGCAACCCAAGGGGTCGGTCTGCGGGTTGCAGGCCGGTGGCGTATCGTCTCCGCCATCGCTCCCTCCGCCGCCTTCGACGGTGCACCCGACCGTCACGCACACCGGCGGAGGGGTATCGACCACCGGCGGCGAACCGGGGTCTGTCGGCACGCCGCCATTGCCCGGCCCGGGCATCGACACCGGGTCGTCCGGCTCGAGGGCGTCGCTGTGCATGCGTACGGTCGCGTGCGTCACCACCGGGATGCGCCCGGCTTCGATCAGCGCGGTATTGAAGGCGTCCTCGCCCGTATCGAGCCAGGCCAGGTAGCGTCGGTAGATCGGGCCGACCAACGGTACTGCGGGGCGGTAGCCGTAGGTGATGCGCAGCTTCAGGAGGTTGGCATCCTGCAGGCTCTGTCCCGAGGCTGAGCCGACCTGTGCCGGGTCAGCCGCCGCCAGGTTGGCGTTGGGGATCGCGCGCCGGCCGTACTTGTCCTCGAGGCGGGGAGAATTCCAGTCGTCGAAGGATTCGCGCGTGGGGTTGAGCAGCTCGATGCGGCTGTACTGCCCGACCTCGGCCTGCGCGCGCGCATGCGAGGCGGCCAGTTCGGCCGTGCTGCCGCCCCCGCCGTGCACCGGCACCAGGGCGCGCACGAGCGCCGCGCGCACGTGGCCGAGATCTGCGTGCGCCATGCTGCCGGCGCGCGCAGCCATGAAGCTGGCGTGGTTGAGCTGGTTCTTGTGGAAGAACAGCAGACCGTACTGCAGGCTCGCCAGGCCCAGCAGGGTGAGCACCGGGCCGACCACGATGAACTCCACCATCGCTGCGCCGCGATGGCGCCGGGCACGCAGGAGGCGCTTCATCCTGGCTGTCTCCCTTGCAGCGCCGGATGCTCGATGCGGCAGCCCGTTTCGATGCCCATCGCGGCCAGGCTGCCGGCCTTGAGTTCCAGTACATGCACCGTGCCGCGCGGGCCCACGCGGGCGCGCCAAGGACCGAGATCCGGGACACAGGCCAGCACGCGGCCTGCACCGTCCAGCCAGGCGATATCGAGCCAGTAGCGCATGAACAAGGTGTGGATGCTGGCGCACCGGACCAGAAGCAGCCCTTGAGCTCCTTTCGGGGGCCTGCGCAGCATCAGCCCGGCGAAGCGCGACCAGAACCCGGCTGCCAGCACGAGAGCAAAGCTCGGTGTGCCCTGCCCGCCTGCGACGTAGGCCAACTCGGGGCCCCGGATCGAATGTCCGCTGACGGCCTTGACGGGTTGGCTCATGTAAGGCTCACGGCACCGCATTCGTTTTGCCGGCACTCTGAGTCATGCGCGCGTAGCGCTCGTCGAAGGCCGCTTCGGAGAATCCATGCAGGGTTTCCGAACCGAAGACCAACAGCGGCACCCCGCCCTTCCCGCCGTAGGCGCGATACTCGTCACGGAACGTGGCGCTGGCGTTGACATCACGCTCGACGAACGGAATGTCGCGTGAATGCATGTAGGAGGCTGCCTTCTTGCAGTAGCCACAGGTGGCATTGCGATAGAGGATGACCTTCCCGGCGGTGTCGGCAGGCCGCTCCGTATCCCGTGCGACCTGTCCGCTCGATACGGTGGAAATCGATCTGAACGCATCGTTGACGACTTGGTGGGCCTTCTGGCTCACCGCCCTCTCGAATGCATTGCGGACTATTCCGCCTAGATCTATCGCGCGACCAGGCAGGGGGAGCAGCGCCAGGCACGCGACGACGAGCCTTGAAATCGTGATCACGGGAACTCTCATATTCCGGCCTCCATGAATCTGACGACGATCGGGAAGAACAGCACGATGAAAGTGCACGGGAAGATGAAGGCGATCAGCGGGAAGAGCATCTTCACCGGCGCTTCCATGGCGAGCTTTTCGGCGCGCAGGAAGCGCTCTACACGCTGCTGGTCGGCCTGCGCGCGGAGTACGGGGCCGAGATTCATGCCCAGCCGTTCGGCCTGGATGACCGAAGCGACGAAGTTGGTCACCGGCCCTTCGCTCACCCGCTGGGCCAGCGTGCGCAGCGCTTCGGCGCGCGGCTTGCCGGCACGCACGTCGCGCAGCACGCGCTGGAACTCGTCGCGCAGCACGCCCCGCGGCCCCTTGAGCACGGCCTGGTGCAGTGCACCCTGGAAGTTCAGCCCGGCCTCCACGCACAGGGTGATGATGTCGAGGAAGAAGGGCAGCGCCTTGAGCAGTTCGCGGCGCCGGCTCTGGATGGTGTCGCGCAGCCAGATCGCCGGGTAGAGCCAGCCGAACAGGGCGCCACACAGGCCCGCCTGCCAGTACAGGGTGTCAGCGAAGGGCTCGCCACCGGTCCTGCCCGGGTCGAAGGAATCCAGCAGCCAGTAGAACAAGCCGCCGGCAAGCAGGGCGACGACCAGGCGGGCGGCGACGAACTGGGCGGGGCGCAGCGCGTAGTCGAGACCGGCCTTGCGCAGCCGGCCCATTACCGCCGTCTGCTGCTTGGCCGGCAGCAGGGGCTCCAGGTAGTAGCTGATCCACTGGATGGGCCACCACACCAGGCGAAAGCCCAACGGCGGCGGATCCTTGTATTCGCGGTCTTCGTCAGGGACCTCGGCGACAGCACGGCCGAGCGACCAGGCCAGCAGGGCGATGGCAAGCCCCGCGGCCAATGCCAGGCCCATGATGACGAGCGTGTCTTCGTTCATGCCTTGCCCATGCGTAAATGGAGATCGCCGTTCATACGTCGATCGACACGATGCGGCGGATGACGTAGATACCGAGGAACTCCAGCAGGCCGATGACGGCCAGCGTGGCCCAGCCTTCCCGGGTGTGCCACAGCCGGCTCATGGCTTCGGGCTCCATCTTGTTGAGCACCAGCATCAGGATCAGCGGCAGTGCACCGACCACCCAGGCCTGCAGCTTGCCCTGGGCGGTGAGCGCGCGGATCTTGCCTTCCAGCTGCAGGCGGCTGCGGATGGTCTGGGCGGTGCGCTCGAGGGTCTCGGCCAGGCCGCCGCCGGTTTCGGAGGCGATGCGCATGGCCGAGACCACCAGCGTGGTCGACGGCGTGGCGATGCGCCGGTTGAGGTTGCCCAGGCTCTGTTCCAGTGCCACCCCGAGGCGCTGCTCGCGCAGCATCAGGCCGAACTCCTGCGAAATCGGCGGCGAAGTCTCGGCGACCAGCTGGGCCAGCGCGGAATTGAGGCCCAGGCCGGCGCGCAGCGCGCCGGCGGTCATCATCAGGGCGTCGGGCAACTGCTGCTCGAAGCGGTCGAGACGGCGGCGCCTGAACAGCGCATACATCCAGCGCGGCAACAGGGCCAGCACGAAGAAGGCCGGCACGGCGACGACCGCGCTGCCGGTGACGCTCCACACCAGGATGGCGCCCAGCGCCATGACGGCGATATTGGCGACGAACAGCTTCCTGGGATCGATGAAGAGAAAGAACTCCTGGGCCTGGAAGTGCGCGCGCTCGGTGAAGCTGGCGCGGTAGCGGGCCATCGTGACGGTGCTGAGATCGATGACGAACCAGGCCACCAGCGCCGTGCTGAGCGCGACGACCCCGGTGACCAGGTAGAGGATGTCGGCGTCGCTCACAGGGCGAGCTCCTCGCCGAGCTCGTCGAGGGCGGCGCCATGGCTCATGAAGATCTCGATGTCCAGCGCGCGCCCGGTGGCCCGCAGTTCGTCGTAGAAGCTGGGCACGATGCCGCAGCCGGCGAAGCGACCATGCACCCGGCCGTTCTCGCCGATGCCCTGGTTGTGGAAGCGGAAGATCTCCTGCATCTGGATGATGCCGCTCTCGATGCCGGTGATCTCGGCGACGCTGGTGACGATGCGGCTGCCGCAGGCGAAGCGGTTCTGCTGGATGACGATGTCCACCGCCGAGGCGATCTGCTCGCGGATGGCCGACAGCGGCAAATCCATGCCGGCCATCAGCACCATGGTTTCCAGGCGGGCCAGGGCATCGCGCACGGTGTTGGCGTGCAGCGTGGTGAGCGAGCCTTCGTGGCCGGTATTCATCGCCTGCAGCATGTCGAGCGCCTCGGCGCCGCGGCATTCGCCGACCACGATGCGGTCCGGGCGCATCCGCAGGGTGTTGCGCACCAGGTCGCGGATGGACACCGCGCCCTTGCCTTCGACGTTCGAGGGCCGGGCTTCCAGGCTGATCAGGTGCTCGTGGTGCAGCTTCAGCTCGGCGGCGTCCTCCACGGTGATGATGCGTTCGCCGGGCGGGATGAAGTTGGACAGGATGTTGAGCAGCGTGGTCTTGCCCGAACCGGTACCGCCCGAGACGATGATGTTCTTGCGCGCCTCGACGCAGACCTGCAGGAACGCGGCCATTGCGGTATCCAGGCTGCCGAAGCGGACCAGGTCGGCAGCATCGAGCTTGCGCTTGGCGAACTTGCGGATGGTGATGCACGGCCCCTTGAGCGCCAGCGGCGGGATGATGGCATTCACCCGCGAGCCGTCCTTGAGGCGCGCATCCACCATGGGCGAGGATTCGTCGATGCGCCGCCCGAGCGGGGTAACGATGCGCTCGATCACCCCCACCACCGCCCGGTGTCCGGTGAAGGCCAGCGGGTAGCGCGTCAGCCGCCCGGCGCGCTCGATGTAGATCTCGTCGTAGCGGTTGACCATGACCTCGGTCACCGAGTCGTCGGCCAGCAGCTCTTCGAGCGGGCCCAGACCGATGGCCTCGTCGAGCACCTGCTTGCTGAGCAGCTCGCGGTCGAGCTCGGGCGGAATCTCCGCCTCGGTTTCAGCGAGGATCTCGGCGATCAGGCGGGCGGTCTCCGCGCGCAGGCGCTCGTCGGACATCTGGTGGACATCCTGGCGACGCAGGTCCATCACTTCCAGCAGGCGCCCGTGCAGCAGCTTGCGCCACTCGAACTCGAGCTGGCGGCGGGCCTGCTCGGCGCCGGATGGCAGCGGGCTCTCGGCCTCGTCAGGTCGGTCGCGTCCGGGCGGCGCAACTCGCCCCTCCTCCACCCCGGGGGCCGCCGGCGCAGAAGACGCCGCATCACGCCCTTCACCCGCTTCGGCAAGCACCGAACCGAGGTCCACGACCTTGAGTTTGTAGGGGCCGATCCCGATCACGTCCTCCGGCCTGAGCGGCGAAGACTGGCCATTGATGCGCTGCCCATTCACGCTGACGCCGCCGAAGGCGCCAACGTCCTCGATCAGCACGCCGGCCGGGGTCTTGAACAGATGGGCGTGCTCCTTGCCGATCCGCCAGCTGTCTAGCCGGATCTCGTTCTGGGCACCCTTGCCGATGACCGCCTCCCCGGGCACCTCGACCGTCCTGCTCGCGCCATCGGGCTGGATGATCTCGACGCGCAACATCAGGGCTGCTCCGCATGGATGAGGCGGAGCGACTGCGCCCACGCCCAGCCGCGGTGTGTGCCCGCCCGCACCGGCAGCCAGCCGGATACCGCCTCGGGCAGCAACGCCTCCACTTCGCTGCCCGCGGCAAGCCAGGCGACCGGCTGGGCGTTCACGTCGGGGCTGACCCGCAGCGCGAGCCGACGCACGCCCACGCGAAACCAGCCGCCGGGGGTGGCTTCGGTGCCCGCCGGCGCGGTCACCGGACGGGCCGCCATGCGCCCGTCGGCGCCCTGCTCTGCCACCCTGCCCTGATGCGGCGTCTCGATGGTGGGCGACAACCCGCGGTCGGCCACCCACCCGGTCGACCCATCGTCCAGCCGCACCTGCCGCCAGCCGCCGACGATGTCGGCCCCGAGCGCGGTGAGCACGGTCCCCTTGCGCAGTCGTGCGAGGACCGCACTGGCACGATTGGGCAGTTCATGAACCACCACCTGCTCGCTCACCACCCGCTGATGGACGGGCGGCGGTACGCCCGCATCGACGGACAAGCCCTGCGCGGACGATTCGGCGGCCAGGGCTGCCTGCGGCAGGTCGCTACCCTGCCCGTCCGGAGCGGCCGACCCGGGCATGGGCTCGTTCGGCGGGTCGAGATAGGGCGACACGCCCTGGCTCTGTTCTAGTCTGTCCGTGGCGCGCGCGACCCGGTCGACCAGCCCGGGACTGCGGCTGTCGACCACATGGGGCGTCACGAACACCACCAGTTCGGTCTCGTCGTCCTGGAAGCGTTTGGAGCGGAACAAGGCGCCGAGAATCGGCAGGTCGCCCAGGAAGGGCAGCTTGTCGATGCTCTCGCTGGTCTTGCGGCTCAGCAGCCCGGCGAGCACCAGGGTCTCGCCGTCGCGCACGTTGAACTCGGTGCTGGTCCGCCGTGAGCTCAGCGCCGGTCCGGCAACCGTGGACACCGAGGTGTCGATGGCGCTGACCTCGCTGTCGATGGTCGCGCGGATGACGCCCTTGCGCGACACCAGCGGGGTGATCTCGAGCTTGACGCCGAAGGGCTTGAACATCACCGTCGGACCGTTGATCGTCGACACCGTGTAGGGGTATTCGCCGCCGGCCAGGAAGGTGGCCTTGGCGCCGTTGCGCGCCGAGAGCTGCGGCTCGGCGAGAATCGAGGCCTTGCCGTCCTGGGCCAGGAGGTTCAACTGGGCATTCAGGCCCATGTTGAGCACGCTCAGCACGTTCAGCCCGCTGTGCAGCGGAATCGTGGTGCCGCTGCCCGAAGGGACGATGGGCGCGGCGTTGCCGGTACCGGTGTTCAGGTTGATCGTGTAGTCGCCACGCTCACCGCCGCGGCCGATCGGCGACCACACCCCACCCACCGCGAAGCCGCCGGTCGAACCCCACTTGAGGCCGATCTCGCGCAGTTCGTTGGTGGGGAATTCGACCACCTTCACGTCCATCAGCACCATCTGGTCCCAGCCGGTGCGATTGGTGAAGTTGACCACCTGCGGGTAGCGCTTGGCGATCTCGTCGATCTTGGCCAGATCGTGGTCGCTCAGCTCCTCGCCTTCGACGATCACCTTGTCGCCGATCACCGAGGCCGTGGCATTCGGAATCGCGGAGAGGAAGGCGGCGATCTCCCGCGCGACGCGCGTGGTGTCGCCTGCGACGATGTTGATCTTGACCCGCCGATGGCTGCCGTCCTGGTTCCAGATGAACAGCGAGGAGGTGCCGACCGCATTGGCGAAGACGATGACCTCGCGGTCGTCGAGCGACGCGGCGCTCATGATCTGCCCGTTGCCGACCGCGATACGCGCCAGCGCAGGCGCGGGGAACACGCGCGTCTCGCCGACGAACATCTCGATCTCCGGGATCGCGGCCTGGTCGTCGACGATCTCCATCCGTGGCGAATTGCCGGAAGCAGCCTTGCCAGCGGAGTACCAGCTCTCGGCAAAGCGGCGCACTTCCTGTCCGCCGGCCATACCGGCCGAGTCGCCGGCCTGACGGGCATGGGCGGGGAGCGCGCACGTCATGGCGACGCACGACAGCGCTGCAAGCAGCGCAGAGATCCGATTCTGTGAAGTCATTGGCATCCTGGTATGAACGGCCCGGAAAACATGAAAGCCCTATCGCATCGGCGGCACGGGGAGCGCAGACGGCGCGTTGCCCGGCGCCCCACCCTGCGCCAGCGCGCCGAGATGAAGGCCTTCGGGCGGCAAGCCGCCGCTGCGCCCACCGTAGAGAACCGGCACCTGGGAGATCTCGCCACTCAGATCCTTGAGCAGCCTCGCCGCCAGCGGGTGTTCGGCGAGTTCGACGCCGTCCTGCGGGTTGCGCAGCAAGGCGGTGAGCTTGCCGGCCTCGCGGGCGCGGATGATGGTGTCCGCCTGTTCGGGGGTGGTATCGAGGGTGACGGTGGAGTACTGCCGCCGCTCGCCGCTGCGCGGGTCGTCCCCGACCCGCTGGCCGGTGGCCAGCACGCGCAGCTTCTGCTGCATGACGAAGCTGTGCTTGCGGCCGTTGTGCGCCAGGGTGAGGACCAGATCGATCAGGTCGCCGGGCTCGAGCAGGCCGGAGATGGAGTTGATCTCGTCGACCGGCACGGTAATCGCACGCCGCCCGTCGGCGACGCGTGTCGAGAAGCTTGCCGGCTTCTGCCCCTCCAGCAGGCTCCACAACACCATCTCGCCCGGCTTCAATGCGTAGGTGATGCTGCGCCCGGCAACCTGGGTGAAGCTCTCCGGACGGATGGCCTGGGAATGGGCGAAGTCGACCGGCACCGCGCGCACTGCGACGGTGTCTTCCGAGATGCGCTCGCCAGCCCGCAACTCCCGCTTGGCGACCACTACCCCCACGGTCTGCCCGCGTGAGCGGGCCTCGATTTCGGCCATGCGCCGGGCGAGGTAGCTCTGCGCGGCGAAGGCGGCGAGCAGGCCGATGGCGAGCGCCGCGCCGAGGACGAGCCAGGTCTTGTTGTAGCGCACTCGGGAAAGGAATGA
This sequence comes from Thauera sedimentorum, assembly GCF_014489115.1. Taxonomy (NCBI): domain Bacteria; kingdom Pseudomonadati; phylum Pseudomonadota; class Betaproteobacteria; order Rhodocyclales; family Zoogloeaceae; genus Thauera; species Thauera sedimentorum. The sequence continues at coordinate 486,646 of NZ_JACTAH010000001.1, read as the reverse complement.
CGGTAGCTGCATGAGGAAATCCATTGGTGACCGGAACGTGGCGCCGGTTCAGGTTGGCAAGGACAGCGCGAAGCTGAATCTCTGGTAGCCGACACGAAAGCCCTGGATGAGCTGCCACAGCACGCTGTCGTCGCTGCCCAGGCCGATGCCCAGTGCCACGGCCAGCGCGGCGCAGACGACGACGTACTCGAGCATGGCCTGGCCCGCCTCGAAACCGGCGGGGCGCCGCGCAGCGAAGACGAGACGAGACCGATCCGGGGCCACCGCGGGAGTCGGGATCACTGGAAGGCCTCCAGGGCGGAACCGACGAAGTTGATGACGATCGCGCCGCGGCGGTCCGGCGCACTCGCCACCGTGGCCATCGCCTCCGCGCCGTTCCCGCGGAAATAGAGCAGGCGGCCTTCACCGGAAACGTGCGACTCGCGTTCCAGTGCGAGACCACGGTCCCGCATCAGCGCGGTGACGCGCTCGCTGTTGAGCTGCTCGCCGTACTGGTTATCGACGACCAGGTGCCAGGACTGCCGGCCACGGTCCTCGGACAGCAGCTCGCTGATCAGGCGCGACCCGTGAGGCAGGGCGGCAAGTACAGGCCCGGTTCGCTGGCGATAGCGCCCCTGGTCCTCGGCCGCGGCCCGCAGCGCACCGACCGCGGCAAGACCGCGCACGCCGCGCCGGTCGGCTTCCAGCTGCACCGTCAGGTAATGACCGTCCGCCGCCTTGCCGAGCACGACGGTACTGCCATGACGGGTCTCCACCACCGGCGCACCGAGCCTCCGCTTGAACCAGGCGACGAGTTCGTCGACGGACTGCGCCGAGCGAAAGCCACGCATGCTGATCGGCAGGCCGTTGAGGACGAGCTTGTCCCCCACCGCAAAGGGCCGCGCGGAGCTCGGAAGCTCGATGACCGGCTCGCCGGCCGCTGCGGGCACCGCCAACAGGGCGCCGAGGAGCAGCACGGCGAGATGCTGCAAGCAGGCCTTGGCCTTCGAATGGAATGCAGTGCCGGGGCTCATGGCTTCAGTCCGACTTGAGCCGGTCTTCCGGCACGACGTCGCGCCAGAACTCGAGCTCACCAAGCTTCGGGCCCTGCAGGCCGGCGGGAAACTCGATGGTCGCGACGAAACCATTGACGATGCCGGCCACCCCGGCCAGATTGCCGGCCGGGAAGACCGCTGCGCTGCGCAGGATGCGTTGCTCCACCTCGGCGGGCCCCTTGGCGGTCCAGGGGTCGGGCAGCAGGCTGGTACTGCGGGTCATGGCGATGCCGATCTGGTCGAACGGCCGGTAGAACGCCAGCCCCGCGGGCAGGTCGGCGAGCACCACGCTGACGTTGGCGGTGTAGATGCCGCGCGAACCGAGGCCCAGGCCCTCGGCGAGCATGGCGAAGCTGTCCATGTCCTGGGTAGCGTCGAAACCGTCGCCATGAGTGCTGCCACGCCCATGCCCGAAACTGACCGCGACATCGGCAAAGCTTGCCAGCAGCGGCCGTCCGTCCGGTCCGGCCCAGAAATGATTGCGATGCGCATCGAAGTCGCCCGCAACGTCACCGGTCTTCACCGGCGCGTCCGAGGCGCCGAAGAAGCGGCGCCGTATCTCGTCGGCAAGCTCCCCCTCCGGCTTCCAGCCGCCGGTGGCGGCATCGTTTCTGACGGTGGCGTCGAACGCCGCATAGCGGGCCGCCAACTGCGTGGCGTGGGCCACATCCTGGTACTTGGCGATGAACGGGATCAGCAGGAACAGCGGGATCAGCGCCAGGGCCACGACGAGGAACTCGGTGAGCGCCTGGCCGCGCAGCGCCGCAGCCAGCGGGCGGACGACGACTCCGCGCGGGCGGGTTCCCGCCACCCAGCGGGATGGGATGTAGGTCATCGCTGCGCGTGCGCTTGTCATGGCGGCTCTCAGCGATGCCCCGCCGGCAGCAGCGGCAAACGCTCGGCGGACACCTCGTTCCCGTCGAGGATGCGGAACAGGTCGTCGCCGACCTCGATGCCGTCCTCCACCTGGCGCGCGGTGTAGCTGCGGTCGATCATGACCGCCTGCAGCAGCAGGCCGGAGACGCTGTGAAACGGCGAGACCTGCAAGATGGCAGGATCCACCTGCGTCGCGACACATGTCTCGGTCAGGTCCGGCGTCCCGAAGACGCGGCAAGGCCTGCCCGCGATGGTCCGCGATTCCCCGGTGCCCTCCAGCATTGGCAATGCGGCATCGGGCAGCGCGGTGGGCTGTCCGCCGGCGCCCCGTGGCGTCTGCGGGATCGGCACGACGACCACGATACCCGGTGCCGCAACATTGGCTTTCGCCCGCCCCGGCACCTGCTTGCACGACATCTTGAGGTCGGGCCGGCCTTCCCTCTGGCGCAGCTTGCACTCCGTGGCGCCATCGACGTAGTAGATGGTCCTCGATGTCGTGCGCGCCAGCGCGCAATCGTCCTTCCTGTCCGGATACCTGGCAGTCGGTCCGCCGGAATGGACCCAGTAGGTGGTGCTGGTCACCACCGTCACCGAGCGCCCCTCCCCGTAGTAGATTTCGATGTCCTCGACCCAGGGCCGCTGCGGCACCCCTTCGGGTGGAAGAGCCCGGTAGGGTCCCGGCGCTTCGCCGACGAGCCGGGCAGCCTCCTTGCCCTGACGGCATATCTCGTGGCGCGTTTCGATCCGCCGCCGGCCTGCCTCCCGGTGCCTGGGGGTTTGCTCCATCTGCAGGTGGACGTAGGCCACGCGCACCGACGAGCCGCCAAGACTCCTGTGGAACGGACTCCAGGCGTCGGAGGCCTGCGCCGCAGGCGCCAGGCATAACAGCGTGGCGACAAGGTACCTGGCCATGGCGCGCGTCATGGGAGATAGGCTCCCTGCTGGCCCTGGGCAAAGCGGGCCTCGTCATCGGCCGCCACCAGCCTGACCTGCCAGAATGGATTGAACAGGCTGCCGATCTCCACCGGTGTGCCCTGCGACTGCCCGTAGGCATTGTCGTCGGTACGCTCGAAGAACACCTCGGAGGCCGACACCGCGACCAGTTCGTCCCCGCCGGCCGGCGCAGCCTGGAAGTCGTTCAGCGCCGCAAGACGAGTGCCACTGCCGCTGCCGCGCACCGCGGAACGCCCCTCGCCGGTACGCGTCTGCGCCACCGGGCGGCGGATGCGCACGGCAAAGCGCAAGGTCGGATCGTCCTCGTCCAGGCTGCTTTCGGACAGGTCGTAGAAATCGGGCAGGCCTGAGTAACCCCAGGATTCGGACGAGGCCTCGCTCAGCGCCAGCATGCTGGCACTCGGATTGACCATCCGCGCGTAGTCGTAGCGGCTGAAGTCGGTATCGGAGTCGGGGTCCTCGGCGGCGATCCTGGCGCCATGGCCGACCGCGTACTCGGTGATGTAGCAGGCGCCCGACTTGCTGGTCTTCCAGCGCCACTCGGACAAGGTGTCCAGCGCCTTCCATTCGTCGAAGCCGATCAGTTCGGTGCCGCCGCGCCGGCTCAGCCAGTCGAACATGTAGGAACAGCCGTCGGGATAGAGCGCCGGCATCAGCCAGCTGCGCCGGGGCACGAAGCCGTCGCGGTTCGCCGCCGTCCGCGCCGCCTCGGCAAAGCGTGTGCGCTCGTCGTCGGCATAGCGCGTGACGAAGCCCGCCATGTCCGCGCCGCCGAGAAACAGCGTCTCGACGGTGACGCTGCCGTCGTCCTTGTAGTTGGCCCGGGCCACTTCCTCCATGACACGCTGGCGCGCCGGAATCAGCCCCGCATGGGCGAGTTGCTGGGCATGCATGAGCCGGTTGCGGATGATCTCGTCCGATGCCGAGGCCAGCCCTTCGAGGATGCTGCCGTCCCAGAGGTCCTCGTTCAGGTAGCTCAGGTACTCGCCGGCGTAGTCGGCCACCAGGTAGGACGGGTAGTAGGCGATGTACTTCGACCAGCTCACGCCACTGCCGCCGTCGCCCAGGGTCTCCACGTAATCGATCCACGAGGAGAGGCTCACCAGCTGCGCGATCGCCACCGTGTTGGCGAGCATCGCGCGGTTGGCGTAGGCCTGGTAGTTCAAGGTGCGTGCATTCATCACCCCGGCGCTGTAGGCCACGGCGTCGCCGGTGTTCACGAGCTTGGTCTTCTCGGCCGACAGCTGCCCGGTATTGAACAGGAAGAACAGCGCCACCACCGCGCCGAGGATGACGAACAGGCCGTAGATCGCGGCCTGCCCGGCCTGCCGCCGGGGCCCCGGCGACAGGCACTGCCTGCGGGGTCCGCGCTCAGCGCGCATTCTCGTTGGTGTAGTTGTCCAGCCCCTTCACCGTCGTGCCCTCGGTTTGCGCGCTGTTGGCCGACGTCTGTGCGGAGTCGATCGCCGCCTGTGCCGACTGGCCCGAGACCTCGAGTGCGATCCCGGCCGTCTGGCTGCGGACGGTCTGGCCGAAGAACTGGTACACCGCGATCGCCGCAACGGCGATCAGCGCAACGATGACGATGTACTCGGTCATGCCCTGCCCCGCCTGTCTTTGCTCACGTTTCATGTTCACACCCTTGGTTTCGTTACAAGGTCGATCAATCGAGTGACGCATTATGAATACGCTGTTAGCATATGACAACATCAATTTTTGATTGCAGGCACTCACCCGCATGTCGCTCGCTACCCTTGCCCCTGCCGGCAGCGACTCTGCACCGGCGTACGGCATCGCTCCGGCGGCCCTCGCCGTCATGCTGGGCGCGCTCGCGGTGCTGGGCTGGGCGCCGTGGTCACGGCCATGGGTCCTGCTGCTGGCTTTCGGCGTGCTGCCCCGTCTGATGACCGGTACCCGTAGGCCGGCAACGGCGGCCCTGACGGCCCTGGCGTTCAGCGTCACGCTGCATGCCGGTGCTCAGGGCTGGATGATCACCGCGCTGCTGCGCGAGACCGGCTTACCCACGCCCCTGGCCCTGCTCGCAACGATCGCCAGCCTGCTCTGTCAGGCCGGTTTCATCGCCGCGCCGCTCTATCTCCACGCCCGACTGCGGCGGAGCGCCCCATCCGCGCACGGCGTGCCGCGGCGTCTGGTCGACGTAGCGCAGTTGTCCGCACTGCTCACCGTCGGCGAATGGGTGCGCGACGCCTTGCTGGGCGGCAACTCGATCGCCATGGCATACGCATGGCTGGACACGCCGCTGGCAGGACTCCTGCCGTTGATTGGTCCGTACGGACTGAGCTTCGCTGCCTACCTGCTCTGTCTCGGCTGGCTACCCATCGCCGACCATCTCGTGTGCCGGCAATACCGCCCAATGGCGACCGCCTTGCTGGCGCTCGCCGCAGTCCTGGGCGCTGCCCACTGGGGCGCCGGCTTGCCCTGGATTGCCCCGCAAGGCGAGTCGATCGACTTTGCGTTGATCGGCACCGCCTCGGCGCAGCGGGACAAGTTCTCGCTTGATCTCGTTCCCGCCCGCATCGAGCGCCTGGCCGAACGGATGCTGGCGGCCGACGCGACCCTCGTACTCGCCCCGGAGACTGCCTTTCCGGTCTTCGTTCACGAATTGCCGGCTGGCACCCTCGACCGCCTGCAGCGCGGTGCGCGCGGGCAGGGCAGCCATCTTTTCGTCGGCGTCGCACAGATGGGCGCCAAGGAGCAGGCCCACAACAGCCTGTTGCACATTCCCGCTGACGGCTCCCGGATGCGCCTGTTCGCCAAGGAACGGTTGATGCCCTTCGGCGAATACAGCCCGCCGGGCTTTTCATGGTTTTCACGACACCTGCAGTTCCCGCTCAAGGACCTGAGCCCCGGCAGCCCCGGCCAGGCGCCCTTCGACCTTGGCCGGTTCGCGCTTGCAACGCTGATCTGCCACGAAGACGGCTCACCCGACCTGGCGCGGCGCCGCGCAGCCGACGCCTCGCTCTTCCTCAACCCCAGCAACATGGCCTGGTTCGAGCGCAGCGCCGCCATCGAACAGGGCCTGGTCATGGCACGGGCCCGTGCGCTGGAAACCGGCCGCCCGGTGCTGCGCACCACCAACGCCGGCGGCGCCGCCCATATCGACCACCGCGGCCACGTTCTCGCCCGGACAGCGCATGAGGGCGAAGCCGCACTCACCGGCGCAGTCCGGCCCATGCGTGGCCTCACGCCCTACGTGCGCTTCGGCAACGCTCCCGTGCTGCTCGCCTGCGCCACCCTGCTCCTGGCCGCCATCGGGCAAAGACGCTCGATCGCCCGCTCAGTCCTTTCGGAAGGAAGCACATGAAGCCCGTCCGCCTCGCCTCTGTTCTGCTGCTCTTACTGATCCCCGGCCTGCCGGCCGGCGCCCAGGGCACGCTCGACGAGCTGCTCGGCGGCTGCGGCGTCACCATGAGCTGCCCCGCACCCGGCGGGCCGGCATCCCCCACCCAGTGCGTCAACAACGACGTCGGCAACCCCTGTGGCGTGCAGGGCGGCCCGGCCACCCAGGCCGCGCCGGGCGGACAATCGGTGGGTGCCGGCAACCCGATCAGCGTACTCTCAGGAAACAAATACCAACGCGAGGCCGACCTGCCCGCGCTGCCCGGCGTGCTCGGCCTGGAAGTCGTACGCCATTACAACAGCCGCCTCGGTCACACCGAACGCCGCGGTATCCACCTCGGTCCGGGCTGGCGGCTCTCCTATGACACCCGTCTCTACTCCACCCGCCACAACCTGCAGATCCTCCAGGCCGACGGCTCGCGCATCATCTTCGCCCGCAACCCGACCGAGCCCGACCGCTGCGCGAGCCTGGACCCCGCCCGCGGACAGGTCCTCATCAGCCGCAAGGCGCACGGCGAGCAGTACGTCTGGCACTGGCCCGACGGCCGCCGGTTGTTCTTCGACGGCCACGGCCTGCTCACCCAGATCCTCGCCCCCTCCGGCGAGTTCGTCGCCCTCCAGCGCGACCCTGCCGGCCGCCTGGTGTCGGTGACCGACCCCCAGGGTCGCACGCTGCGCATCGGCTACACGGACGATCTGCGCACCATCGCCCACATCGACACCCCGCTCGGGCGCATCGCCTACACCTACGACGAGGCCGGCAAGCTCACCAAGGTCACCCTGCCCACCGGCTACGACCCTGCCACGCAACCTCACCCCTATGCCGGGCGCGGCACCACCACCAGCACCCTGGCACGCGAGTACCACTACGAGGACGAGCATTCCCCCGCCTTGCTCACCGGCATCACGGTTTCGGGGAGCGGCACGGACGGCGAGCTAGTTCACCAACGCATCGCCAGCTGGGCCTACGACCAGGAGGCGCGCGCCATCCGTTCGGTGCGCGGTCCGATGCCGCCGCACGGCGAGCGCGGCGCCGAGGATCTCACCCTGGACTTCTCCACTCCGGGGCGCACCGTGCTCACCAACAGCCTCGGCCAGACAAGCACCTATATCACCGAGCTGATCGGCAGCGAACGCCGCATCATCGAAGCACGCGGTCCGGGCTGCGCCACCTGCCCGCCGACCAACGTACGCTACCGCTACGACGCCGCCGGCCGCCCGCTGCTCACCACCACGCTGGACGACGATGGCCACCCCCTGCAGAGCACGCGCACGGAGTTTGATGCGCACGGCCGCAGGCTGCATGTCGAAGGTTACCGTTTCATCTCTGGCCGCCCCGAACTTCAAGGCTGGGTGCGCTACGCCTACGGCCCGGGCACGCCCACCACTCCCGTGCTCATCGCCCGCCCCAGCGTGGTGCCCGGCAAGGAGCACCAGATCCGCATCGACTACAACGAAGCCGGCCAGCCCTTGCGCGTCACCGAGACCGGCTTCAGCCCGCTCGACGAGAACGGCGAGCCGGCCCGTACCCCCGAGGCGGCCACCGCCATCGAGCGCACCACCACCTACGCATACGCCCGGATCAACGGCCGCAGCGTGCTCACCGAGATCGACGGTCCGCTGCCCAACGGACCGCAGGCCTCGCCCGAGGATTCGGACATCACGCGCTTCGAGTGGGATGAACTCGGTCACCACCCGGTGCTGCGCACCGAGCCAGGCGGCCGGCAGACCCGGCTGGCGCGCGACCCGGCCGGCAGGGTGGACACCAGCACATTCACCGACGGAATCCGCCAGATCAGCCGCACCGTGCGCCTCGACACACGCGGCGCAGTGCTGCAGGCGAGCGTGACGGCCTCCGCTATGAACATGGCGCCACTCGCCCGCGAGTACGCCTTCAGCTACGACGCCCTCGGCCGGCTTGTCAGCGCCCGAGGCCCCGACGGCATCACCACCAGCATTGAGCACGCGGCAGACGGCACGACCACTACGCTCGCTCCCGACGGCAAGCTCGTCGACCTGCACGACCGCGAACGGCGCCTTCTCGCCCGCGCCGTGTATGACGCCCACGGCGAGCTCGCGTGGGCGCAGATGAACCTGAGGGACGAACACAACCGCCTGGTCGCCCGCGTGGACGCCGACGGAGTCATGCAGGCCTACGGGCTGGCGCCCCAATCGGGCGAGGGGCGCGTCAGCTTCGCGCCCGACGGCGCGGCCGTGCTGCAAGGCACCGACGCCGCCGGCCTGCACCAGCTCGCTGCCGATGGCGGTATGCGCACGCTGAGCCTACGCGACGGCGCCTGGATGTTACGCGATGCCGCCGGTCGCGGCCATGTGCTGCTCAAGGACGACTTCGGACGCACCGCCATCGAACTGGCCCCCGACGAAGGGCGACTGCTCTACGCCTACAGCGGAGCCACTGTGGAGAAACGGCAGTTCGGCCTGCAGGGCGAACAAAGCGTCGAAACCCTGCGCTTCGACCACGCCGGCCGCCTGATCGAACGCCACCGCGCCGGCTGCACCGAATCCCTGCACTACCAGGGTGACCTGCTCGAACGCCTGCAAGGGTGCGCCAATGCACACGTCTTCGCGCGGGATGCCTTCGGCCAGATCACCCTCCACGAGCAGTACATCGAGGCCGACACAGGGACGCTGCGCTTTGCCAGCCGCTACGCCTACGCCGCGACAGACGGACGCCTTCTCGCCCGCAGCCTGCCCGATGGACAACGCCTGCACTACCATTACGACCCCCACACCGCCCACGCACAACACATCGCGCGCGAACGCGGCTGGCTCAATGCCGCGCGCAGGCTCTCCGACGGATTTGCCGACTGGCTGCACGCGCTGCTGCCACAGGCGCTGACCGAGCAAACCCTGCTCGCCGACATCGCCCACCCGCCGCTCGGCCACGCGCTGTCCTATCGGCACGGGAACGGCATGCACACGAAAGTGACGGCCGGCACCAACGGGCGCATCCAGTCGATCGCCGTGGCACCGTCCGACGGCCCCGCGCTCATCGAGCTGCGCCAAACCCGCGACCGCGCGGGACGCATCACCGCCACCGAGCTCGGTGGCACAACTACCGCCTTCGCCTACGACGCTGCCGGCCGTTTAGCGGAAGCCCGGCTCGACGGCCGCGACGGCGCCTTGCTGCACACCGCCTATACGCCCCTGGGCGAGCGCCGTTCTCAGCAAGCCGTATCGCGCGACGGTTTCGGCCGCCAGAGCGCACTCGGCACGCTGCACCTGACCTACGATGAGGCCCACCGCCTGACCGAGGTGCATCGCGAGCAGCGCATGATCGCGCGCTACGCCTACGACGCGCTGGGCAACCGCATCAGCAAGACCGTAGACGGGCGCACCACCTTCTTCATCTACGACCTGCAGCACCGCCTCGTGGCCGAGGCCGACGCGCACGGCCGTCTGCACACCCAGTACCTCTATGCCGGCCATCGCCCCCATACCCTGCTGCGCGCCGACGACGGAGAGCAAGCCCGGGACGTCTTCGCCATCCACGCCGACCCGCGCGGGCTGGCCTTGGCCGTCACCGACGAGCACGCCAACATCGTCTGGCAGCAGGCCTTCGGCCCCTTCGGCGAGCCCCTGGCCGCGACCGCGGTCGATATGCCCGCCTTCCACTACCCGCTGCGCCTCGCCGGCCAGTACGACGACGCTGAGACGGGGCTGCACTACAACATCCACCGCTACTACGACCCGCGCTCGGGCCGCTACCTCACCCCGGACCCGCTCGGGCTCAGCGACTCGGACAACCGCTACGCCTACGTGCGCAACGCCCCCCTCGGCGCGGTCGATCCACTGGGCTTGTTTCCGATCGACGAGGATTTCTTCTGGACTTCCCGGCAATCGCGTCCGCTCAAGCTCACCGACCAGGGCGGACACCTCGACATCCTGATGATCGCCTTCACCCAGTACCAGATGGACAACGGCTACCGCTTCTCACCAACCATCATCGACCAGATCGTCCGCAACAACTATCACACCGACTCGCAGGGCAGTCCGTTCAACCTGGGCGGCGGGCAGGGCAACATCTACAACCACTGGGATAACCCCAACAACGGGCCGATGTGCCAGGACATGCACTGCAACACGCTCATGCCGCACTACGGCACCACCGACTGGATCGCCCCCGCACTCGCACAGATCAGCGGCCTGCGGGACAACTACGCGTCCGTCGGCGGCGCAACAAGTGCCATGACGACGTACAACATCCGCTCCATCCTGTCGTCCTTCGGCCAGAATACCCATGCCATCGCGGATTTCTACGCGCACACCAACTGGGTTGACGGCTTCGGCCGCGGCGGTGCGGTGTGCAACGACCTCGGCACCATCGGTTTCCTCGGCACGCCTCCTGTGCGTCCAGACCGCCTCTACGTACTCGAAGACCCTTCCGACCCATTCAGCCACAATTACCACGTCTTTGAGGTCGGCTACGTGCCGACCGGGCTGAACCAGCACACCCTGTGGGACGAGACACTCGTCGAAGGCCTATTCAGCGGCACGGTCAACCTCACCGCCGAACCGGTCGGCTGTCCCCTCATGCAGCACGGCAAACCCGGCGACATCGAATGCCACATCGACCCCACCACCCATGGCTACTGGCACAAGGATGATGATGCGGGCCCGGGCGGCAGCGCACCGTATGACGGGCCGCCGATGTTCGGGTGGGAGGTGAAGGAGTATCAGGGTGAGCCACCAAAGAAAAACGATGACGATCTGATGTTCGGCACCGAATGGTACGCCGACCTCGGCGTCACCCAGTCCGATTTGAAGATCGGCGACCGCATCTACGTGCAGGTCGAGATCACCGACAAGTACCAGTTCGCCTTCCATCTGGCCGTCGCGCACACCAAGCTGGAGATCGCCCGGCTCTACGATGCGGCCGAAGGGGTCATGGTCGGCGGCATGCCCTTGCGCGAGGTCTACAAGATGGATGCCCGCGAATTGATCAACGCACGAATCGGCTACTTGGGGATGGACTCGAAACAATGATGATCGGACCAATAACGAAATACCGCACCGCGCCGGTCTGGATGCAACGAACCGTGGCGCCCTACCTGCTGGCGCTGCTCACCGCCGCCTGCGGCTCAGCATACGAGCCGCGCAAGGACGAGATCGAGTGCGCCCTGCCCGACGGCAGCAGCTTCATCCTGCGCTCGACCTATCTCGGGCTCAAACCGGTCCACAGGCATCCGACCAATATCTGGGTCGGCGGTGCAAGAAGCGTCAACCGCTCGGGCTTCGAAACCTATTACCGCCCGGCGAAGGACGGTCGTGATCTTCATGCAGCCGGCGGTCATTCATGGGGTTTGATTTTATCGAAGTACAACGATCTCAATTACATGACAAGACTTTGCGCCCTGCACGGCATGATCAACGGGGTGCCGTATGTGCTCGCAAACCGCTACATGCCCCCTGAGGCGGATCGGTTCGAGAGAATCAACTCGCAGCACAATTTGTTTCGCGCATTGAACTTCGCCCACGAAGTAGATCAATCGCTGTTCAAAGACATTGAGGACTCCGGGTTGCGCTTTGACCGAAAGGGCGCTTCCTGGTCGGTCGATACCATTATCTGGCGGCCTGATCTACTCGCTGCAGAAACACCGTTGGTCGCCAAGACCGCGCCCGACCCCGCTCCGGTCGTCGGCGCCTACCGCATCGAATCGCACGACGGCGGCCAGACCTGGGGCAACCCCCACCTCACCTTCGAGCCCGAAGTCTTCGAACTGGGCAAGCCCGCCGCCGAGCAGTGCTTTGTTGCCCGCCTGGTGCGCATCGACATCAAAGGTACCGTGCGCAACTTCGAGGCGAGTTTTCCGGACTGCCCGGTGGCTTTCGCATTACCCGAGCGCAAGCAGTGAGAGCCCACTTGTGCGCCATCGAACATGTCCGTACTACCTCGCCTTTCACTTGGTCGTCGAGCATACGAAGCTCGAAATCACGCGGCTCTACGATGCGGTCGAAGGGGTCATGGTCGGCGTCGTGTCCTTGCACGAGGTCTACAAGATGGATGCCAACGAGTTGCGCAACGCACGCATCGGCTACCCGGGGATGGACTCGAAGCAATGACGACCCGGCAGATGGAAACGTACTTTAACCCGGCCAGAGCGCGACGGGCCGTAACTCCGTGCCTGCTGGCACTGCTCACCGCGGCCTGTGGCTCGGCCTACGAACCGCGCAAGGACGAGATCGAGTGCGCCCTGCCCGATGGCAGCAGCTTCATCCTGCGCTCGACCTATCTCGGGCTAAAACCGGTCCACAGGCATCCGACCAATATCTGGATCGGTGGAGCAAGAAGCGTCAGCCGCTCCGGATTCGCGACCTATTACCAACCTGTGAAGGGGGGCAATGAGCTGCCGGCTGCGGGTGGGCATTCATGGGGTTTGATTCTAAGTAAGCAGAACGACCTTGACTACATAAGTCGGCTTTGCGCCCTGCACGGGATGGTAAACGGCGTACCGTATAAGCTTGCCTACCGATACATGCCCCGTACAGCGGACACATTCCAAGACATCAATCTGCAGGACGAACTGTTTCGCGCAGTAATCCTCGGCCAAGCGGTAGATCAATCTCAGTTCAAGAATATTGAGGACTCGGGTTTGCGCTTTGACCGGAAGACCATTCCCTGGTCGATCGATACCATTATCTGGCGGCCCGATCTACTCGCTGCAGAAACACCTTTGGTCGCCAAGACCGCGCCCGATCCCGCCCCTATTGTCGGCGCCTACCGCATCGAATCGCACGACGGCGGCCAGACCTGGGGCAACCCCCACCTCACCTTCGAGCCCGAAGTCTTCGAACTGGGCAAACCCGCCGCCGAGCAGTGCTTCGTCGCCCGCCTGGTGCGCATCGACATCGAAGGTACGGTGCGCAACTTCGAGGCGAGCTTTCCGGACTGCCCGGTGGCCTTTGCGTTGCCCGAGCGCAGGCAGTGAGCCCAATCCTGTGCGCCATCAAACGCAGTAACTCGCCGTCAACCTAGCCGTCGACCGCACCAACCCAAGACGACGCGCGCAATTTGAAACGCTAAGGAGCCTCTTGAGTCGTCTTCTCGCCCCACTCACGGTCGCGCTTCTGCTCAGCGCCACCTTATCCGCCTGCTCCATCCGCACGCATGATGAAATCGAATGCGGCCTGCCGGACGGCAGCAGCTTCATATTGCGGAACAGTTACGATTGGTATCCGCTGGCGAAATTCGTTCCGCATGCTTCAGAGCGACTCAACAGCACCGGCTTCTCGACCTATTACCGTCCAAGAAACAGCGGCCGAGAGATTCATGCAGCTGGAGCCCATTCCGCTAGCTTGATATTGCCGAAATACAACGATCTCGACTACATAGCGCGGCTTTGCGCCCTGCACGGCATGATCAACGGGGTGCCTTATGTGCTCGCAAACCGCTACATCCCCCCTGGAGCGGATGGGGCCAGAAAGCTAAACGCACGGGACGAACTGTTTCGCGCAGTGATCTTCGGGCGCGAAGTAGATCAACCACAGTTCGAGGATATCAAGGACTTAGAGTTGCGTTTCGACAGAAACACCGTTTCCTGGGCGGTGGATACCATTATCTGGCGGCCCGATTTACTCGCTATAGAAACACCTCTGGTCGCCAAGAACGCCCCTGACCCCGCCCCTGTCGTCGGCGCCTACCGCATCGAATCGCGCGACGGCGGACAGAGCTGGAAGAACCCTCATCTCACCTTGAAACCCGAAGTCTATAAATTGGGCAAACCCGCCGCCGAGCAGTGCTTCGTCGCCCGCTTGATACGCATCGACGGGCGCAGATTCAAGCCCGACTTCCCCGACTGCCCGGTGGCCTTTGCGTTGCCCGAACGCAGGCAGTAAGAGCCCACTTGTGCGCCGTAAAAACACTCTCCGTCAACCTAGCCTTCGACCGCACCAACCCAATACGACGCGTGTCAAGCGACACGCTAAGGAGTCTCTTGATTCGTCCTCTCGCCCCACTCATGGCCGCGGTCCTGCTCAGCGCAACCTTATCCTCCTGCTCCATCCGCACACATGATGAGATCGAATGCGGCCTGCCCGAAGGCAGCAGCTTCATTCTGCGCAGCAGTTACGACTGGTACCCGCTGGCGAGATTCGTTCCGCATACGGCGGAACGACTCAATGAGAGCGGTATTCTGAGCTATTACAAAGTAAAGAGCAGTCGAATTGAGATCGGCCCAACCAGTGCCGTCTATGGCATTCGAGACTATGACAACCCTCAACTTGCGAGACAACGATGCGCCATGTACGGGCTAATCAACAAGGCACCCTACAAGGCACTAACCAGCTACAAAGCCCCCGGAAGCAGTACATTCACACGACTGAATCAGGATCGCGACCTCTTCTTTTCCGCATCTTTAGGAGGAAATCCTCCAAATCATATACGCGACGCGCTCAAGCGTCTTAAAGCCAGCTATGGAGGATCAGCCATCATATGGCGGCCTGAGAAAGTGATCATAGAAATTGCTTTGGAGACAGAAGATTCTTCACCTCCTCTCACCGTTGCGGTTTATCGCATTGAGTCTCTGGATGGCGGCCAAACTTGGACCAACCCCCACGTTACCACCGAAACCGAAGCCTTCGAGTTGGGTAGAACGTTCGACGAACAATGCTTCATCGCCCGCTTGATACGCATAGATGACCGCCGGTTCAAGCCCGATTTCCCAGACTGCCCGGTGGCTTTCGCATTACCCGAGCGCAAGCAGTGAGTGCCCACTTGTGCGCCATCGAACATGTCCGTACTACCTCGCCTTTCACTTGGCCGTCGAGCATACGAAGCTCGAGATAACGCGGCTCTATGATGCGGCCAAAGGGGTCATGGTCGGCGTCAAGCCCTTGCGCGAGGTTTACAAGATGGATGCCAGCGCGTTGAGCAATGCACGAATCGGCTACCTGGGGATGGATTCGAAGCAATGACGATCCGGCCAATGAAGACGTACTACACCTGCACCGTGAAGAACTGGGTGCCGCGAACCCTGGCGCCGTACCTACTGGCGCTGCTCACCGCGGCCTGCGGCTCGGCCTACGAACCGCGCAAGGACGAGATCGAGTGCGCCCTGCCCGATGGCAGCAGCTTCATCCTGCGCTCGACCTACCTCGGACTCAAGCCAGTCCACAGGCATCCGACCAATATCTGGATCGGCGGAAGCCGCGAGGTCAATCGCTCTCTCTTCGAAACCTACTACCGCCCCCCCAACGGTGACCAAGAGTTTCACGCGGCCGGAGGAAAGGACTGGGGGCTGTTCGTTCGGGAACGAAACAATCCCGATTTCATGGCGTGGCAATGTGCCTCGAACGGCTTGATCAATGGGGTGCCGTATTCGTTGAGCGATCGCTTTATGCCTTCTGGCGCGGACGAGTTCCAAACCATCAACGTGAATGACGAGTCGTATCGTGCCGTAATCTACGACAGCAGGATAGGGGAAACGCGGTTTGCCGACGTTGAGGCGCGCAGCTGGCGTTTTGACCGCTATGCGATCGTCTGGCGACCCGGCCTTCTCGTCATGGAAAACGCCCTGGTCGCCAAGGATGCCCCTGACCCCGCTCCTGTCGTCGGCGCCTACCGCATCGAATCGCGCGACGGTGGGCAGACTTGGGGCAATCCTCATCTCACCATCGAGCCCGAAGTCTTCGAGCTAAGCAAACCCGCCGCCGAGCACTGTTTCGTCGCCCGCTTGGTACGCATCGACATCAAAGGTACGGTGCGCAACTTCGAGGCGAGCTTTCCGGACTGCCCGGTGGCTTTCGCATTACCCGAGCGCAAGCAGTGAGAGGCCACTTGTGCGCCATCGAACATATCAGTGCCATCTCGCCTTCCACTGGGTCAATACAGCCTTTCGTGAGCTGCCGTACACGAAACAGGGCCATAACAACGAAAGGAGCAGAGTTTCAGCACCTTGAATGGCACGTTTCCAAGTGCTATTCTGAAACCCATAAACAGATCTTGGAGTCAAACATGACACATCAGATCTTGGCAGGTACGGCAGCCAGCGTGTCTGAGCTGAAGCGGAACCCAATGGCTACGGTTGCAGCAGGAGAAGGCTTTCCTGTGGCAATTTTGAATCGCAATGAGCCGGCCTTTTACTGCATTCCGGCAAAAGCCTATGAGGCGTTGCTGGACCGCATTGAAGACCTGGAGTTGAACGCGATTGCTGACGCACGAGCTGGTCAACCTGTCACGAAGGTCACGCTGGATGAGCTTTGAGCTAGGGTTTCTAGATGAAGCCTTGGCCGAATGGCGGAAACTCGACGGGAGCATCAGAGAACACTTCAAGAAGAAGCTGGAGGAGCGACTGTCGAATCCTCGTGTCCCCTCCGCCAAGCTGAGCGGGCATCCGGACCGGTACAAGATAAAGCTTCGCAGTGTCGGGTATCGGCTGGTCTATGAGGTTCGAGACCAGCAGTTGCTTGTCGTGGTAGTAGCGGTAGGCAAGCGCGAACGTCATGCGGTCTATAAGACCGCAGACCAGCGCTAGCGTTTAACTCAACCCCGATGCTCGCATCGGGGTTTGTTGCCTTGGTTACGTCTGGCTTGGCAGGGCGATGTGCTCGGCTACGAGCGCGATTGAATCGCCCCTTCAGGCCAGCTGGCGGAAGCGGTGAGATTCGAACTCACGAGGGGCGCAAACCCCTGCCGGTTTTCAAGACCGGTGCATTCAACCACTCTGCCACGCTTCCTTGCCTTCACGATGCTCGACGGCTGCAAGCGGCCCGACGGCCCCGCCGGTTTCAGCTGCACCCCGCAAGGCGGCGATTCGCTAGCGCCAAGCTTCCCTACCTTCCGGCCTTGCACCGGAAGCGCGCGATTATACCCCTGACACGCGTCCGATCTAGCTGCCCGAGTAGTCGAATACCGCCACCGATTCCACATGCGAGGTCTGCGGGAACATGTTGGCGATGCCCGCGCCGCTCAGTACGTAGCCTTTCTCGTGCACCAGCACCGCGGCATCGCGGGCCAGAGTGGCCGGGTTGCACGACACATAGACGATGCGCTTTGGACGCTGCTGCGGCCCGAGCGCCTTGACCACGGCAATCGCGCCTTCGCGCGGCGGATCGATCAGCAGCTTGTCGAGCGGCCCCAGGGCCGCAAGGCTGTCCTCGGTGGCCTCGAACAGGTTGGCGGCGTAAAAGCGGGTGTTGCCGGCGAGACCGTTGCGCCGTGCGTTTTCGCCAGCGCGCTGCACCAGCGCCTCGCTGCCCTCCACGCCCACCACCTCGGCGCCACTGCGTGCGATCGGCAGGCTGAAATTGCCCAGACCGCAAAACAGATCGGCAATGCGCTCGCCCGCGCGCGGCTCGAGCAACTGCAGCGCGCGGCGGATCAGCAAGCGGTTGATGTGCACGTTGACCTGGGTGAAATCGGTCGGGCGGAAATCCATGCGCAGGTCGAATTCCGGCAGGGTGTAGCACAGGCTGGGGACATCGCGCGGGTACAGCGGATGCGCGGTGTCCGGACCGCCCGGCTGCAGCCAGACCTGTACGCCATGTGTATCCGCGAATGCCGCCAGACGCGCTTCGTCGGCGGCGTTGAGCGGCAGCAGGTTGCGGAACACCAGCACGGTGGCGGCATCGCCGCGGGCGATCTCGATCTGCGGCAGGCGGTCGGGGATGGAAAGCCCGGCGATCAGTTCGTGCAGGGCCGGGAGCATCGCCGAGACATGTGCCGGCAGCACCGGACAGGTGTGCATGTCGGCCACGTAGCTGGAGCGGCGCTGGTGGAAGCCGACCAGCACGCCGCCTTTGCTCGGCACAAGGCGTACGGTCAGCCGTGCCCGGTCGCGGTAACCCCAGGCCGGGCCGTGGATGGCCGTGTGCACGATCCCGGCCCGCACCCGCCCGACGTGCCACAGGGCGTCCTCCAGCACGCGCTGCTTGATCGCGGCCTGCGCGCTGGAATCGAGATGCTGCATCGAACAGCCGCCGCAAACGCCGTAATGCGGACAGCGTGGCGCCACACGCAGGGCGCTGGCCCTGACGACCCGCAGGGTGTGGGCCTGCTCGTAATTCGGCCGGCTGCGATGGACTTCGTACTCCACCGTTTCCCCGGGCAGCGCCCCCTCGATGAACACCGCCTTGCCACCGACGCGCGCGACACCGCGGCCTTCGTGGTCGAGCGATTCGATGACGGTGACGGGCATGATCGTTCCGGTAGGAAAAGAGCGCGATTTTACCGGTAGCGGGGCGTTTTTTTGTGGCCGGGCCGCCCCAAGGCGGAAAGCGACCCCTCGGGAGCAGCGCCGCCACGCGGAGGCAAGCGTGGGGCTTTTCCCGCATGCCCGACTATAATCCGCCGCATGATCACGACCTTGCTCGGGGGCCTCTCGCCCCGCCAGTTTCTCGAGGAATACTGGCAGAAAAAACCTCTCCTCGTCCGCCAGGCGGTGGCCGGATTCACGGGCGTCCTGGAACGCGACGAACTGTTCGACCTCGCCTGCGACCCGGACGTCGAGTCGCGCTGGGTGCGCCACGACGGCGATACCTGGGAGGTGGAGCACGGCCCGCAACGCCGCAGCAGGCTGCGCGGCAAGCGCACGCCGTGGACCGTGCTGGTGCAGGGCCTGAACCTGTGGGTGCCGGAAGGCGACCGCCTGCTGCACAGCTTCGACTTCATTCCGCAGGCCCGCCTGGACGACCTGATGGTGAGCTACGCGGTCGATGGCGGCGGCGTCGGCCCGCACTTCGACAACTACGACGTCTTCCTGCTGCAGGGCATGGGCAAGCGGCGCTGGCAGATTGGCGACCAGAAGGACCACAGCCTGGTCGAGGGCGCGCCGCTGCGCATCCTGCGCGACTTCCGCCCCATCCACGACTGGGTGCTGGAACCGGGCGACCTGCTCTACCTGCCGCCGCACTGGGCGCACAACGGCATCGCGGTGGGCGAGTGCATGACCTACTCCATCGGTTTCCGCACACCGACCGCTCAGGAACTCGGGGTCGAGTTCCTCGGCTGGCTGCAGGAGCGCGTCTGCCTGGATGCGGTATACGCCGACCCCGGCCTGGCGCTGCAGGACAACTCCGCGCTCATCTCCGAGGCCATGGTCGACCAGGTCGCCAGCATGTTGCAGGCCATACGCTGGAACCGCGACATGGTGGCCGATTTCCTCGGCGAGTATCTCACCGAGCCGAAACCGCACGTGTTCTTTGACCCACCCGACGAGCCGCTGTCGCAGGCCCGCTTCGGCCGCGAGGTCGAGCGTGGCGGCTTCGCGCTGGACGCCCGCTCCATCCTGCTGTTCCGCGACGGGCGCTTCTTCCTCAACGGCGAAGCGGTAGACACGCCGGCTGCGGAACACGAGGCCCTGGCCGGCCTCGCGCACCGCCGCCGGATCGACGCCGGACACGACTGCAGCCCGGCGCTGCTGGCAGTGCTGTACGACTGGTATCTCGCCGGCTTCGGCCACCCCCGGGAGGATTGACCCGATGAACAGCCCGACCGTGCAGGAATTCGACACCTATGCGGCCTACCGGGCTGCGCTGCTCGAAGCGATCCGACGTGCCGAGCGCGAGATCGTGCTGTTCGATCCGGACCTGGGCGAAACCGGGCTCGAATCCCTGGACGGAGCCGAGGTACTCAAACACTTCCTGGTGCGCGCGAGCGGGCGCGAATGCCTGCGTGCCTTGCTTGTCGATACCGGACGGCTCGATCGGGCCAGCCCCCGCCTGCTGCATCTGCTGGGCACCTACGGACACAAGTTCGCCGTACGCACCGCCCCCGGCGACGATCCGCTGCAGGCCCTGCATCAGCCCTTCGCAGTCATCGACCGCCGCCATCTGGTCACCCGGTTTCACGAAGATCGCCCGCGCGGAAAGGCCTGCCTCGACGATCCCGCCGCCTGTGCGCCGTATTTTGCACAATTTGAAACAATATGGATAAACGCCCAGCCGGCGCAAAGTGGCGCGGTTATTGGGCTTTGATCAGATTGATAGCGCTCCTGCGGCGCAACAATTGAAGGGTTTCGCAATGGATTCCGACGGGAAGGGCGTGTTAGCATTTTTTGCATCGCTTGGCCGCGAATGAGCGTCTCTGACGCCGTCCAGCAAACGATGCAAGCTGTGTGTACACCCATCGACAAGGAACCATAACAATGAAGCAAACCTCTCTGCTGCTCGCCGCCCTGCTCGCACTCGCCGTTTCCGCCTGCGGCAAGAAGGAAGAACCCGCTCCGGCTCCGGCTCCGGTCGAGCAGGCTGCTCCGGCCGCCGCCCCCGCTGCACCGGCCGAACCCGCCGCCGAGCCCGCCAAGGAAGGCGAGGCCGCCGCCGGCAGCGCCACCGAAGCCGTGAAGGAAGGCGCCGAAGCCGTCCAGGAAAAGGCCGGCGAGATGGTCGAAGGCGCCAAGGAAGCTGCCAAGGACGCCGTCGAGGCGACCACCGAGGCCGCCAAGGAGGCCGTCGAGGCAACCACCGAAGCCGCCAAGGAAGCTGGCGAAGCAGCCAAGGAAGCAATGCCCAAGCAGTAATCGCAATACTGCATCAACGACAAAGCCGGCCCGTGAGCCGGCTTTGTCGTTCTGGCGGCATCCTTCTTGCGCAAGACCTGCAGAAGAACGCCGCAGCACGGGGCGGGGCCGGCAACCTGCGGCCGGCGCCCCCTCAGCCAATCAGCGCAGCTGCTCCTGCAGCAGGCTCAACATGCGGCGTGCGGTCGCGGAGCCATCCTCGCCCCCCTCGCGGCTGAGTACCGACACTACCGTCTGCTCGCCTTCGCCGCGCAGCCGCAGGCGGTACTCGCTGCCCCCCTCGGCCACCTTCTCGTCACTGCGCCAGAAGGCCAGGCTCGAGAAGAAGCCCTTCTCGCTCTTCGACTCGTTGTCCGCTTCCGGATCGACGTAGCGCACGTAGTACAGCCCCTGGGAGCGGTCGCGGTCTTCAACCGTGAAGCCGATACGGTCGAGCGCCAGACCGACCCGGCGCCAGGCACGGTCGAAGGACTCCTCCATCGCCAGCGCAACGCGTCCATCAGCGGTAGTCTGGATCTGCGCCCGCTCGGGCTCGGCAGCAGTAGCCAGTTGGGCTGCGGCACGGGCTTCGTCAGCCCCCAGGCGCACCATCAGGCGGCGCAGCATCTCCGCTTCCAGTTCTGGGTCAGCGGGACGCGGCTGCCAGATGGTGTGATCCTTGGCCTCGGTCGGGTAGATCTCGATCATGCCGCGGTGGCTGATGTAGATCTCCACCGACTGCCCGTCCTTGCCCGTCTCAAGGCGGGTACGGAATTTGTCGCGCTCGGGCGTGGAATACAGGCCATCCAGCACTTTGCCAATCGTCGAACGGATGAAATCCTGCGGAATTTTCGCGCGATCTTCCGCCCAGTCGGTTTCCATCACGCCGATCTCGGGGCGGTCGATGTTGAGGATGAAGCCGAGCTCCAGCCAGAAGTCCTTGAGCTGCGGCCACAGCTTGTCGACGTCGCCCGGCACCACCAGCCAACGCTGCGTGCCGGCCCTTTCGATGCGCATCTGCTCGACGACGGGAAGAACCTCGATGCCCGATCGCGGCTGCGTCGCACGGTCGGCGCTATAGGCCGAGTAGGTCGCCACGCCGCGCGGTGAGACATCCGGCACCGCATAGCGGTCATCGCGCGCCGGGGCGGTCAGGTCGGGCGGGATCTCGAGTGGGCGTACGGTCTGCGCACTCTTGTAGTCGATCTTCTTGGATTCCAGGCTGCCGCAGCCAGTCAATACCAGCGACAGCGCAAGGAGGGATACGGCAGTACGCGATGAACGGTTCATTGGGTTCCTGCAGTCTATAGGAATGTGTCAGACGTTGATGCCGGCCTGGCGCATGGCCTGGCGCACGCGTTCGTGCAGTGCCGCAGACAGCGGCGTAAGCGGCAGGCGAATGCCCGGACCGATCAGCCCCATCTGTTCCACCGCCCACTTGACCGGAATCGGGTTGGCTTCACAGAACAGGTCGCGGTGCAGCCCCACCAGGCGGGCATTGATCTCGCGCACCCGGCGGGCGTCGCCTTCCAGTGCCGCGGCGCACATCTCGTGCATGGCACGCGGCGCCACGTTGGCGGTAACCGAGATGGTGCCGTGGCCGCCCAGCATGATGAAGCAGGCTGCGGTCATGTCGTCACCGCTGTAGAGCGCGAAGCCCTTCGGCGCGCGGGCGATCAGGTCACAGGCGCGGTCGATGCTGCCGGTGGCGTCCTTGATGCCGACGATGTTGGGGATCTCGGCCAGGCGCAAGGTGGTGTCGTTGGCCAGATCGGCGACCGTGCGGCCGGGCACGTTGTAGAGGATCAGCGGCAGCTCGACCGCCTCCGCGATGGTGCGGAAGTGGCGATACAGGCCTTCCTGGGAGGGCTTGTTGTAGTAGGGCACCACAGACAGGTGTGCCGCAGCACCTGCGTCGGCCGCAAAACGCGCCAGCTCGACAGCCTCGTCGGTGGCGTTGGCGCCGGTGCCGGCGATCACCGGGATGCGGCCGGCGGCGTGCTCGACGGCGATCTTGATCAGCTCGCAGTGCTCTTCGAAGTTGACCGTGGGCGACTCGCCGGTGGTGCCGACAATGACGATACCGTCCGTACCTTCCGCGACGTGAAAGTCGATCAGGCTGCGCAGGCGGGCGATATCCAGGCTGCCATCTTCATGCATCGGGGTGACGATGGCGACTAAGGATCCGGTAATCATGACGTGGCCGAAACAGTTAAAAAACCCATTCTAACCGATCGCGTTCGCGCGACCAGCCCGGCTTGAGGGGAACCGCGTGCATCGCTGCAAGCCCGGCGGCCAACGCCCTCGCAAGGAGCAGGTCCGGCGGGGCGGTTCCACTTGTTGCAGCTCAGAGATCGGCCAGGGCCTTGATGTGCGACACGACGGAGCGGGCGAGCGAGGAAAGCGAATAGCCGCCTTCCAGCAGGGAGACGATGCGCTTGTGGCCGCACTCGGTTGCAAGCCCCTTGATCTGCTCGGTCACCCAGATGTAGTCGGCCTCGACCAGGCCGAGCGAGCCCATGTCGTCCTCGTAGTGCGCGTCGAAACCTGCGGAGATGAAGATCGCCTGCGGGTTGTGCTTGCGCAGCGCCGGCAGCCACATGTCGCTGACGATCTGCCGGAAGGCGTCGCCCCGGGTGCCTGCGGGCACCGGCACGTTGCACATGTGGGCAGGCGGGTTGTCCGCGCCGCTGTAGGGATAGAACGGGTGCTGGAAGATGCTGGCCATCATCACCCGCGGGTCCTCGCGGAAGATGTCCTCGGTGCCGTTGCCGTGGTGCACGTCGAAGTCGATGATCGCCACCCGCTCCAGTCCATGCGCCTCGAGCGCGTGCAAGGCCGCGATCGCCACGTTGTTGAGGAAGCAGAACCCCATCGCCTTGGCGCGCTCGGCATGGTGGCCGGGCGGGCGGATGGCGCAGAAGGCGTTCTCGACCTCGCCCTTCATCACCAGGTCGGTGGCCAGCACGCCGGCACCGGCCGAGCGCAGCGCCGCCTTCAGCGTGTTGGGGCTCATCGCCGTGTCCGGGTCGAGGTGGCGGATGCCGTGCTCGGGCACATTGGCCGAGAGCTCCTCGAAGTAGCTCGCCGGATGGGCGCGGGTGATCTGTTCGGGTTCGGCGTAAGGCGCGTCGTAGAACGACAGATAGAGGTCCAGCCCCGCGGCGATCAGGCGGTCGTTGATCGCCGACAGACGGTCGGGACACTCCGGGTGAAAGGTCCCCATGTCATGGAGCCAGCATTCGCGATGCGTGATGAACGCGGTTGTCGTCATACCCCCTCTCTCCTCAGCGCCGAACTTTGCCGCGCCTGCCGGCCTCATACCTTGCGGATTCAGCGGGCGGCCCAGCCTCATGATGTTTGTCGTCTATTATCACCGCTTCCTTATTGATTTCACAGTATCCCGGCGATGCCCCATCACCACATCACCCGCCTGCTCGAAGCGGCCGGCCAGATCATCCTCGGCAAGGAGCACGAGCTGCGTCTCGCGCTGACCTGTGCGATTGCCCGCGGGCACCTGCTGATCGAGGACGTACCCGGCGTGGGCAAGACCACGCTGGCCCACGTCATGGCGCGGCTGATCGGCCTGCAGTTCCAGCGCATCCAGTTCACCAGCGACCTGCTGCCGGCAGACATCATCGGCGTGTCGGTGTTCGACCGCGACACCAGCGCCTTCCGCTTTCACCCCGGACCGATCTTCTCCCAGCTGATCCTCGCCGACGAGGTCAACCGCGCCACCCCCAAGACGCAGAGCGCGCTGCTCGAAGCCATGGAGGAGCACCAGGTCACCGCCGACGGCCAGACACTCGCGCTGCCGGCACCCTTCTTCGTCATCGCCACGCAGAACCCGGTTGACCAGATCGGCACCTTCCCGCTGCCGGAGAGCCAGCTGGACCGCTTCCTGATGCGCATCCGCCTGGGCTATCCCGACCGCGCCGCCGAGCGCGCCCTGCTGATGGGCGAGGACCGCCGCAGCCTGCTCGAACGCCGCGAGGCGGTGATCCGCCCGCAGGACCTGCTCGACCTGCAGCGGGCGGCGCGCGAACTCATCGTCGCCGACCGCCTGATCGACTATCTACACACACTGGTCGCAGCGACCCGCCAGAACGCCGAACTGGCCGCCGGCCTGAGTCCGCGCGCGGGCCTCGCGCTGCTGTCCGCCGCACGCGGATGGGCACTGGTGGATGGCCGGGACCATGTCCTGCCCGAGGATGTGCAGGCGATGTTCCCCCACGTCGCCGGCCATCGCCTGCATCTGGCCGCCGACGGCCGGCCGGCACCGCCCGAGATGCTGCGGGCGATGATCGAGGCCGTCCCGCTGATCTGATGCCCGGCCTGCTTGCATCCCCCGGCGGACCGCTGCGCACTGCCCTGGAGCGCTGGCTGTTCCGCATCGGGCGGGCGGAGGCGCTGCCCATCCGCCTGCCGCAACGCCGCATCTTCGTGCTGCCCACGCCGGCCGGGCTGGCTTTTGCGGCCACCCTGCTGGTGATGCTGATCGCCTCGATCAACTACGAGCTCAGCCTCGGCTTCGCGCTCACCTTCCTGCTCGGCGGCATCGCGGTCACCAGCATCGTGCACGCCTTCCGCAACCTGCTGAACCTGCAGATTCACGCCGGACGCTGCGAACCGGTGTTCTGCGGCGAACCGGCACGTTTCCTCCTGCAGCTTGGCAACGACCGCGACACGCCACGGCCTGCGCTCCAGCTTGCGGCAGGCACGAGCCGGGCCCGAATCGACCTGCCTGCGGGGGAGGTCGCCGAGGCGGCACTCGAACTGCCCACCAGCCGCCGCGGCTGGTTGCGTCCCGGCCGCATCACCGTGGAAACCCGCTATCCGCTGGGCCTGATCCGCGCCTGGAGCGTGCTGGTGCCGGACCTGCGCTGCCTGGTGTACCCGGCACCGGAAGCCGACCCGCCACCACTGCCATCGGGCAGCAACATCGGGCCGGGCACGCGCCGGCACCAGCACGGCGACGAGGACTTCGCCGGCCTGCGCGAGCACCAGCGTGCCGACTCGCCGCGCCACGTCGCGTGGAAGGCTTTCGCACGCGGCGGCCCCCTACTCACCAAGCAGTTCGCCGGCAGCGCGGGCAGCGACATCGTGCTCGACTGGGCCGAACTGCCGGCAGGCATGGACGACGAAGCGCGGCTCGCACGCCTCAGCGCCTGGCTGATCGCGGCGCACGCCAGCGGACAGCCGTTTGCACTGCGTCTTGGCGATGCGCAACTGCCGCGCGGCACAGGGGCGCGGCATCTGCATGAAGGATTGATGCTGCTGGCCCTGCACCGGAGTCCGGACGATGAACGCTGAGGCTTCCGCACACCGCTGGCTGCTGGCCACCGCCTTCCTCACCCTGGCACCCCACGCCGCCCATCTTCCGGTCTGGCTGTCCGCGCTGTGCTTCGCGCTGCTGATCTTGCGTGGCGCGCAACTGTGGCGCATCCGCCAGTCCGGCCCACCGCGCCTGATCCTGTTGGTGCTTGCCGCGGGCGTCGCCGCCGGCATCCGCTTTCATTTCGGGCACTTCTTCGGCAAGGACCCGGGCGTCGCGCTGCTGGCGGCCCTGCTCTGCCTCAAGCTGCTGGAAGGCGACAGTACGCGGGACGTGCGGGTCGCCGTGCTGCTGAGCTTCTTCCTGCAACTGGGGCTGTTCTTCTACAACCAGACCCTGCCGGTGGCAGCCCTCGCGCTCACCGGCGCCTGGCTCGCCACCGTCACCCTGCTCGCCCTGCACCAGCCGCGGGCGGCTCCGGGCGTTCAGCTGCGCGCGGGCGGACTGCTGTTCGCCCAGGCGCTACCCTTCATGTTGGTGCTGTTCATCCTGTTCCCCCGCGTACAGGGTCCGCTGTGGGGACTCCCCGCCGACGCGCACAGCGGCATCAGCGGTCTGTCCGATTCGATGGCGCCGGGCTCGATCAGCGAACTCAGCCTGTCGGATGCCATCGCCTTTCGCGCCGACTTCGACGGCGAGCCGCCCGCACCCACCCAGCGCTATTGGCGCGGCCCGGTCCTGACCGAGTTCGACGGCCGCACATGGCGCGCGGGTCGAAGCACGCCACGCAACGAGCCGGTGTATCAGCCCGACGGACCGAACTACGCCTACGAACTCACGCTGGAGCCGCACAACCAGCGCTGGGTGCTGGCGCTCGACTATCCCGATGCGGGACTCGCCGGCTTCGCCTACACCGGCGACTTCCAGCTTCTTGCCCCACGCCCGGTGCGCAGCCGCGCCCGTTTCGCGCTCCGCGCCCGGCCCGACACCGTGGTCGGCCTCGGCGAGAGCGAAGCCGTGCTGGCCGCCGCGCTGCGCCTGCCGCCGCAGGGCAACCCGCGCGCACGCGAGCTGGCCGAAGGTTTCGCCGGCGCTGGCGGCGGCGCGCGCGACGTCCTGCAGCGGGCGGTCGCGCACCTGCGGGCGGGCGACTACGTCTACACCCTGAATCCGGCGCTACTCGGCGAAGACACGGTAGACGGCTTCCTGTTCGACACTCGCGAGGGTTTCTGCGAACACTTTGCCTCCGCCTTCGTCTTCCTCATGCGCGCCGCGGGCGTCCCTGCGCGGGTAGTCACCGGCTACCAGGGCGGCGCGATCAATCCGGTCGATAACGTGATGGTGGTGCGCCAGTCCGACGCCCACGCCTGGGCCGAAGTGTGGCTGGCAGGCGAAGGCTGGCGGCGTGTCGACCCGACCGCCCTGGCGGCACCGCGCCGCATCGAGGCCGGCCTGGGCGAGTCGCTCCGCCTCGGCGATCCGCGTCCGCTGCTGATGCGCGCCGAGTTCTCGTGGTTGCGCGGCCTCCGCAACCAGTGGGAAGCGCTGTCCAACCACTGGAACCAGTGGGTTCTTGGCTACAATCCCGACAGGCAGCGCGACCTGCTGGAACGCCTGGGCCTTGCACGGACCGACTGGCGGACGCTGACCGTGATGATGAGCGCCGCCGCCGGCCTGCTGATGACCGCTTTGCTCGGCTGGGCGGTCCTGCAGCGCCGCCGCGTCGATCCGCTCGATCGCGCCTGGCTCGCGTTCTGCCGCAAGGCAGCACGCCACGGGCTGGCCCGCGCCCCGTGGGAAGGCCCGCTCGCTTTCGCCGCCCGGCTCCGCGAGGCGTTTCCCGCCCGCGCAGCCGACATCGAGAGGATCGCCACCGACTATGCCCGCCTGCGCTATCGTGCGCCGGGCGCGGCGGCGGACATCCGCGCCCTGAAGCAACGTATCCGGAGACTGCAACTGTCATGACCGCAAGCACCCGCCGACTGTTGATCGCCCTGGCGGCCGCCACCCTGCCGATCACCGCCAGCGCCTCCTACGTGCATCGCGAGGAGGTGCGCGAGTTCATCCGCGAGATGAGCAGCGCCCACGGCTTCGACGACGCCCAGCTCTACGCCCTGCTCGACCGTGCCGAGCATCATCCGCGGGTGATCGAACTGATCCGCCCGCCGGCGACCCCGGGCGTGCGCTCCTGGCAGCGCTACCGTGCCCGTTTCCTGGACCGCACACGCATCGACGGCGGCGTCGCCTTCTGGCAGGAGCACGCCGGGACAATCCGTCGCGCCAGCGAGCAGTACGGTGTGCCGGAGGAGGTGATCGTCGCCATCATCGGCGTTGAGACGCTCTACGGCCGCCACACCGGCAACTTCGAGACGCTCTCCGCACTCGCCACCCTGGCCTTCGACTACCCGCCGCGCGCGCCCCTCTTTCGCCGCGAGCTCGAACAACTGCTGCTGCTCGCGCGCGAACAGCGCCGCGACCCCATGAGCTACTTCGGCTCCTATGCCGGCGCGGTCGGCTACCCGCAGTTCCTGCCGAGCAGCGTGCGCAACTATGCAGTGGATTTCGATGGCGACGGACGGATCGACTTCGACGCCGATCCGGTCGATGCCATCGGCAGCGTTGCCAACTATCTGCACGCGCACGGCTGGCAGGCGGGTCGCCCGGTGGCCGAGCGCGCGCGGATCGCCCCGACCGCCGCGGTCCAGCCCCTGGTCGATGCCGGCATCGACCCCATCCTGTCGCCGGAAACGCTGACCGCCGCCGGCATCGCCCGCAGCGAGGGCGGCGCCCCCGCGGAGACCGCCACCCTGGTCGATCTGGCCAGCCCCGGCGCGGAAACCGAATACTGGCTGGGCTATCGCAATTTCTATGTGATCACCCGCTACAACCGCAGCAGCTTCTATGCGATGGCGGTGTTCCAGCTGGCCGAAGCCCTGCGCCAGGCAAACGGCAGGTAGGCGCCGCCTTCAGCGCTCAGAGCAGGACGTCCTTGGAGATACCGCGCCGCTTGAGGATGCGACGCAGCTGACCCAGCGCCTCGAGCTGGATCTGCCGCACCCGCTCGCGGGTCAGGCCGAGCTGCGCGGCAAGCTCTTCGAGCGTCATCAGTTCGCACTCGTCCAGCCCGTAACGGTGCCGGATCACCAGCCGCTGCTTGTCGTTGAGCATGGCGATCCACTCGCGGATCAGGGTTTCGATCTCGCCGGTATGGATCTGCGTTTCGGGGGTTTCGGCGTGCTCGTCGGCCAGTGACTCGCCGATGGACAGAGAAGGATCGATGTCCAGCGGTGCGTCAAGCGATGCGGTGTGCTCCGACACCGCCAGGATGGCCCGGACATCCTCCACCGGGCGGCCCAGGCGCTGGGCGATCTCCTCCAGGCTGTACTCGCCGTTGCCCGAGGCCTCCAGATGGCGCTGGGCGCGCAACACCTGGTTGAGCTCCTTGACCACATGAACCGGCAGCCGGATGGTGCGCGACTGGTTCATGATCGCGCGCTCGATGTTCTGCCGGATCCACCAGGTCGCGTACGTGGAGAAGCGGAAGCCGCGCTCGGGATCGAACTTCTCCAGCGCGTGCATCAACCCGAGGTTGCCTTCCTCGACCAGGTCGAGCAGCGGAATTCCCCGGTTCAGGTAGTGCTTGGCGATATTGACGACCAGGCGCAGGTTGCGCTCGATCATCACCTGGCGGGCATCGAAGTCGCCCGCACGCACCCGCCGCGCCAGTGCGACCTCTTCCTGTGCCGTGAGCAGCGGATTGGCGCCGATCTCGTTCAGGTAGATCTGCGTGACATCGCTGAGAAACTCGCTCTCCGGTGCCGGAGGAGGAGGTTCGGCAAAAACCTCCACCTCGAGCGGCAGATCCGGTTCCTGGCAGTCAACGTCTTCAGGCGTTGCCGGATCGTGCATGGCCTCCTCGTCAGCGCGGGGGCAGGTACTTCAATGGGTCCAGTGGCCTGCCCTGTCTACGGATCTCGAAATGCAGCATGGGGCGATCCGCATCGGTACTCCCCAGCTCGGCAATCTTCTGACCTTGAGTCACCGTCTCGCCCTCCTTCACCAGTAAGGCCTGATTGTGGGCATATACGGTCTGGTAGTCCGACTCGTGCCTGATGATGACCAGTTTTCCGAAACCGCGCAAGCCGCTGCCGGCATACATGACCGTTCCGGGCGCGGAAGCCAGTACCGGCGTGCCGGGTGCGCTGCCGATGTCTATGCCCTTGTTGAGCAATTTGCCGTTCTCGCCCTTGGGCTGCTCGAAGCCCAGCAGGATCTCCCCACCGCCAATCGGCCACACCCAGGCGCTGGCCGCGGCCGGGGATGCGCCCTGCTCGCCGGTCTGGGCCGGTGCTGCAACCTCCGCGGGCACCGCCGGACGCCCCTGCAGTGCTGCCCACGCCTGATCGCTGTAGGGCTGCCGCCCACCCTTGGGCTCCTCGATCAAGACGGGCCCTTCCGTTGCCGGCGAAGCGGTGAGCGGACGCAGCTCGGTGGTATCCGGTATCGCCATCGTCTGCGCCACCGCTCCCTCCGGCGGCGCAACGCGCAACTGCTGACCGACCGAGATCTGGTTCGGGTTGCTCAGGCCGTTCCAGGAAACCAGGTCGGCGACGCTCTGCCCATACTGGCGCGAGATGCCCATCAGGGTGTCGCCCGGCTGCACCACATGGAACATCCTATCCTGGGACGGGGTGGCCGCCGTTTCGGCGACCGGAGGCGGCACGGTCGCGTCGCGCACCGGCGCCGCAGTCTTGGACGCACAACCACCCAGCAACATTGCAGCCATCGCCACCAGGGCGAGGCGCGAAATACCTCCCGACATCGTCTTCCTTCTCATTCCGTACCCGTCAGCAAGGGCACGAAGCGCACTGCTTCGAGCCGGCTTTCCCTGAATGTTCCACCCTGGCGCTCGACAAGCACCAGACGTTGATCGCCTGTTCCCACCGGGATCATCAGACGGCCGCCGGGCGCAAGTTGTTCCTTGAGCGCCTGGGGCACGGACGGCGCGGCCGCGGCGACGATGATGGTGTCGAACGGCGCCGCCTCGGGCAACCCGAGGTTACCATCCGCATGTTTCAAGCGCACGTTCGGACGGCGCAGCGTACGCAGGTTCTCGCGCGCGCGATCCAGCAGCGGGCGGATGCGCTCGACCGCGTAGACCTCCGCGGCGACGAAGGACAGCACGGCAGCCTGATAACCGCAACCGGCACCGACCTCCAGCGTACGCCCGAGTTCACGGCCCGCGCGCAGCAGCTCGATCATCCGTGCGACCACGAAGGGCTGCGAAATCGTCTGCTGAAAGCCGATCGGCAGGGCCGTATCGTCGTACGCGCTGTACGCCAGCCCCTCCTGCACGAACTGGTGGCGCGGCACCTGCATCATCGCCGCCAGCACCTTTTCGTCGCGCACGCCCTGGGTCCGCAGGCGCTCCACCATGCGCGCCCGCGCACGCATCGCGGCCCGTCCGGCGTCGGCAAGCGGCATGTTCATTGCGCCAGCCAGTCCGCTACCGGGGCGATCTGCCCGGTATGCGTCAGATCGATCTGTAGCGGGGTCACCGACACGCAACCGTTGGCCACCGCATGGAAGTCGGTCCCCTCGCCGGCGTCCGCCGCCTCGCCGGCAGCACCGATCCAGTAGACGGTCTCCTGCCGCGGCGTCAGGCTGCGGATGACCGGCTCCGCCTTGTGGCGCTTGCCCAGACGGGTCACGCGAACGCCGCCAAGCGCCTCGTAGGGACGGTCCGGCACATTCACGTTGAGCAGTGCGGCTTGCCGGAAAGGAGCCCGCTTGAATCGTTCGGCCAGATCCTTGGCGACGCGCGCCGCGGCGGTGAAATCGCTCGCACCCTTGCTCACCAGCGACACCGCGATCGACGGCACGCCCAGCAGGAAGCCCTCGGTGGCCGCGGCGACCGTGCCGGAGTAGATGGTGTCGTCGCCCATGTTGGCGCCGTGATTGACCCCCGAAACCACCATGTCGGGCAGATGATCGAGCATGCCGGTCACGGCCAGATGCACGCAGTCGGTCGGCGTACCATTGACGAAATAGAATCCGTTGGCCGCGCGGCGCAGCGACAGCGGCCGGTCGAGCGTCAGCGAGTTGCTCGCACCGCTGCGGTCGCGCTCGGGGGCGACCACGGTCACCTCACCCACCGTGGCGAGCGCCTCGGCAAGCGCCGCAATGCCCGGCGCGAAGTAACCATCGTCGTTGCTGACGAGAATGCGCATGATCTTTCCGTACTCCATGTACCGCAGGCGCGGGACGCCGCGGGTAGCCCGCGGAGCATAGCAGCATCCACCGCGCAGGGATGCGCACAAAACAAAAAACCGGCATTGAGCCGGTTTCTTGTCTGCAAACATTGGTCGGGGCGGCGGGATTCGAACTCGCGACCCCTTGCACCCCATGCAAGTGCGCTACCAGGCTGCGCTACGCCCCGACACAGGAGCGGGATTATAGCACCGCTTTTCGGAATTTCCACCAGCAGATCGATGCATCGGCACCAATCAGGACCGGAGCTCCGCCAGCAGCGCCTCGATTTCGCTCCGCAGTTCCGCCACCAGTGCCTTCATGCGGTCGCTCTCCTCCTCGACCTCATGCTCGTGCAGCGCGGTTTCGCCAAGCCGGTTGCGGGCACCCGAAATGGTGAAGCCTTCGTCGTACAGCAACTGCCGGATCCGGCGAACAAGCAGGACTTCGTGATGCTGGTAATAGCGCCG
The DNA here is from genome assembly GCF_014489115.1 of Thauera sedimentorum. NCBI lineage: Bacteria > Pseudomonadati > Pseudomonadota > Betaproteobacteria > Rhodocyclales > Zoogloeaceae > Thauera > Thauera sedimentorum. Next base: position 453,972 of record NZ_JACTAH010000001.1, on the reverse strand, counting down.
GTTGCCGCGTCGCTTGACCGGCTTGAGCTGGGTGAACTCCTGCTCCCAATAGCGCAACACGTGTGGCTTGACCGCGCACAGTTCGCTGACCTCACCGATGGTGAAGTAGCGCTTGGCCGGTATCGGCGGCAGCGCGTCCGACCCGACGTTAGGGCTGCTTGCTTGCATCGCTCAGTTGCTCCACCGCGGCCTTCAACTTCTGGCTCGCATGGAAGGTCACGACGCGCCGGGCGGTAATCGGAATTTCCTCACCGGTCTTGGGGTTGCGACCGGGTCGCTGCGGCTTGTCGCGCAACTGGAAGTTGCCGAACCCCGACAGTTTCACGCAATCACCCTGTTCCAGCGCCTGCCGGATCTCCTCGAAAAAGCCTTCCACCATATCCTTGGCTTCGCGCTTGTTCAGACCGACCCGCTCGAACAGCAGGTCGGCCAGTTCCGCCTTGGTCAAGGTCACGCCCATCTCCCTAGCCACGCAACCGGGCACCGAGCTTTGCTTCCGCGTGCCGCACGAGTGATTCGACGGCCTGCTCAACCTCGGCCTCTTCAAGCGTTCGATGAGTATCTTGCATCAACACCCTGAAGGCAAGGCTCTTTTTCTCGGGCTCGATGCCCTTGCCATGGTAGACGTCGAACAAGCCGATATCGCATACGATCGCCGGCGCGGCCTCGCGCAGCACCGCCAGCACGCTCGCCACCGGAAGCTCCTGGCCGACCACCAGGGCCAGATCGCGCACCACCGCGGGCTGACGCGAAATCTCTCTGTAGGCCGGCAAGGAGGCGGCCAGTGCGGCCTCCAGTTCGACCTCGAACACCACCGGGGCGGGCCCCAGGTCGTAACGCTGGACCCAGACCGGGTGAATCTCGCCGATGATGCCGATGCGTCGTCCTTCGAACAGCACCGTGGCCGCCCGGCCGGGATGCAGCGCGGGATGGGACAGGCGCTCGAAACCGAGGCTGGCAGGCGCGAACAGCGCCTCCAGGTCGCCCTTGACGTCATAGAAATCGACGTTGCGCGCCGCAGCGCCCCACTGCTCGCGCTGCGCCGGACCGGCCGCCAGGGCGGCCACGATCAAGGGCTGACGGAATCCGCTTACCGGCTCGCCATCGGCCTTGCGCTCGAAGCAGCGACCGATCTCGAACACGCGCACGCGATCCTGCTGGCGATTGCGGTTGGTGACCACGTTGGCAGCCAGGCCGGGGATCAGGCTGGAGCGCATCACGCCCATCTGGCTGGCGATCGGATTGGCCAGGCGGATGGGATCCGGATTGGCGCAGAAGTCCCGCTCCCAGGCCGCGTCGACGAAGGCGTAGTTGACCACCTCCTGGTAGTCGCGTGCCGCGATCAGGTGGCGGACGTCCCAGGCCGAGCGGCCGCTCTCGGAGCGGTCGAGCATCAGCAGGGTGCCCTGCGGCGCAACCGCGGGGATGTTGTCGTAGCCATGCAGCCGCGCGATCTCTTCCACCAGATCCTCTTCGATCTCGATGTCGAAGCGGAAGGACGGCGGCGTGACCAGAAAATCGGCGCCTTCACGATGAACGGCAAGATGCACGCGTTCGAGCAGTGCGGCGATCGCCTCGTCGCCGAGGTCGATACCCAGCAGCTTGCGCACACGCGCAGGGCGCAGGCGCACCGCCGGTCGGGTGGGCAGATGCTGTGGCGACACGGCCTCTTCCACCGGGCCGGCCTCACCGCCGCAGATGTCCAGGATCAGGCGCGTGGCGCGCTCCATCGCCAGGCGCGGAAGCTCGAAGTCGACGCCGCGCTCGAAGCGGTGCGAGGCGTCCGACGAAAAACCGTAGCTGCGCGCCCGTCCGGCGATCGCATCGGGCGCGAAGAAGGCGCTCTCGAGGAACACCTCGGTGGTATCCAGCGTGATGCCGCTCTCCTCGCCACCCATGATGCCTGCGAGCGCCAGCGCGCGGGCTTCGTCGGCGATCAGCAGGGTATCCGCGCTCGGCGTAACCGTCTGCTCGTTGAGCAGCAACACCTGCTCACCGGGCTGCGGGTAACGCACATGAACGCTCCCGTCCAGGCGCGCATTGTCGAAGGCATGCAGCGGCTGGCCGAGTTCCAGCATCACGTAGTTGGTGATGTCGACCAGCACACTGATCGCCCGCACGCCGCTGTGCTGCAGGCGCTGCTTCATCCATTCGGGCGTCGGCGCCTTGGCGTCGACACCGCGGATGATCCGTCCGCAGTAGCGCGGGCAAGCCTCGGGGGCATCGAGCACGATGGCACGGCGGGCATCGATGGTCGGCGCCACCGCTTCCGCCGCAGGCAGGGCGAGCGCAGTGCCGGTCAGCGCCGCCACTTCGCGCCCTACGCCCGCCAGGCTTAGGCAATCTGAGCGATTGGGCGTGAGCTTGATGGTGAAGCGGATATCGTCGAGCGCAAGCGCCGTGCGGATGTCCTGCCCCACAGGCAGATCCATGGGTAGCTCGAGCAGGCCACCGTGATCCTCGGACAGCCCCAGTTCGCGGGCCGAGCACAGCATGCCGAAGGACTCCACACCACGCAGCTTGGCCGCCTTGATGGCGAAGTCGCCCGGCAGCACCGCACCGACCGTGGCGCAGGGCACCAGCATTCCGGCCGCCGCATTGGGCGCGCCGCAGACGATCTGCAGCAGTTCGCCCTTGCCCGCGTCGACCTTGCAAACCTTGAGCTTGTCGGCGTTGGGGTGTTTCTCCGTCTCGACGATACGGGCCACCACCACCGAGGTGAACGGCGGGGCGACCGGGTCGGCTTCTTCGACTTCCAGGCCGGCCATGGTCAGCAGGTGACCGAGCGCGTCGCTGTCCAGCGGCGGATTGACGAGGCTCCGCAACCACTTTTCCGAGAATTGCATGATTCGATTACCTGAATTGGCTCAAGAAGCGCAGATCGCCATCGAAGAACAGGCGCAGGTCATTGACGCCGTAGCGCAACATGGTGAGGCGGTCGGGCCCCATGCCGAAGGCGAAGCCGGTGTAACGCTCGGGATCAATGCCGCCGAAGCGCAACACGTTCGGATGCACCATGCCGCAGCCGGCGATCTCCAGCCAGCGCCCCTTGAGCGCGCCGCTCATGAAGGCCACGTCGATCTCCGCGCTCGGTTCGGTGAACGGGAAGAACGAGGGACGGAAGCGCACCTGCAGGTCGTCGCTCTCGAAGAACTTGCGCAGGAAGTCGGCGATCACGCCCTTCAGGTCGGCAAAGCTGACGTTCTCGCCCACCCACAGGCCTTCGACCTGGTGGAACATCGGCGAATGGGTGGCGTCGGAATCGACCCGGTACACCCGCCCCGGGGCGATCACGCGGATCTCGGGCATGGTGTCGAGATCGGCATGCCGCGCCACATGGGCCAGCATCGCGCGGATCTGCACCGGACTGGTGTGCGTGCGCAGCAGCACGTCGTCGTGGCCTTCGAGGTAGAAGGTGTCGTGCATCGAACGCGCCGGATGATTCTCCGGTGTGTTCAGCGCGGTGAAGTTGTGCCAGTCGGTCTCGATCTCGGGGCCGTCGGCCACCACGAAGCCGATGGAGCGGAACAGCGCCTCGATGCGCTCCAGCGTGCGGCTGGTCGGATGCAGGCCGCCGGGTACGTTACCGCGCCCCGGCAGCGTCACATCCAGGGCCTCGGCGGCGAGCTGGGCCAGCAGCGCGGCCTCGCGCAACGCGGAACGGCGTGCTTCCAGGGCGCCCTCGACGGCCACCTTAGCCCGGTTGATCTCGGCACCCGCCGCCTTGCGCGCATCGGCGTCCAGCTTGCCCAGCCCCTTGAGGAGCTCGGTCAGCGAACCGCTCTTGCCCAGGTAGCGCGCCTTGGCCTGTTCGAGCTGGGTGCTGTCGGCCGCGGCGGCAAAGTCGGCGGCGGCTTGTTGAACCAGTTGATCCAGGTTGTCCATGTAAGACCGTGGAGAATGACAGGAAAAAAAAAGGAGGCCAGGCCTCCTTTTTCGATGCTGCGTCAGCTTACGCAGCGAGTTTGGCCCGGGCTTGTTCGGCGAGCGCGGCAAAAGCCGGCTTGTCGAACACGGCCAGGTCGGCCAGCACCTTGCGATCCACTTCCACCGCAGCCTTCTTCAGGCCGTTCATGAAGGTGGAGTAGGTCAGACCCAGCTCACGCGCGGCGGCGTTGATACGGGCGATCCACAGGGCACGGAACTGACGCTTGCGCTGACGACGGTCGCGGTAGGCGTACTGGCCGGCCTTCATCACCGCCTGCTTGGCGATGCGGTATACGTTCTTGCGACGGCCGCGGTAACCCTTGGCCTGATCGAGGACCTTCTTGTGACGGGCGCGGGCGGTTACACCACGTTTAACTCGAGGCATTGCGGTCTCCTATCAAGCGTAAGGCAGCATGGCGCGGATCAGCTTCTCGTCGGCAGCATGAACTTCGGTCATGCCGCGCAGCTGGCGCTTGCTCTTGGTGGTCTTCTTGGTAAGGATGTGGCGCTTGAACGCCTGGGACCGCTTGATCCCACCGCTGGCGCGGACCTTGAAGCGCTTCGCGGCGCCGCTCTTGGTCTTCATCTTGGGCATTGCTAACTCCTGGTTTATGAATGCCGCCAGGTAGCAGCCGAACCGACTGCTTTCATGACCTGACACCACTTGTTCTACGGCAGCTTTAGACCGCCGTTCGCCCCTGGGGGCTTTCAGGGCAAACGCCCGATCAGCGATTCTTCTTGATCGGCGCGATCACCATGATCATCTGACGCCCTTCCATCTTGGGCATCTGCTCGACCTGGCCATACTCCTCCAGGTCAGCCTTGACTCGTTCCAGCTGGCGCAGACCGAACTCCTGGTGCGCCATCTCGCGACCACGGAAGCGCAAGGTCACCTTGCACTTGTCGCCTTCCTCGAGGAAACGCTTCAGATTGCGCAGCTTGATCTGGTAGTCATTCTCGTCGGTACCGGGGCGCAGCTTGACTTCCTTGATCTGCACCTGCTTCTGCTTCAGACGGGCCTCATGGGCCTTCTTCTGCTCCTGGTACTTGAACTTGCCGAAATCCATCACCTTGCACACCGGCGGCTTCGCCATCGGTGCGATCTCGACCAGGTCCAGACCGGCTTCCTCAGCGGCACTCAGCGCTGCGTTCAGGGACACGATGCCAAGCTGTTCGCCTTCTTCACCGACCAGCCGGACCTCAGGCGCGTTGATCTCCCCGTTGACGCGCTGCTTCTTATCTTGAGCGATGGTTCCTCTCCAGAAATTCCAAAAAAATCAGACCGGGCCGGCTTTCGCTTCGACTTCGCGACGCCAGCGACCGATCAGCGATTCTAGGGTCATTTGGCCAAGATCCTGGCCGCCCCGCGCGCGCACTGCAACCTTGCCTTCGGCTTTTTCCTTCTCGCCGATGACCAGCAGATAGGGCAGCTTGTGCACGCTATGTTCGCGGATTTTATAGTTAATCTTCTCGTTGCGCAAATCGGCATCGACGCGGAATCCGGCCTGGCGCAGTTGCTTGACGACGTCCTTCACGTAGTCGGCCTGCCCTTCCGAGATATTCATCACCACCGCGTGCTGCGGCGCCAGCCACAGCGGCAGCGCACCGGCATAGTGCTCGATGAGGATGCCGGTGAAGCGTTCCAGCGAGCCGAACAACGCGCGATGCAGCATCACCGGGCGGCGGCGCGAGTTGTCCTCGGCCACGTAGTTGATGTCGAAACGCTCCGGCAGGTTCATGTCCACCTGCAGGGTGCCGCACTGCCAGTCGCGGCCGATGGTATCGCGCAGCACGAACTCCAGTTTGGGGCCGTAGAACGCCCCCTCGCCCGGGAACAGCTCGTAGGCCATGCCCATGTGGTCGAGCGCCGCGGCCAGCGCGCCTTCCAGCTTGTCCCAGGTCTCGTCCGTACCGATGCGGTTGTCCGGCCGGGTGGACAGCTTGATGCGCACGTTGTCGAAGCCGAAGTCCTTGTAGATGTCGAGGATCAGCGCGACGACGTCCTTGCACTCCTGCTCCATCTGCTCTTCGGTACAGAAGATGTGCGCGTCGTCCTGCGTGAAGTGGCGCACGCGCAGCAGGCCGTGCAGCGCGCCGGACGGCTCGTAGCGGTGCACCTTGCCGAACTCGGCCATGCGCAGCGGCAGGTCGCGGTAGCTCTTCAGCCCCTGGGCGAACATCGACACCGCACCCGGACAGTTCATCGGCTTGAGCGCGAACACGCGCTCGTCCTCGGTCTGCGTGGTGAACATGTTCTGGCGGTAGTTCTGCCAGTGCCCTGAGGTTTCCCACAGGCCGCGATCCATTACGTCGGGCGTATTGACCTCGACGTAGCCGGCCGCCTCCTGCTGGTCGCGCATGTAGTTGATCAGGCTCTGGAACAGACGCCAGCCCTTGGGATGCCAGAACACCGAACCCGGCGCCTCGTCCTGGAAGTGAAAGAAGTCGAGCTGCTGACCCAGCTTGCGGTGGTCGCGCTTCTCGGCCTCCTCGAGCATGTGCAGGTAGCCGTCCAACTCATCCTTCTTCGCCCAGGCGGTGCCGTAGATGCGCTGCAGCATCTCGTTCTTCGAGTCGCCACGCCAGTAGGCGCCGGCCACCTTCATCAGCTTGAAGACCTTGAGCTTGGCCGTACTCGGCACGTGCGGGCCGCGGCACAGGTCGATGAAGTCGCCCTGGCGGTACAGCGAGACGTCCTCGTCGGACGGGATCGAGGCGATGATCTCGGCCTTGTAGTGCTCGCCCTGCTCCTTGAAGAAGGCCACCGCACGGTCGCGCGCCCACACTTCGCGCGCCACCGGGATGTCGCGCTTGACTAGTTCCGCCATGCGCTGCTCGATCTTCTCCAGATCTTCCGGGGTGAACGGACGCTTGTAGGCGAAGTCGTAGTAGAAGCCGTTTTCGATGACCGGACCGATGGTGACCTGGGCGTCGGGGAAGAGCTCCTTCACCGCATGGGCCAGCAGATGCGCTGTGGAGTGGCGGATGACGTCGATTCCTTCCGGGACCTTGTCGGTGATGATCGCCAGCTCCGCGTCGCTGTCGATGCGATGCGACAGGTCGACCAGGCGACCGCCCACCCGGCCGGCCAGCGCGGCCTTCGCCAGACCGGCGCCGATTGAGGCCGCAACCTCGCCGACCGAGACAGATTGTTCAAAACTGCGGACAGAGCCGTCCGGAAGGGTGATGTTCGGCATCTTGGACCTCAAGCTGACCCCGGCGACGCCAGGGATGTACAGACGAAAAAAAAGTGCGGTCGAGACCGCACTTTTTTTATGGAGCACTACAGCGGAACCCGACGAATTAAATTCAGGATTCGGTCGTAGTAGTTCGGAACATTGTTTCCGGCTCCAGATGTCTGGTAGGCGCGATTGGATTCGAACCAACGACCCCCACCATGTCAAGGTGGTGCTCTAACCAACTGAGCTACGCGCCTGCTAAGAGCCGCGCATTATAAAGATTCCACGGCCTCTGTAAAGCACTTTCTTACTGGTTCGCCGATTCGGGCCAGGCGGCGAGATACTGCTCCCAGTGCGGCGCGCCGATATGCGCCAGGGCGTCGCGCACCACGCCTACTTCCGCAGCATGGGCGGCAGCATCCAGATGCCCGCGCATGCGCTGGAATCCGAGGTACACCAGGTAGGTGTTGACCACGTCGGTTTCACAGTAATCGCGGATCTCCGCCGCCTTGCCGTCCTGCCAGGCCTGCCATACCGCGCCGCCGTCCATCCCCAGCTTGCCCGGATAACCCATCAGCTTGGCCATCTCGTCCAGCGGGGCATTCGCGCGCGGCTGGTAGAGCGCAAGCAGATCCATCAGGTCGAGGTGGCGCTGGTGGTAGCGGCTGATGTAGTTGTTCCACTTGAAGTCGCGCGAGTCGTTGTAGTCGCCCTCGCCCATGTCCCAGTAACGCGGCGCGCTGACCCCGTGGATCAGGCCGCGGTAGTGCAGCACCGGCAGATCGAAGCCGCCGCCGTTCCACGAGACGATCTGCGGCGTGTAGCGTTCGATACCATCGAAGAAGCGCTGGATGATCTGCCCTTCGCCAACGTCCGGCTCCGACAGCGAGAACACGCGGAACTGGCTGGCGTCGCGCAATACGCAGGAAATGGTGACCACGCGGTGCAGGTGGTGCTGCAGGAAGTCGGTGCCGTTCGCGGCTCGGCGCTGCTGGAAGGCGAACTCGGCGACCTCGTAGTCGGACAACTCGTCGGACAGGCCGTTGAGCGCCCGCACGCCGGCGACGTCCGGAATCGTCTCGATGTCGAAGACGAGGACCGGCATCACTTCTGCACCCAGGCACCGCCGCGCTGCACCCACCAGCCCTTCTGCGCCCGGTCGATCCAGCGCTCGGCAAAGGTCTTGCGCACGTCGGCTTCCCACTCGGGGTGCCCGTTGGCGCGCGCGATCTCGCGGTAGAGCGCGGCGCGGTCGGCGTTCTCGGCAGCCACCAGGGTATTCGCCTGCGCCCGGCGCGCCAGCGGCACGCTGGATGCGTCGCGCAGGGTCACGCTGCCGTCGCTCGCCAGGCCCACGGCCCCTGCGGCATAGAGCGGAGCGAGCTGCGCATGGCGCTGCTGCATCGATTGCTTGAGGGCGGCGATTGCCGGGGTATCGATCTCAAGGTTGCCCTGCGCGGCCGCGCTCACGGCAAACCCGATGCACAGCGCCGAAATCCACGATCTGAACCAGGCGGGAAGTTTCATTGCGGCGTTCCTCCGTTCTCCGGGGCCGGCGTCGGCGCGCCTTCGCGCAACTGCCAGACCTCGTCGATGATGCGGTCGGCGGCCTTCTCGGCGGCCGCGGCGGGGAAGTAGATGTTGATGGTTACGCAGGCGCTGCTGGCCACCAGCAGGGCGGCCAACAGGATCGGGCGCAGGACGGCATTCATGGACTCACCTTTGCTGCGGCGCCGGACGCGCTCCGGCACGGACACCGCATTCCACTATCGTATGACCGGTCGCGCATTCGATTCGATCACGCCTTGCAGCCGATCGACAAGCTCCCGCCAATCGACGCGGCGATTGTAGCCGATGACGTTCAGCGCCGGGATGCCGCCGCCGCGCACCAGCAGGTAGCCACCACCCGCCGCATCGTCCAGCCCGCCCATCAGGCACACACCATCGGCCAGCACGCAGGAGAGGCCGATCTCGCGATAGCCGAAGGAGTCGAAGAAGCCGAGCATGCTGCGCTGGATGGCGGCCACCGCACCCGCACCACCGAGCGCGCCGATGTTCTGCACCGCGCGCTGGCTGATGCGGCGCGGGTAGCTGCCCGGGCTGCTGGCCACCCGCGCATCGAAGCGCACCGGACGCCAACGCGCCAGCTCCAGGCCGGTCACGCTGGCATCGACGTAACCGCTCATGCTGCCGAAGGAGAAGGTATCGGTGAGTTGCGCGAGGTCGATGTGACGCGCATCGATATCGGCATACAGGTGGGACGCAACGCCAAAGGGCTCCAGCAGACGCAGTTCGCTCACCTGCAGGTAGCCGCCGAACACCGAAACGACCAGCGTGCCGTCGAGCACCACTTCGCCGGGCGAAACCCGCAAACCGGGTAGCGCGGCCGACAGCACGCCAGCCATCTCGGGCAAGCCCAGCGCGCGGGTCAGCATCGGCACCGACACCGGCTCGACCACCACCCCGCCCTGCCCCGACCAGCCGGCGTCACCATGCTGCAGGGCCAGCTGCTCGAACACCAGGGCGCCGTCGAGCACCGGAATGCGCAGGCGCGGCACCTCCAGCTGCGCGCCGTGCAACCGGGCCGTCAGTTCGAACTCGCCGAGCTGCAGCGCCTGCCAACGCCCGCCATCCACCTTCAGGACGGCCTCGGTCGCCGCATCGCTGCGCCACGGCACGGCACCACTGACCGGCCCGAAGCTCAGGCCCGTGCCATCCAGGCTGAAACCGGCCTCGGCAAGCGCGGCATCCAGCGCAACCAGGCTGCCGTCGATGATGCGCAGCCCGACGCTGGCGTGTCCGGCGAACTTAAGCCTCCCGGCCTGTGCCGGCGCCACCAGGGGTGCGATGAAAGTCGGGCCGATCACCGCCAGGTCGGCGTCGGCGATCGCCAGCCCGGCATCGTCCAGCCGGCCCGTCCGCAGATCGAATACCGCGTTGGCAGCAAGACTGCGCACGCCGTCCAGTGCCAGCGCGGCGCTGCTCACTTCCAGACGCCCCTCCGCGTAGCGGCCCGAGGCCTGCAGGCTCGGCCCCGCGGTGAGATAGAGCGGGTGAAGGTAGGCTTCGCCCGCCTCCCAGGCGACGCCCGTCTGCCAACGCCAGGCGCCGCGCGCCCGGCGGGCGCGGGCGTCCAGCCTTAGGGCCAGCCCCTCGCCGGCCTGCAGGCCGTCTGCGGAGGAAAAGGCGCCTTGGTCCAGCGTCACGCCCAGCTTCAACTCGCCGCCGTCGGCGACCGGCGTGTAGCCGGCGCTGCCGGTCACGCGCCCCTGCGGCTGCCAGCGGGCGAGCGCGGGCAGCAGACGGGCCAGGCGCGTGAGGTCGAGCGCCTGAAACCGCGCCTCGAGGGCGCCCGACTCACCGGCAGCGAGCACCAGGGTTTCGCCGGGGGAGAACAGAAGCCGCAAGGTGCCGCTGCGGCTCGCGGGATCGGCCTGCAGCGTGGTGGCGACGCCACCGGGCAAGCCGGGCGCATCGAGGCGACCGTCCCGACAGGTCAACTCGCTTGCCGAGAAACGGAACTCCGCGCAGTGCAGGCCCACGTCGCGCAGGCCGAACCCGTCCACATCCACCCGCCCGATGCGCAGATCGGCGCTACCGGCCCCCGCATCCAGCGCGATGCGGACGTCCCGCAGGCTGAAGGCAGGATGGTCGACGCTATCGACACTCAGCGTCAGTTCGCGCCCGGCGGCCGGCCATGCAGGCAGCAGGGCGACGGCAAGCGCCAGCAGGGCGCGGAGGCAGCGGCCGCGGGCGTGCGCGGCCGGCGTGGGCTCAGCCGGGGAACACACCCGTGGACAGGTAGCGGTCGCCACGGTCGCACACCACGGACACGATCACCGCGTTCTCCACCTGCGCTGCGATGCGCAGGGCCACGTGCATGGCACCGCCCGAGGAAATGCCGGCAAAGATGCCCTCCTCGCGCGCGAGCCGCCGGGTCATTTCCTCGGCTTCCGCCTGGCTCACGTACTCGAGCGCATCGACGCAGTCCTTGTCGTAGATCTTGGGCAGATAGGCCTCGGGCCACTTGCGGATGCCGGGGATCTGCGAGCCCTCCTCGGGCTGGCAGCCGACGATGCGGATCGCCGGGTTGCGCGCCTTGAGGAAGCGCGAGGTGCCCATGATGGTGCCGGTGGTCCCCATGCTGCTGACGAAGTGGGTGATGGTGCCGCCGGTCTGCTCCCACAGCTCGGGACCGGTGCCTTCGTAGTGCGCGAGCGGATTGTCCGGGTTGGCGAACTGGTCGAGGATGATGCCGCGGCCTTCGTCGCGCATCTGCTCGGCGACGTCGCGCGCCATCTCCATGCCGCCTTCCTTGGGGGTGAGCACCAGTTCGGCGCCGAATGCGCGCATGGTCTGGCGACGTTCGACGCTCTGGTTCTCCGGCATCACCAGCACCATGCGGTAACCGCGCATCGCCGCGGCCATCGCCAGGGCGATGCCGGTGTTGCCGCTGGTGGCTTCGATCAGCGTGTCGCCCGGCACGATGTCTCCGCGCGCCTCCGCATGGACGATCATCGACAGGGCCGGGCGGTCCTTGACCGAGCCCGCGGGATTGTTGCCTTCCAGCTTGGCAAGGATGACGTTGTTGCGTCCGGCGTTGATGCGCTTGAGCCTGACCAGCGGGGTCTGTCCAACGTAGTCTTCGAGGGTCTTGTAGTCCATTTCGGCTTCGGTGCAGCGGCAATGGAGCGATGGTAACCCGGACACGCCCGCCGCGGGGGCGGTCACACACTACGCTGCCCGGCACCTGCGACCGATGCCGAAGTACTCGATGCCGTAGCGGCGCATCACCGCGGGCTCGTAGATGTTGCGCCCGTCGAAGACCACCGGCTGACGCATCTGCGCGCGGATGCGCTCGAAGTCCGGGCTGCGGAACTCCTTCCATTCGGTGAGCACGATCAAGGCGTCCGCCCCTTCGATGGCCTGCATCGGACGCTCCACGCAGCCCAGGCGCGTCTCCTGCCCGAAGATGCGCCGCGCCTCGCGACTCGCCGCCGGGTCATAGGCCGCCACCGTGGCCCCGCGCGCGAACAGCTCCTCCAGCACCACCCGGCTGGGCGCCTCGCGCATGTCGTCGGTTTCCGGCTTGAAGGCAAGGCCCCAGAGGGCGAAGTGCCGGCCGCGAAGGTCCTCGCCGAAACGCCTGACGACCTTGTCCACCACCCTCAGCTTCTGGCGCCGGTTGATCGCCTCGACCGCGGCGAGCAGGCCGAGCTCGTGGCCGTGCTCCCGCCCGGTGCGCACCAGCGCCTTGACGTCCTTCGGGAAGCACGATCCGCCGTATCCGCAGCCGGCGTAGAGGAAGTGCCAGCCGATGCGCGGGTCGGAGCCGATGCCCTGGCGCACCTGCTCGATGTCGGCACCGAGCGTTTCGGCGAGATTGGCCAGCTCGTTCATGAAGCTGATGCGCGTGGCCAGCATGGCGTTGGCGGCGTACTTGGCAAGCTCCGCGCTGCGCACGTCCATCACCAGCTGCCGCGCGTGATTGCGCTGGAAGGGCGCGTAGAGCTCGCGCATGCAGTCGATCGCGCGCTCGTCATCGGCGCCGATGATGATGCGATCCGGCCGCATGAAATCCTCGACCGCGGCGCCCTCCTTCAGGAACTCCGGGTTGGACACCACGCTGTAATCGATGGCCGCCCCGCGGGCCGCAAGCTCCTCGGCGATGGTCGCGCGAACCTTGTCGGCCGTACCCACCGGCACGGTGGATTTGTCGACCACCACCCGATAGCCGTCCATGTAGCGGCCGATGTTGCGTGCCGCGGCCAGCACGTACTGCAGATCCGCCGAGCCATCCTCGTCCGGTGGCGTGCCGACCGCGATGAACTGCACGGTGCCGTAACGCGCCGCCGCTTCGACATCGGTCGTGAAGCGCAGGCGCCCGGCCTCGACGTTGCGGCGAACCAGCTCGGGCAGGCCGGGCTCGTGGATCGGAATGCCGCCCTGCTGGAGGGTCTGGATCTTGGCGGGATCGACGTCGAGGCAGAGGACGTCGTTGCCCACGTCGGCCAGGCAGGCGCCGCTGACCAGACCGACATAACCGGTACCGACTACGGTGATTCTCATGATCGCTCCATGCGCTGTAAGGGCCGGCCCAATCTAGCGCCGGCTCTTTACAACTCATGGAGCGAGGTCGAATTCCTCGGTACGCTTGGGCGGATAGGTTTCCCATCCGCCGCAGGCCGGACAGCGCCAGTGGAACTGGCGCGCCTTGAAGCCGCAGGCATCGCAGCGGTAGCGTGCGACCTTGCGGGTGTGGCCGTGGATCAGCTGCTTGACCAGTTCGATGTCGCCGCGCTGCTCTGCAGGCGCGGAGATCAATGCGGCCTCGAGCAGCTTGTCGAGGCCGAGCAGGGTCGGATTGCGGCGCAACTCCTCGCGCACCAGATCATAGGCCGCCCGTCCGCCGCGCGACTCCAGCTCCCAGTGGAAGACCTCGTCGAGCAGGTCCAGCGAAGCGTGCCGTTCCAGCCAGGAGCGCAGCAGTACGTGGCCCTGCTCGATGCGCCCCAGGCGCTGGTAGGCCTCCATCACCCGCTCGGCGGCAAGCGCGAGATAGACCGGATTCTGGCTGTCGATCTTCTTCCACGCCTCGAGTGCGGCCTCGTCCTGTCCGTCCGCGGCCAGCAGATCGCCCAGCAACAGGCTGGCGCGCACGCAACGCGGGTTGATCGCCAGCGCCTCGTCGATGTGGCGCCTGGCCTCCTCGCGGCGCGAATCGGCCAGCGCGGCCGCGGCCAGCTCGCAGTGGAAGTTGGCCACCTCTATGCGCCACAGCACGCTTTCGTGATCCGGCAGCGCGCCGGCCGCCTCGATCGCCTTGGCCCAGTCCTTCTCCTGCTGGTAGATCTCCAGCAGATAGCGCAGGGCAACGTCGTTCAGGCGGGTGCCACGCAGCTTGAGGAAGACGGCCTCGGCACGATCGAGCAGACCGGCCTTGAGGAAGTCCTGCCCCAGTTCGCCCAGGGCCTGCAGCCGCTGCTCCTCGGTCAGGTCCTCGCGATCGACCAGGTTCTGGTGCATGCGGATCGCCCGATCTGTCTCGCCGCGACGACGGAACAGGCTGCCGAGCGCGAAGTGCAGTTCTATGGTGTGCGGGTCGATCTTGACCGCTTCGATGAAGGCGTCGATCGCCTTGTCCTGCTGCTCGTTGAGCAGGAAGTTCAAGCCGTTGAGATAGGAGCGCGGCAGGGCGCGCGACTCATGCACCACCTGCTTGATGTCGATGCGCGCGGCCAGCCAGCCGAGGGCAAAGAACAGCGGCAGCGCCAGCAACCACCAGAATTCGATTTCCATCGTGATCAGAGCGTCTCGGGGGCCTGCGCATCGACTCGCAGCGGGTTCTGGCGCTCACGCTCGCTGCGTGCGAGTTGCTTGCGCAGCCGTCCGATCTCCCGCCGCTGACGCAGCAGGGAGCCGAAAGTCGCGGTGATCCCGAGCAGCGCACCGGCCGCGAAGATCACCAGGATGACGAACACCAGCGGCAGTTCCCACTCGGCGCCGAAGAAGAAATGCAGGCGCACGAGGTGATCGTTCTTGACCGCGAAGCCGAACAGGAGGAAGAACAGCAGGAGGCGGAGAATCCACATCACGAGGCGCATGGGCAGGCATTATCTCCGAGGGACGGACAAAAAAGAAGGCGGCCTGCGCCGCCTTCGGTGACATATCACGAAACCGGCGATATCGCCGGCCGCTCAACCAGCCAGGTCGACGCGTTCGCGCAACTCCTTGCCAGCCTTGAAATGCGGCACGTACTTCTCGGGCACGTGCACCTTTTCTCCAGACTTGGGGTTGCGTCCCACGCGCGGCGGTCGGTAGTTGAGCGCAAAGCTCCCGAACCCGCGGATCTCGATGCGATCACCACGCGACAGGGCGTCGGTCATCGCATCGAGGATCATCTTGACCGCGTAATCGGCGTCCTTTGCGACAAGCTGCGGAAAACGCGCCGCAAGCTGCGCAATCAGCTCCGATTTGGTCATGGCGGGTCAGCTTACTGCTTCTGCTCGTTCAGCTTGGCCTTGAGCAAGGCACCCAGGTTGGTGGTGCCGGTCGCAGCGGAGCTTTCCGAGGCCAGCTTCTGCATGGCTTCGGACTGCTCGGCCTGGTCCTTGGCACGGATCGACAGGCTGATCGAACGGGTCTTGCGATCCACGTTGATGATCACCGATTCGATCTCATCACCTTCCTTGAGCACCGTGGTCAGGTCGTCCACACGGTGGGCGGCGGCTTCCGAAGCACGCAGATAGCCTTCCACGTCTTCGTTCAGCGCGATCACCGCACCGCGCGCCTCTACCGACTTCACGGTACCGCGCACGATTGAGTTCTTCTCGTGGGTGGCGATGAAGTTGGTGAAGGGGTCGCCTTCGAGCTGCTTCACGCCCAGGGAGATGCGCTCGCGCTCGACGTCGATGGCCAGCACCACGGCCTCGACTTCGTCGCCCTTCTTGAAGCGGCGCACGGCGTCTTCGCCGGTTTCGCTCCAGGACAGGTCGGACAGGTGCACCAGACCATCGATGCCGCCGTCCAGGCCGATGAACACGCCGAAGTCGGTGATCGACTTGATCTGGCCGCTGACCTTGTCGCCCTTCTTGTGGTTCATGTTGAACTCTTCCCACGGGTTGGCAGCGCACTGCTTCATGCCCAGGGAGATACGGCGACGGTCTTCGTCGATATCGAGGATCATCACTTCGACCTCGTCGCCCAGCTGGACGACCTTGGTCGGGTGGATGTTCTTGTTGGTCCAGTCCATTTCGGACACGTGCACCAGGCCCTCGATGCCCTGCTCGACTTCAACGAACGCACCGTAGTCGGTGATGTTGGTGACCTTGCCGAACAGGCGGGTGCCCTGCGGGTAGCGGCGGGAGATGCCGACCCACGGATCTTCGCCCAGCTGCTTGAGGCCCAGGGAGACGCGGTTCTTCTCCTGGTCGAACTTGAGCACCTTGGCTTCGATCTCGTCACCGACGTTGAGCACTTCGGACGGGTGACGGACGCGGCGCCAGGCCAGGTCGGTGATGTGCAGCAGGCCATCGATGCCACCCAGGTCGACGAACGCACCGTAGTCGGTGATGTTCTTGACGATACCCTTGATGACGGTGCCTTCCTTGAGGTTGGCCAGCAGCTTCTCGCGCTCTTCGCCCATGGACTCTTCGAGCACGGCACGGCGGGAGACGACCACGTTGTTGCGCTTGCGGTCGAGCTTGATGACCTTGAATTCGAATTCCTTGCCTTCGTACGGCGTGGTGTCCTTGACCGGACGCATGTCGACCAGCGAACCCGGCAGGAAGGCGCGGATGCTGTTGGTCATGACGGTCAGGCCGCCCTTGACGCGGCCGGTGATCACACCCTTGACCAGCGCGCCTTCGTTGAGCGCCTTTTCCAGGTCGTTCCAGGCGGCGATGCGCTTGGCCTTGTCGCGGCTCAGGCGGGTTTCGCCGTAGCCGTCTTCCAGCGCCTCGATGGCGACGTGGATGAAATCGCCGACATTGGCTTCGAGTTCGCCGCGGTCGTTGCGGAACTCCTCGATGGGCACGTAGCTCTCGGACTTCAGGCCGGCATTGACGACCACGAAGTTCTGGTCGATGCGCACGACTTCGGCGGTGATGACTTCACCGGCGCGCATTTCCTGGCGGGCGAGGCTTTCTTCGAAAAGAGCGGCGAAACTTTCCTGGGCGGAAACAGGGGTGGAGGTAGACATGTGATTGAGGAGGACCCAGAGCCGCGGTGAGGCGGCCAGTTGTTGGTTGGCAAAAGCGGCTGCAGGACCATCCCGCGAGCCGCGACATCAAAGGACGCCGCGCGCCCTGCGCTGTGTCTCACTCCACAGCGGGCACGCGTTCGAGCACGAAGCTCACTGCCTGCTTCACGTCCATTTGCGTGGTATCGAGAAGCTCGGCGTCCGGCAGTTGCTTCAACGGGGCCACCGGGCGGGCCGCATCGCGTGCATCCCGTTCCTGAAGATCCCGTAAAAGACTCTCCATACTAGCAGCCATTCCCTTTTCCATCAACTGCTTATACCGGCGTTCGGCACGTGCCTCGGCAGAGGCGGTCAGGAAGACCTTGAGCTGCGCGTCCGGGAATACCACCGAGCCGATGTCGCGCCCTTCGGCCACCAGGCCCGGCGCGGCACGGTAGTCGCGCTGGCGGTCGAGCAAGGCTTCCCGCACCGCGGGCAGGGCAGCCACCTTGGACGCCCCGACCGAACACGCTTCGGCACGGATGTCCTCGGTCACGTCCTTGCCTTCCAGCCAGATCCGGCCGCCTTCGAAGGACACCGGCAAGGCGGCGGCGATCCCGGCCAGCCGGGCCTCGTCGTCCAGCGCCACGCCGGCACGCATGCCGGCGAGCGCCACCAGGCGGTAGAGCGAGCCGCTGTCCAGATAGTGCCAGCCGAGCGCTTCGGCCACACGAGCCGCGACCGTGCCCTTGCCCGAAGCGGACGGGCCGTCGATGGCGATCACCGGCACCGGGCGCGCCACCTCGGCGAAGCGCTCGAAATAGGTCGGGAAGGTCTTGTTAACGCATTTCGGATCGTTGATCCGCACCCGCAGGCCGCCCAGGCTGACCAGCGAGAAGCACATCGCCATGCGGTGGTCGTCGTAGGTGTCGATCGCCGCCATCCGCAAGGCGGCCGGCGGCGTGACCACGAGGTAGTCGCCCCCCTCTTCCACCTCGGCGCCGACCTTGCGCAGTTCGGTCGCCATCGCGGCGATGCGGTCGGTCTCCTTGACCCGCCAGCTGGCGATGTTGCGCAGCGTGCACGGGCCCTCGGCGAACAGCGCGGCCACCGCCAGGGTCATCGCCGCATCGGGAATGTGGTTCAGATCCATGTCGAAGGCGCGCAGGCGGCCGGATTCCGGGGCGCTCGCCTCTATCCAGTTCGGCCCCATGTCGATGCGCGCGCCCAGTTGCGCCAGCGCCTCGGCAAAGCGCACGTCGCCCTGGATGCTGTCGCGCCCGACACCTTCCACCCGCACCGGACCGCCGCCGATGGCACCGGCGGCGAGGAAGTAGGACGCCGACGAAGCGTCGCCTTCGACGTACACCGTGCCCGGGCTGCGGTAGCGCGCGCCGGCCGGAACGGTGAAGCGCGCCCAGCCCTCGCGCCGCACCTCGACGCCGAAGCGCGCCATCAGCGCCAGGGTGATGGCGATGTAAGGCTTCGAGATCAGCTCGCCGACCACCTCGATGACGGTCTCCTCGCCGGTGAGCGGCAGCGCCATCAGCAGGGCGGTGAGGAACTGGCTGGAAACGTCGCCACGTACCCGCAGCGCGCCGCCGGCGCGCACCGTGGCCGGGTGGATGGCGAGCGGCGGGTAGCCCTCCTTGCCCAGGTAATCGATTGCCGCGCCGGCCTCGCGCAGCGCGTCGACCAGGTCGCCGATAGGGCGCTCATGCATGCGCGCCACGCCCGACAGGCGGTACTCGCCGCCGGCGAGCGCGAGCGCCGCGGTGAGCGGACGGAAGGCGGTGCCGGCGTTGCCGAGGAAGAGCTCGGCCGTCTTCACCGGGAAAGCGCCGCCGACGCCCTGCACCGTATAGTCGTCGCTGCCTTCGCGACGTTGCCAGGACACGCCGAGCGCGCGCAGGGCATCGAGCATGCGCTCGACGTCGTCCGAGGCCAGCAGGTCGCGGATGTCGGTTTCGCCTTCAGCCAGCGCGGCGAGCAGCAGCACGCGGTTGGAGATGCTCTTGGAGCCGGGCAGGCGCACCCGCCCGCGGGCGCCCTGCAGCGGGACTAGATCGAGGTATTCCATGCGGGATTACTCGCTTGCGATGTTGGTCTGCTGTTCGGCCCAGGCGTTGCGCGCGCGGCGCGCCTCGTCGAACAGATGTTCCAGGCGGGTGGCGTCGCCGGCCAGCAGCAAAGCGCGCAGGTAGGCGAGCTCGGCGAGGTACTGGTCGAGTTCGCCAAGCAGGGCCTGGCGGTTGGCGATGCAGATGTCGCGCCACATCTCCGGATGGCTGCCGGCGATGCGGGTGAAGTCGCGGAAGCCGCTCGCCGCGTAGCTGAACAGCTGCTCGGCGTTGGCCCGCCCGGCAAGGTCGTGCACCAGGCCGAAGGCCAACAGGTGCGGCAGATGGCTGACCGCGGCAAACACGCGGTCGTGCTCGGCCGGCGACATCTGGTGGATCACCGCGCCGCAGGCGGCCCAGGCCGCGCGCACGCGCTCGATCGCCGCCGGCGCGTTCTCCGGCAAGGGCGTGACGACCACCTTCTTGCCTTCGTAGAGCGAGGCAAAGGCCGCATCGACCCCGCTCTTCTCGGCGCCGGCGATCGGATGCGCGGGTACCACGTTGGCCAGCCGCCCGCCGAGATGGCGGTAGAGGGCCTCGATGACGTCGCGCTTGGTACTGCCGGCATCGGTGACCACGGTATCGGCCCCCAGGTGCGGGGCCATCGCGGCCATGATCGGATCCATCTGGCCGACCGGCGCGGCGAGCAGCACGAGGTCTGCCCCGTCCAGCGCCACTGCCCAGTCGGTGGCCGCCTCGTCGATCACCCCAAGTTCGACCGCGCGTGCCAGTGAGGCCTGGCTGCGCCCCATGCCGACCACCCGGTCGACCATGCCGGCACGCCGCAGCGCAAGCGCGAAGGAGCCGCCGATCAGGCCGACCCCGCACACCACCAGTTTGCCGATCAGCGCCATCGCTCCGTCCGCCCCCGGTTCAGCCCAGGGCCTGCTTCAGCGCGGCGATGAAGCGGGCGTTCTCTTCCGGCAGGCCGATCGACACCCGCAGCCATTCCGGCATGCCGTAGCTGGCGATCGGACGCACGATCACGCCCTGGCGCAGCAGGCTGGCGTTGACCGCCGCCGCCTCGCCCACCCTGAAGGTGACGAAGTTGCCGGCGGAAGGAATCCACTCCAGCCCGAGTTCGGCCAGCGCCTCGGTGATCTGCGCCATGCCGCGCTCGTTCACCCGCGCGCTCTGCGCAAGGAACTCCTCGTCACCCAGCGCCGCCTCGGCTGCGGCGAGCGCCACGCTGGAGACGTTGAAGGGCTGGCGTACGCGGTTCATCAGGTCGGCCACATCGGGGTGGGCGATGCCGTAGCCGACCCGCAGGCCGGCCAGCCCGTAGGCCTTGGAGAAGGTGCGCGAGACCAGCAGGTTGGGGAAGCGCGGCAGCCAGGCGATGCTGTCGTAGCGTTGCTCGGCGTTGAGGTACTCGGTATAGGCCTCGTCCAGCACCACCAGCACGTCTTGCGGCACCCGCTGCAGGAAGGCTTCGAGTTCCGGCCCGTGCATGAAGGTGCCGGTCGGGTTGTTCGGGTTTGCGACGAAGACGATGCGCGTGTCCGGCCCGATGGCCGCGGCCATGGCGTCGAGGTCGTGCCCGTAGTCCTTTGCCGCCACCTGGATGCCCCGGGCGCCGACCGCGTTGATCGCCAGCGGATACACGGCAAAGGCGTACTGCGAGAACACCGCCGAACGCCCCGGCGCGAGGAAGGCGCGTGCCGCGAGTTCCAGCACGTCGTTCGAGCCATTGCCCAGCACCACCTGCTCCGGCGCAACCCCCAGCCGCCGGGACAAGGCTCCCTTCAGGGCGAAGCCGTTGCCGTCCGGATAACGCTCGATGCCGGACAGTGCCGCCAGCGCCGCCTCGCGAGCGCGCGGCCCCATGCCCAGCGGATTCTCGTTGGAAGCGAGCTTGACGATGCTCGCTTCCGGGATGCCCATCTCGCGGGCAAGCTCGGAAATCGGCTTTCCGGGCTGGTAGGGCGAGATGGCGCGGATGTAGTCGGGCGCCTGACTGGCTGCACTCATCGGATGTCTCCCGTTCTTACGTGGCGCCGGGCTGGCCTGCCCGGCGGGCTTCAGATGGCGGCCACCGGATAGGACCCCAGCACCTTGACGAAGGCTGCGCGCTCGTTGAGTTCCTTGAGCGCGGCAGCAACCGGGGCTTCGTCCTGATGGCCTTCGATATCGACGTAGAACACGTACTCCCACAGACCGGAGCGCGCCGGGCGCGACTGCAGCTTGGTCATGCTCACCCCGTGCCGCGCGAGCGGTTCGAGCAGCGCATGCATGGCCCCCGGCCGGTTGGTCGCCGAACAGACCAGCGAGGTGCGGTCGCTGCCGGACGGGCCGGCGTCGTGGCGGGCGATCACCAGGAAGCGCGTGGTGTTGTTCGGATCGTCCTCGATGTTCGCGGCCAGCACCTTCAGCCCGTAGAGCTCCGCGGCGGCTTCGCCGGCAATCGCGCAGGACTCCGGGTCCTCGGCGGCCAGGCGGGCCGCCTCGGCGTTGCTCGCCACCGGCACCCGCGGCAGGCTGGCCAGGTTGCGGTTGAGCCATTCATGGCACTGCGCCAGCGACTGCGCATGCGAATACAGGCGCTTGGCCGCACCGATGCCGTCGGCGCGCGACAGCAGTTGCTGGTGGATGCGCAGCTTGACCTCGCCGCAGATCTTCAGCGGGTTGGCGAGCAGCAGGTCGAGCGTGCCGCCCACCGCGCCCTCGGTGGAGTTCTCCACCGGCACCACGCCGTAATCGACATTGCCGGCCTCCACCGCGCGGAACACGTCGTCGATGGTCGACAGCGGCAGGAAGTTGGGGGCACTGCCGAAATGCTTGCGCGAGGCGCTCTCGGAGAAGGTGCCGGCCGGCCCCAGATAGGCCACCTTGAGCGGCTGCTCAAGCGCGAGACAGGCGGACATGATCTCGCGGAAGATGGTCTGCACTGCCGCATCCGGCAGCGGCCCCGGGTTGGCGTCGGCCAGGCGGCGCAGCACCTGGGCCTCGCGCTCCGGACGGTAGAGATTGCCTTGCTTGATCACCCCTATGCGTTGCGCGCAGGTCGCACGCTGGGCCAGGCGGGCGAGGATCTCCTCGTCCAGGTGGTCGATCTGGTTGCGCAGGTTCAGCAGTTCGTCGCTCATCTTCCGCTCGTCTCAGTGTTGCTCGCCGGTACTCAGCCGTGGCGCGCGGCAAAGGCCTTCATGTAGTCGACCAGGGCGGCCACGCCCTCGATCGGCATCGCGTTGTAGATCGACGCGCGCATGCCGCCGACCGACTTGTGTCCCTTGAGTTGCACCAGCCCGGCGTCCTTGGCTCCGCTCAGGAAGGCATCGTTGAGCGACTCGTCCTTGAGGAAGAAGGGCACGTTCATGCGCGAGCGGCAGGCCGGATCGACCCGGTTCTCGTAAAAGCCGGAGCCGTCCAGGTAATCGTAGAGCAGGCGCGCCTTGGCGATGTTGCGCGCTTCCATCGCGGCCACGCCGCCCTGGCGCTTGAGCCACTGAAACACCAGCCCGGCGATGTAGATCGCGTAGGTCGGCGGGGTGTTGTACATGGAGCCGGCCTCGGCCACAGTCTTGTAGTCGAAGGCCGACGGGCACAGCGGCATGGCGCGCCCGAGCAGGTCCTCGCGCACGATGCAGATGGTGAGCCCCGCGGGGCCGATGTTTTTCTGCGCGCCGCCGAA
This sequence comes from Thauera sedimentorum, assembly GCF_014489115.1. Lineage (NCBI taxonomy): Bacteria > Pseudomonadati > Pseudomonadota > Betaproteobacteria > Rhodocyclales > Zoogloeaceae > Thauera > Thauera sedimentorum. The sequence goes on along the minus strand of NZ_JACTAH010000001.1, from coordinate 431,436 downwards.
AATCAGGCCGTACTTGGAGACGTCGATGACGCGCGACAGGATGTGCGAGGACATGTCGGCGACCACCGGCACCTCAGCGCGGCCGATCTGCGCCAGATCAGGCTCGAAGGGGTACTCCACCCCACCGATGGTCTCGTTGGTGCAGGTGAACACGTAGGCGGGGTCGTCCGACAGCTGCCAGTCGCGCATCGCCGGCACCGACGTGAAACCGCCGGCCTCGGACGTGGCCGCAATGTTCACCCCGGCATACCTGCGCGCCTCCTTCTGCGACTTCTGCGACCACGAGCCGGTGACCACGTAGTCGGCGACCTTCCTGTCGCCCAGCAGGTTCATCGGGATGATGGCGTTCTCGGCGATCGCCCCACCCTGCATGAACAGGATGCGGTAACTGGCCGGCACCGCGAGCAGCTCGCGCAGGTCTGCTTCGGCGGCTTCGGCGATCGACATGAACTCCTTGCCGCGATGGCTCATCTCCATCACGCCCATGCCGGCGCCGTGCCAGTCGAGCATCTCCTCGGCCGCCTGGCGCAGCACCTCTTCGGGCAGCGCCGCGGGACCGGCGCTGAAGTTCCACACGCGACTCATGCGTCGGCCTCGCCGTTGCCGGCGTCTTCAACGCCCGCGCCGCCCTCGCCGCCTTCGGTTTCCGGCTCTTCGCCGTTGCCGCTCTCGAGCGCATCGTCCTCGGACTCGGCCACCTTCTCCAGGCCGGCCAGGAAAGTGCCTTCGTCCAGGTTGATCAGCGTCACACCCTGGGTGGCGCGGCCCAGCTCGCGGATGTCGCGCACCTTGGTGCGGATCAGCACGCCGCCGGTGGAGATCAGCATCACCTCATCGACCGGATCGACCAGCACGGCCGCCACCAGCTTGCCGTTGCGGTCCGAGGTCTGGATGGCGATCATGCCCTTGGTGCCACGCCCGTGGCGGGTGTATTCACCCACCGGGGTGCGCTTGCCGTAGCCGTTCTCGGTGGCGGTGAGCACCGCCTGCTCCTCGCCCTTGGCCACCAGCATGGCGATTACGCGCTGGCCGTCTTCCAGGGTCATGCCGCGCACGCCGCGCGCCTCGCGGCCCATCGGGCGCACGTCGCCTTCGGCGAAGCGCACCGCCTTGCCGGCGTCGGAGAACAGCATCACATCGCACTCGCCGTCGGTGATCGCCACGCCGATCAGGCGGTCGCCGTCGTCCAGGCTGGCGGCGATGATGCCGGCCTTGCGCGGGTTGGCGAAGGCCGACAGCGCGGTCTTCTTGACCGTGCCCTCGGAGGTGGCCATGAACACGAAGTGGCCGTCGTCGAATTCCTTGACCGGCAGCACCGCGGTGATCTTCTCGCCTTCGAGCAGCGGGAAGAGATTGACGATGGGTTTGCCGCGCGAGTTGCGCGTGCCTTCCGGCACCTCGTAGACCTTGAGCCAGTAAACCCGGCCGCGGCTGGAGAAGCACAGCACGTAGTCGTGGGTGTTGGCCACGAACAGGCGGTCGATGAAGTCCTCGTCCTTCATCGAGGTGGCCTGCTTGCCGCGTCCGCCGCGGCGCTGCGCGCGGTAGTCGGCCAGCGGCTGGCGCTTGAAGTAACCGCCGTGCGAGAGCGTGACCACCATGTCTTCCGGGGTGATCAGGTCCTCGATGTTGATCTCCGCGGTGCTCATGACGATCTCGGAGCGGCGCGGATCGCCGAACTGGTTGCGGATCGCGGTGAGTTCCTCGACGATGATCGCGGTGATGCGCTCAGGGCGGGCGAGGATGTCGAGCAGGTCGGTGATCAGCTCCATCACCTCGCGGTACTCGCCGACGATCTTGTCCTGCTCCATGTTGGTCAGGCGCTGCAGCTGCATCTCCAGGATGCGCTGGGCCTGCACGTCGGACAGGCGATAGCCCTGCGCGGACAGGCCGAACTCCGGCAGCAGGCCTTCCGGGCGATAGCTGTCGGCCATCGCGCGCGAGAGCATCTCCTCGACCAGCGGCGAACGCCAGGTGCGCTCCATCAGCCCGCGGCGCGCGTCGGCCGGCGCGGGCGCGGCCTTGATCAGCGCGATGATCTCGTCGACGTTGGACAGCGCCACCGCCAGGCCTTCCAGGATGTGGCCGCGGTCGCGCGCCTTGCGCAGTTCGAAGATGGTGCGGCGGGTGACCACCTCGCGGCGGTGCTCCAGGAAGCACACCAGCATCTGCTTGAGGTTCAGCAGGCGCGGGCGGCCATCGACCAGGGCCACCATGTTCATGCCGAAGGTGTCCTGCAGCTGGGTGTGCTTGAACAGGTTGTTGAGCACCACCTCGGGCATCTCGCCGCGCTTAAGTTCGATCACCACGCGCATGCCGGACTTGTCCGATTCGTCGCGGATCTCGCTGATGCCCTCGACCTTCTTGTCGTTCACCAGCTCGGCGATGCGCTCCAACAAGGTGCGCTTGTTCACCTGGTAGGGCAGCTCGTCGACGATGATGGCCTGGCGGTCGCCCTTGCCGATGTCCTCGAAGTGGGTGCGAGCGCGCATGATCACCCGGCCGCGGCCGGTGCGATAGCCTTCGTGCACGCCGTTGAGGCCGTAGATCAGCCCGGCGGTCGGGAAGTCCGGCGCCTTGACGATGTCGATCAGCGCCTCGATGTCGGTATCCGGCTCTTCAAGCAGCTTCAGGCAGGCGTCGACCACCTCGCCCAGGTTGTGCGGCGGGATGTTGGTGGCCATACCCACCGCGATGCCCGAGGAACCGTTGATCAGCAGGTTGGGAATGCGCGCCGGCAGGATCAGCGGCTCTTTCTCGGAGCCGTCGTAGTTCGGCCCGAAGTCCACCGTTTCCTTGTCGATGTCGGCCAGCAGTTCGTGGCCGATGCGCGCCATGCGGATTTCGGTGTAACGCATCGCCGCGGCGTTGTCGCCATCGACCGAGCCGAAGTTGCCCTGGCCGTCGACCAGCATGTAGCGCAGCGAGAAATCCTGCGCCATGCGAACGATGGTGTCATAGACCGCCGAATCGCCGTGCGGGTGGTACTTACCGATCACGTCGCCGACGATACGTGCCGATTTCTTGTAGGCGCGGTTCCAGTCGTTGGACAGCTCGTGCATCGCGAACAGCACGCGCCGGTGCACCGGCTTCAGGCCATCACGCGCATCGGGCAGCGCCCGCCCCACGATCACGCTCATCGCGTAGTCGAGGTAGGAGTGACGCATCTCCTCTTCCAGGCTGATCGGCAGTGTTTCCTTGGCGAACTGGGTCATGTCGCGACGGCGGGATTATCCGCTTGATCAAAAGCTTGAAATCTTACCATGCCGACCGGCTCAAACCGCCTCCCGATTGCATTCCGGGCGCGCTGGCGCGCATCCCGCGGATGGCGGCTGCGATGGCGTCCGACCGCGCTCGCAAAGTAAGCTCGCAGCTCACGAACCTGTTCGCGGCGGCAGGCGAGCCCGCCGCGCGCCCAACCTGGAGGCATCAAGCACATGGATGACACGGCAGACCTGCTGATCGAGGCCCGCTGGATCGTGCCGGTGGAACCCGCCGGCGTCACGCTGGAAGAGCACACCGTCGTCCTGAGCGGCGAACGAATCCTCGCACTGCTGCCGCGCGACGAAGCGCGCCGGCGTCATCCCGCCGCGCGGACCCTGGCGCTGACCGAGCACGTGCTGTTCCCCGGCTTCGTCAACCTTCATGCCCACGCGGCCATGAGCCTGATGCGCGGCATCGCCGACGACCTGCCGCTGATGCGCTGGCTGCAGGAAGCGATCTGGCCCACCGAAGGCCGGCACGTATCCGCCGCCTTCGTACGCGACGGCACCCTGCTGGCCGCGGCCGAGATGCTGCGCGGTGGCACGACGACCTGCAACGACATGTATTTCTACCCCGATGCCGCCGCCGACGCCTTCGATCAGGCCGGCATGCGGGCCGTCCTCGGCGCGGTCGTGCTCGACTTCCCCACGCCTTACGCGTCCGGCGCCGACGACTGCCTGCGCAAGGGCCTCGCCGCACGCGACCGCTGGCGCGACCATCCGCGCATCGGCTTCACGCTGGCGCCCCATGCTCCCTACACGGTTTCCGACGACGCCCTGCAGCGGGTGGCCAGCCTGGCGGCGGAGATCGAAGTGCCGATCCACATCCATATCCACGAGACCGCGCAGGAGATCGGCGACTCGCTGACTCAGCACGGCACCCGCCCCCTCGCCAGGCTGGAGCGCCTGGGGCTGCCCGGCGCCAACTTCATCGGCGTACATGCGGTGCACCTGGACGCCACCGACATCGACCTGCTCGCGCACCATGGCTGCAGCGTCGCCCACTGCCCCACCTCCAACATGAAGCTCGCCAGCGGCATCGCCCCGGTAGACGCCCTGCTCAAGCGCGGCATCAACGTCGGCCTGGGCACCGATGGCGCGGCCAGCAACAATCGCCTAGACATGTTCACCGAGATGCGCCACGCGGCCCTGCTGGCCAAGGTGGCCACCCTCGACGCCACCGCGGTGCCGGCACACACCGCCCTGCGCATGGCCACCCTCAATGGCGCCGCGGCGCTCGGCATGACCGACCGCATCGGCTCGATCGAACCCGGCAAGCTCGCCGACCTGTGTGCCGTGAGGCTCGGCACGCCCGAAACACTGCCCTGCTTCGACCCGGTCTCGCATCTCGTCAACGTCGCCGGACGCGAACATGTGACACATGTCTGGGTGGATGGAGAACTCAGGATCGAAGAGAGTAAAAGCTTGTTGCACACTAGCGACAGAGAATTGCTCCGGCTTATTGCCGTGTGGCAAACTAAACTTGTTACTTGAACTGGATAGCGTATTGTCCGTTCAACGCCACAAGCTCCCGAAAGCACCACGATACCGTTCGGGTTCATTCAATCCCTGCCCTTCGACGAGGAACAAAAATGATCAAACAAACCAAGATGCTGCTGCTCGCCGCCGTCGCTGCGGCCGGCTTCTCCGCTCCCGCCGCTTTTGCCCAGACCAAGGACGTGGTCGTCGACGGCAAGGGCGAAATCCCGTACGTGATCGACGCGCGCAACGTTGTCGCCCGCAGCGGTACCGGCCTGTGCTGGCGGACCGGTTACTGGAGCCCGGCCGCTGCCGCCTCCGCCATGGCGGGTGAATTCCCGGCCGGCTGCGAGTGCGATGGCGACATCGTACCCAAGGACAAGTGCACCGCCGCCGCTCCGGCTGCGGCCCCGGCTGCCGCACCCGCCGTCCGCCCGACCGCTGACAAGGTCAAGCTCTCCGCCGACGCCCTGTTCGACTTCGACAAGGCCGTGCTGAAGCCGGAAGGCAAGAGCCGCCTGGACGAACTGGCTGCCCAGGCCAAGGGTCTGAAGCTGGAAGTCATCCTGGCCGTGGGCCACACCGACCGTATCGGTTCTGACGCCTACAACCAGCGCCTGTCCGAGCGCCGCGCCGCTGCCGTCAAGACCTACCTGGTCGAGAAGGGCATCGAAGCCAACCGCGTCTACACCGAAGGCAAGGGCGAGCGCCAGCCGGTCACCGGTAACAAGTGCGACGGCACCAAGGGCCGCGCCGCGCTGATCAGCTGCCTGCAGCCGGACCGCCGCGTGGAAGTGGAAGTGATCGGCACCAAGTAATCGCCGGCTCACGCCCCGAAAAAGCCCTGCCCTGGCAGGGCTTTTTCTTTTCCGGCGAGGGAACGGCGGGTCTGCCAAGCGATCGATTTCCGGTACCATCCGCCTTTTCCCGAGTTCCGCCCGAGACATAGCCGATGAACGCGAATGCCGATCCCGCCGAAGTACAGAAATTCAGCGACCTTGCGCACCGCTGGTGGGACCCTGCCTCCGAATTCAAGCCGCTGCACGAGATCAATCCCCTGCGCCTTGACTGGATCGACGATCAGGCGATGCTGGCCGGCAAGGACGTACTCGATGTGGGCTGCGGCGGAGGCATCCTCTCCGAAGGCATGGCCGCACGCGGCGCGCGGGTTACCGGCATAGACCTGTCCGAGAAGGCGCTCGGGGTGGCCCGTCTGCATCTCTTCGAGAGCGGCCTCAAGGTCGACTACCACCACGCCAGCGCCGAAGCCTTTGCCGACGCGCACCCCGCACGCTTCGACGTGGTCACATGCATGGAAATGCTCGAGCATGTACCCGACCCCGGCAGTACCGTGGCCGCCTGCACACGCCTGGTCAAACCGGGCGGAATGGTCTTCTTCTCGACGCTGAACCGCAACCCCAAGTCCTACCTGTTCGCGGTCATCGGCGCAGAGTACGTGCTCAAGCTGCTGCCGCGCGGCACCCACGACTACGCCAAGTTCATCAAACCGTCGGAACTCTCGCGTCACGCACGCGAGGCGGGCCTGGAGTCACGCGAATTGATCGGCATGAGCTACAACCCCTTCAGCCAGGCTTACTCGCTCGGCCGCAACACCGACGTCAACTATCTGATGAGCGCCGTGCGCGTGCGCTGAGCAGTCCGGCGTCGTGCTCGCCGGGCGGCGCGTGATACACTGCCTCTTGAAATCTGAACCACGCATCACCATATCTGTCACAACGATCACTGGGGCCGACCTGGCTTCGACGTGGGTCGCGAAGCAGAGCAGTGCATACCGAGGACCAGTCACCTCGTAAATCCATCTGGAAATCAACAAACGCCAACGACGAGCGTTTCGCTCTCGCCGCTTAATCCCGGCGGGCGCTGCACCGGCAGGTCTCTGGGCCGGGTGGTCTTAGCGTAAGCTGAGCCGCTGCAGTGTCATTTACAGAGAATCGCGAGCAGAACCGGGTTACTTGGTTCGGCAGCTAAAGGTAAGGTAACTCGCCCCTGTCCGGCCTGCCGGGCGGCTAAGTCAGGGGTTAAATCCAAATAGCCTGGCTAAGTATGTAGATCTGCCTGTAGAGGGCTTGCGGACGGGGGTTCGATTCCCCCCGGCTCCACCAGTACCGAAACCCCAGCCGTGACCGGCTGGGGTTTTTCTTTTCTGCCTGTGACGCGGACGAGCGGAGCGGCGTATCAGGGATACAGGCCGCGCTCGGCGCGCGCCTCCAGCACCCGATGGCAGGCGATGATGAAGGCGGCGGTGCGCAGCGACACGCCCTTTTCCTGCGCCACCTGCCAGATCGCGTTGAAGGCGCCGACCATGATGCGCTCCAGGCGCGCGTTGATCTCGTCCTCGGTCCAGAAGAAGCTGGAGAAATCCTGCACCCACTCGAAGTAGGACACGGTCACGCCGCCGGCATTGGCCAGCACGTCCGGCACCACCAGCACGCCGCGCTCGCGCAGGATGTCGTCAGCCGCCGGCGTGGTCGGGCCGTTGGCGCCTTCCACCACCACCCGCGCGCGGATGCCGGCGGCACGTTCGGCGGTGATCTGTCCTTCGAGCGCGGCCGGCACCAGGAAGTCGCACGACAGCCGCCAGAACTCCTCGATGTCGAGCGGCGCGGCGCCGACGAAACCCGCCAGCCCGCCGTGCGCGGCCACATGGGCGAGCGCGGCGGGGATGTCGATGCCGGCTTTGTTGACCAGCGTCGCGCTGTGGTCGGCGATGGCGATCACCCGCGCGCCGGCCTCGTGGAACAGCCGCGCACCGATGCCGCCGACGTTGCCGAAGCCCTGCACCGCCACGCGCGCGCCTTCGATCGGCAGGCCGAGATGGCGCCCGGCTTCGCGCGCGGTGATGTACACGCCGCGGCCGGTGGCTTCCTGGCGACCGAGACTGCCGCCGAGCGCGATCGGCTTGCCGGTGACCACGCCGGTGGCGGTGCCGCCGCGGTTCATCGAGAAGGTGTCCATCATCACCGCCATGGTCATCGCGTTGGTGCCCACGTCGGGGGCCGGAATGTCGCGATCCGGGCCGATGACGATGCCGATCTCCGAGGTGAAGCGGCGGGTGATGCGCTGCAGCTCGCCCTTGCTGACGCTCGCCGGATCGACCCGGATGCCGCCCTTGGCGCCGCCGAAGGGCAGACCCACCGCGGCGTTCTTGATCGTCATCCAGCCGGCCAGCGCCATCACTTCGTTGAGGGTGACGTCAGGATGGAAGCGGATGCCGCCCTTGCCCGGTCCGCGCGACAGGCTGTGCTGCACCCGGTAGCCCTCGTAGTGGGCCACGGTGCCGTCGTCGCGCTCGATCGGCACGTCGACGATCAGCGTGCGCTTGGGGTGCTTGAGAGTCTCGATCCAGCGCTCCAGCTCGCCCAGGTAAGGACGCACGCGCTCGATCTGTTCGACGAAGCTCGCCCACGGTTCGGGCGCGTTGGGGTTGAGGTAGGACAGGCCGCCCAGGCGGGCGGCGGTGGCATCGGCGAGGTTGGACATCGGTGGTCTCCGTTTGAGGGGTGACGGCATTCTGTGCGCCCGCGCCCTCGTGCCCGATGCCGTTGGGTCATCGGGTTATGCAATCGGTGCATAACCTCCGCGGCCTCTCCCGCACCCGACCCGGCTACACCGCGGGCGCCCCTTCGGCGGGCATGCTCCGCTTCGCACGGTCGAGCAGGTGCTGCCACAGCCGCGCCAGTTCCGGCCGGGTGTTGGCGCGGTCGCGGTACAGTCGCACCTCCATTTCCAGGCTCCACGGCGCACCGCCGGCGACCGCCACCTCGCCGCGCTCCAGTTCACGCGCCACCGCGCTGGCCGGCAGGAAGGCCAGGCCGTGTCCGGCCAGCAGCATCGCCTTGAGGCTTTCGGCCATGTCCGACTCGTACTGCAGGGCGAGGTGGGCTGGCTCTGCGGCCCGGTCGAGGATGGTGTCGACCATGCGCCGCAGATAGGTGTTGGGGCCGTAGCGCAGGAAAGGGATCGGCGCCTGCGCGCTGCCCGGCAGCTGCCAGCGCGGATCGCCCGCGCGCCCGCGCGGCACGAAGGCGCGCACCCGCTCGGTGCCCAGGCACAGGCCCTCGAAGCGCGCCGGGTCCAGCCACACCGGATGCGAGGGGTGGTGGTAGCACAGCAGCAGATCGCAGCCGCCTTCCGCCAGACTCATCACCACGTCGTGAACGTTGCCGGCCATCAGCCGGGTCGGCACCTCGCCGAACTCGGCCTTCAGGCGGCCCAGCCAGGCCGGAAAGAAGGCGAAGGCCAGGGTGTGCGGCACCGCGAACACCAGCGCATCGCCGGCCACCGGTTGCTGTCCGCGCGCCAGCGAACGCGCGGCGTGCAGGCGGTTGACGATGTCGGCGGCCGGCCCCTTGAAGGCTTCGCCGGCAGCGGTGAGGCGGCTCGGGTAGGTGCTGCGGTCGAGCACCGGCACGCCGAGCCAGGCTTCCAGCGCGCGGATGCGGCGCGACAGCGCCGGCTGGGTGACGTGGCGCTGCTCGGCCGAGCGCGAGAAGCTGCCGGTCTCGGCGAGGCTGAGGAAATCTTCCAACCACTTCAGTTCCATGTCCGGCCCTGGCAAGTAGGGGTGGGAATTGTGCCACTGCCGGCACGCCAGGGCATCGCGGCAGAGTGTCCGGCACCCCGCGCCCACGCGGCACGGCGCGCACCGCGGGATGGCAGCGGACGCTGCACGCGCACATTCATAGTGCATCGCAACATGCCGTATGCACGGATCTGACCATGGCAAGCCGTGGCCGCATGGCGCTTTCCGCGCGGCCCTGCGGGATTGATGCATGCGCAAGAGCGACTCCGTCACTGGCACGAATGCTGCGTTGCTCCGAGAACCTTCTTTCGGGAGAAGCCCATGCCGGATGAGCACACCATCAGCGAGATACTCAAGGCCCCCAACGTCACCGGCTACCTGCATTGTGCCGACAACGACGAGGTTCTCTCGCTCCGCGGCGAGGGTGTCGAGCCGCTCGCCACGATGATCAACCCGCTCGTGCGGGCCGCCGGCCTGCTCGGGCGCTGCCTCGGTCTGGACGACCTGCGCGAGTTGCAGCTGCATGGCCGCCAGCTCACCGCCCTGTGCCTGCCCTGTGCCAGCGGCACGGTTGGCGTGACCCTCGACTCGCGTGCGCACCTGAACGATGTTGCGCGGGCGCTGCACCGCACGCTACACGGAGGCTGAACACGATGGATATGGTCAAGCTGCTGGACAACGTACTGGAACTGCCGGGCGTCGTCGGACTGTGCCTGCTCGACGCCGATTGCGAGCCGCGGCTGAACCGGATGCCGGATTTCGTCGATGCCGGCGTTCTGGCTTCCGCGCGCCCCTACCTCGCCGCACTGCAGGAGGGCGCCGAAGCCTGCCTGCCCGGCACGCGGGACCTGGTGCTCCGCTTTGCCGAACACTGGCTGATGCTGCGCCTTGCCCCCGCCGGCACCCTGGTGCTGCTTGGCGGCGAAGCGGCCAGCCTGTCCTCGGTGCGCATGCTCAGCAACATCGCATTGCGCGAACTCGATGCCGAGACCATCGCCGCGCTGCCGTCGCCGGAGCAGCCGCGCGAACCGACCGGTCCTGCTCCGGCCGCCGCGCGCGCGCCCCGCATGTACCGCGGCCGCCCTTACTGAAGCAAGGGGCGCCAGTGGCGCGCCTCGTGCGCCAGCAACTGCGGCTTGCGCGCCAGCCCGGCGGAAAACCCACCCAGCTTGCCGCCGTGCGCCAGAACGCGATGACAGGGCACGATGATCACCAAGGGGTTGTTCGCCAGCGCCTGGGCAACCGCGCGGAAGCCCTGCGGGCTGCCTATGGCGCGCGCCAGCTCGCCGTAGGTGGTGGTCTGGCCGGCGCCGACGGTCGTCAGCCCTTCGCGCACGCGCTGCTGGAAGGCGGTCGGCGCCGGGGCGAGCGGCAGGCTGAAGGCCGCGCGGGCGCCGGCGAAATACTCGGCGATCTCGCGCTCCGCCTGGCGCAGCAGCGGATGCGACGGCGCTTCGTCGCTGCACGCTGCATCCGGCAGGTCGTTCTGATCATCGAAGTACAGGCCCAGCAAGCCCTGCGCGCCGGCCAGCGCCACCATGCGCCCCAGTGGCGTATCGAAGGCCCACCGCTGCGGCCGCTGCGCTCCATCCATTCCTTGCCTCCGCTTTCAGCCCGGTAGTTTGACGCAGCCGCGCGCCGTGCGCACCCCCTCCTCCCCCACGAGCGTGCGCCGAACGTATATAGTCCATCCGTATAACCACTCAAACAAAAGGGGGATGCATCCGATGACCGCCGAGAATGTCTTCTTCACCCCGGTGGGCAGCCTTGCCCGGCGCAATGTGGTGACCTGCGCCGCCGACCAGCCCTTGGTGGAGGTGGCAGCCGACATGCGTCAGCGCGGCATCTCCAGCGTGGTGGCGTGCAAGGATGCCGAGCCGGTGGGCATCGTCACCGACCGCGACCTGCGCAACAAGGTGGTCGCCGCGGGCCTGGACCCACGCGAGCTGCGGGTCAGCGACGTGATGAACAGCCCGCTGGTGACCATCGGCGAGAACGAGTACCTGTTCGAGGCGCTGTTCCTGATGAGCCGGCGGCGCATCCACCGCCTGTGCGTGGTCGATGCCGACGGTCGCCTGAGCGGCATCCTCACCGACTCCGACGTGCTGCGCCTGCAGAGCCGCTCGCCCCAGCAGCTGATGCTGGAGATCGAGGAGGCCGACAGCGCCGAGGCGCTCAAGGCCCTGCACCGCAAGGTCGAGGAGCTGGTGGTGCATCTGGTCGGCACCGGCATCGACACCCGCGACCTGGTGCAGACCGTAGCCCACCTCAACGACCGCATCCTCGCGCGGCTGATCGAACTGGTGCGCTCCGAACGCTACCCGGACCTCACCAAGCGCTTCGCCTTCGTGGTGCTCGGCAGCGAGGGGCGCGGCGAGCAGACCCTGGTCACCGACCAGGACAACGCCATCATCTACGCCGACGACCTGTCCGCCGCCGAGCTCGACCGCCTGCGCGAGTTCAGCATTGACCTGATCGACACCCTGATCAGCATCGGCGTCCCGCCCTGCCCCGGCGGCATCATGGCCAAGAACGACATCTGGCGGCGCAGCCTGCGCGAGTGGAAGCAGGTGCTCGACAAGTGGCTGGCTACGCCGACGCCGGACAACATCATGTCCGGCAGCATGTTCTTCGATCTGCGCACCCTGCACGGCGACCCGGCTTTCGAGCGCGAACTGAAGACCTGCATCACCGAACAGCTGCGCGCCAACGACCTTTTCCTCGCCAGGAGCGCGGCCAATGTGGTCAAGTTCCGCCCGCCGCTGGGCTGGTTCGGCCGTGTGGTGGCGGAAAAGAAGGGCCCGCATCGCGGCAGCATCGACGTCAAGAAGGCCGGCATCTTCGCCATCACCGAAGGGGTCAAGGCCATGGCGCTGCGCGCCGGCATCGTGGACGGCGGCACCCGCGACCGCATCCTCGGCCTGTGCGAGGCCGGCGTGCTCAACGGCCAGCAGGCCGAGAACATCGTCGCCGCCTTCGACTTCCTGGTCGGCCTGCGCCTGCGCGCCCAGCTGCTCGCGCTGGAGCAGGGCCGCGAACCCAGCAACCACCTGCCGCTGGACCACCTCAACCGTATCGAGAAGGGCCGCCTGCAGCTCGCGCTGGAAGAGGTAAAGACCTTCCAGGGCTTCCTGCGCAACCGCTTCCAGCTGGCCCAGATGGGCGGCTGACCGCCGCGCGGCGCGGCTTGCCAAGCCCCGGTGCGCCTACCACACTGGGGCCATGGACAAGCCGCCCGTGCCACCGGGCGAAGCGGCGCTGATCGCCGTCATCGACGCCCTGGCGAATGAGTTGCACCCGGGCCGGCGCACCCGCACCGGCCTGGACAGCCGCCTCGACCACGATCTGGGCTTCGACAGCCTCACCCGGGTGGAGCTGCTCGCGCGACTCGAGAAGCGCTTCGGCATGGCGCTGCCCGAAGAAGAGGTGATCGGTGCCGACACCCCGCGGCAACTGCTCGCCCTGTTGCAGCGCCAGGCCCGGCGAGCGCCGGGCGCCACGACATCGCGCCCCCCCGCGGAGCGCGCCGAACGTGCCCCGCCCCCGGCACCGCCGCAGCTCGCGGTGAGCCCGCCCGGCGTCGCCCCCACGCTGCAGGCGGTGCTCGCCTGGCACGCCGCGCGCCAGCCGCAGCGCACCCATGTCACCTTCCTGCAGGCCGACGAGGCCGCCGAGACGCTCGACTACCGCGGCCTGGCCGACGCCGCCGCAGCGGCGGGCGGAGCCCTGCGCCGCGCCGGCGTCCAGCCCGGCCAGTGCGTCGCCATCATGTTGCCCTCCGGGCTGGATTTCTTTCGCTGCTTCTTCGGCACGCTGCATGCCGGCGCGGTGCCGGTGCCGCTCTACCCGCCGGCGCGCCCCGCCCTGCTGGAGGATCACCTGCGCCGCCAGGCCGGCATCCTGCGCAACTGCGAAGCGCCGGTGCTGCTCACCTTCGACGCGGTGCGCCCGCTCGCCCGCCTGCTGCCCGGTCTCGCCCCGGCGCTGCGCCAGGTGCTCACCCCGGCCGACCTGCTGGGCGGCGCGGGCACGCCGGCAGCGCCGGTGGCGCAGAACCCGGACGACCTGGCGCTGATCCAGTACACCTCCGGCTCCACCGGCCAGCCGAAGGGCGTGGCACTCACCCACGCCAACCTGCTGGCCAACATCCGCGCCTGGGGCCAGGCCCTGCGCCTGGATGCCGGCGACGTTGCGGTCAGCTGGCTGCCGCTGTACCACGACATGGGCCTGATCGGCGCCTGGCTGGGCGCGCTGTACCAGGGCTACCCGCTGGTGCTGATGTCGCCGCTCGACTTCCTCGCCCGTCCCGAGCGCTGGCTGTGGGCCATCCACCGCTACCGCGGCACGGTCAGCGCCGCCCCCAACTTCGCCTTCGAACTGTGCGTGCGCCGCCTGGCCGACGTGGATCTGGACGGGCTGGATCTGTCCACCTGGCGTTTCGCCGCCAATGGCGCCGAGCCGGTCAGCCCGGCCACGCTCGAGCGCTTTGCCGAGCGCTTCGCGCCCTACGGCTTCGCCCCGGAGACGCTGGCGCCGGTATACGGGCTGGCCGAATGCACGGTCGGCCTGACCGTCACCCCGCCAGGCCGCGGCCCGCGCATCGACCGCATCCGCCGCGAGCCCTTCGCCACCGCCTCACGTGCCGAAGCGGCCGACGCCGCCGACCCCGCCGCCTTGCGCTTCGTCTCCTGCGGCCTGCCGCTGCCCGGCCACGAACTGCGCGTGGTCGATGCCGACGACCGCGCGCTGGACGAACGCACAGTCGGCCGCCTGCAGTTCCGCGGCCCGTCGGCCACCGCCGGCTACTACCGCAACCCGGGCGCCAGCGCCGCGCTGTTCCATGGCGACTGGCTGGACACCGGCGACTTCGCCTACCTCGCCGAGGGCGAGCTCTACCTGTGCGGGCGTGCCAAGGAGATGATCATCCGCGGCGGGCGCAACGTGTATCCCTACGAACTGGAACAGGCCGCCGGCGAGCTGCCCGGCGTGCGCAAGGGCTGCGTGGCCGCCTTCGGGGTGAGCGACCCGGGCGGCGAAGGCAGCGAGCGCCTGGTGGTGGTGGCCGAAACCCGGGAACGCGGCGCCGCCGCGCGGGCGGAACTGCACAGGCGGATCGCCGCGCTGGGCAGCGATCTGCTCGGCCTGCCGCCGGACGAGGTGGTGCTGGCCCCGCCGCACACCGTGCCCAAGACCTCCAGCGGCAAGATCCGCCGTGCCGAACTGCGCAGCCGCTACCTGGCAGGCACACTGGCGCAGGCGCAGCGCGCGCCCTGGCTGCAGGTGCTCCGCCTGGCGCTGGCCGGCCTGCCCGAGCACCTGCGGCGCCACAGCGGCCGGCTTGCCGACCGTCTGCACGGTCTCTGGGCATGGGCCATGCTGGGCCTGCACCTGCCCGCCACCTTCGCCGCCCTGTGGCTGTTGCCGCGCGCCACCCAGCGCTGGACCGCCTGCCGCCTGCTGGCGCGCAGCTGCCTGCGCCTGTCGGGCTACCGCTGCGAGCGCCGCATGCTGGCGCCGCTGCCCGACGGCCCCTGCGTGCTGGTGGCCAACCACGCCAGCTATCTGGACGGCCTGGTGCTGGCCGCCATCCTGCCGCGGCAGGTGCGCTTCGTCGCCAAGGGCGAACTGGCCGGCGGCGGCCTGCTGCACGCGGTGCTGACCCGCCTCGGGACCCGTTTCGTGGACCGCCTGGATGCTCGGCGCAGCGTGGCCGACGCGCGCGAACTGGCCGACAGCGCGCGCGAGCCGCCGCCGCTGCTGTTCTTCGCCGAGGGCACCTTCGAGCGCGAGCCCGGCCTGCGCCCCTTCCGCCTGGGCGCTTTCCAGACCGCCGCCGTGGCCCGGATCCCGGTGGTGCCGCTGGCGCTCGCCGGCACCCGGCGGATGCTGCCCGACGGCGACTGGCTGCCCCACGTGGCGCCGCTGCGGCTCACCGTGTGTGCGCCACTGCCACCGGGCGGCAGCGACTGGGCTGCGCTGATCCGCCTGCGCGACGAAGCCCAGGCAGCGATCCTGGCACACTGCGGCGAACCGGCGCTGCCCGGCGCCTGAGCGCCGGCCGGGCCTTCACCAGTAGTCGGCATCGCGTATCTGCGAGGACGAGCCCGCGAGTGCCCGGTTCAGGACACCGTGCAGCCGGCCAGGTCGTCGTACAGCACCGCGCGATCGCGCCCCGTGCGCTTGGCCTCGTAGAGCGCCATGTCGGCACGCTCGAACAGATTTCTGAGCGGCGGCCAGTCCACCGCGCCGCCGGGCGCTTCATGATGGGCGCGAGCGAGGTCGAGCGCGATCTCCTCCGGCTTGAGCCACGCCACCCCCACGCTGACCGTCACCCACGGCCCACCGGCCGACGCCGCATGCGGGATCCGCAGTTCGCGCACCGCCTTGCACATGCGCTGCGCCAGATCCAGTGCGGCCTTCGCATCGGACAGGGGCAACAGCACGGCGAACTCCTCGCCGCCGTAACGTCCGACCAGTTCGCCCGCGCGTCCCACATGGGCCTGCAGCGCCGCCGCCACGCTCTTCAGGCACTGGTCGCCGGCGGGATGGCCATAGTGGTCGTTGAAATTCTTGAAATGATCGACATCGATCATCAGCAGGGACAGCGGCGTCCTGCCGCGCACCGCGAGCGCGAGCTGGAAGCGCGCCGACTCATCGATCGCGCGGCGGTTGGCCACCCCGGTCAGCGGGTCGACCCGCAATTCGGCCTCCAGCCCGCCCAGGCTGCGCTGCAGGGCCTGGGTAAGCACCCGCTCGCGCTGCCAGGCGCGGCGCAGCACCACGCCTATCACACCGGCCGAGAACAGCAGCAAGAGGCTTACCGGCAGGGTCAGGGCAAGCAGTTCGCGCCGCCGTACGTCGGCAAAGACCTCGGCGATCTCGACCGCGGACACCAGCATCCAGTCGGTGCCGAAGACCGGGCTGGCCACGGCCATCACCGCACGCCCGGATTCGTCGCGGGCGTAGAAGACCCCGCGCACGCCCTCCAGCGCCTGCACCACGGCGGTATGCCCGGCATCGAGCGGATAGGTGTAGTGCAGGACTTCGGCGTTCGCGCCGCGCGGGGCATTCAGGTAACGGGCGAGGTCGCCCTCGCGCCACACGATGCTGGAACGCGCCGTCTGGCTGGGGGTGGGCCAGGGCTCCACCAGCGGGATCAGGCCGACACGCAGGTCCTGCACCAGCCACACCGCCCCGATTGCGCGCTCGTCGTCGTACAGCGGGGCAAACACGCTCACCGAGGGAAACGCGAACACCTGCCGGGCCACCGGTTCGGACATCACCGGAACGGCCGAGGCGAGCGCCTCGCGCAGGAAGGCGGACTCGCTGTCCGGCACCCGGTCGACGCCGGGCTCGCTCACCTCGCCCAGCGCGCTCAGGTGCACCTTCCCCTGGATGTCGACGTAATGAACCGCGGTGTAATGCCCCAGTTCCTTGAGCGCGCGGAGGCGCTCGCCGACCCGCTCGCGCGCCGTCCGGTCCGCCGCACCCCGCCATTGCGCCAGCGCCGCGGCCAGCAATCCGTCCTCGACCAGCATGCCCGCATCGCGCAAGGCATCCTGGCGCCACGCATTCAGTGCGCGCAACTGCAACTGATTGATAGACTGCAGTTCGCGTTCGGCCTGGTGGCGATGGCGGTGCTCACGCTCGACATAGACCCCGTGCAGCCAGTACAGCAGACCGAACAGCAGACTCGCGACCAGCGCCGCTGCGGCGAACACGCCATTGCGGCGTGCGCGGCTGGAATCGGACGCTGAAAGGAATGCAGTGGACAAATTCGACCCGGATAATCGAGAACGACAGGTTCAGGGATTCAGCGAGGGAAACCAGATGAGCAAGACCGACTGGCGCAGCACGATGCGTATGATCGCACGCTACCTGCTGATTGCCCACCTGATGGCCGGCGCCTGGCTCGCCGGCCCTGCCAGCGCCAGGGACCAGGTGGTGTTCGGGATCACCCTCGAACCCAACAGCCTCGACCCCACCTCGGCGCCGGCGGCGGCGGTCGGTGAAGTGGTGCACTACAACGTGCTCGAAGGCCTGGTGAAGATCGAGGAGAACGGCAGCACCACGCCGCTGCTGGCCGAATCCTGGGAGATCTCCGCGGACGCGCGCCACTACAGCTTCCGGCTGCGCCGCGACGTGCGCTTCCATGACGGCCAGGCCTTCGACGCCGCGGCCGTGAAGTACTCCTTCGAACGGGCCAAGGCGCCCGACTCCGGAAACAAGTCGCGGACCAAGCTCTTCGACAACATCGAGCGCATCGACACCCCCGATCCGCACACCGTGGTGCTGGTGCTGCGTCATCGCGACCCGCACCTGCTCTACCGGCTCGGCGAGAGCCCGGCGGTCATCCTGCACCCGGCCAGCGCCGAGCGGGCAAGCACCGAACCGGTCGGCACCGGGCCCTTCCGCCTGGAACGCTGGGACAAGGGACACGCGATCACCCTGGTGAAGTGGCCGGGCTACCGCGACGCGGCATCAGTGCAGCTGCAGCGGGCGGTGTTCCGCTTCGTGAACTCCTTCGTGGACAGCACCGAACTGCCGCCGGAGGTCGACGTCTTCTTCAACTTCGCGACCAAGTCGGTGCTGCGCAACCGGCTGAACGAGCGCTATCAGGTACTGACCGGCGGGTCGAGCAGCAAGACGCTGCTCGCCCTCAACAACCGCCACCCGCCGCTCGACGACCTGCGCGTGCGCCAGGCGATCAGCCATGCCATCGACCGCGCCGCGGTGATCCACCAGGTGCTGGAAGGGCGCGGCGATCCGATCGGCAGCCATTACTCCCCCACCGAGGACGGATACCTGCACCTGGCAGACCGCTACCCCTACGACCCGGTGCGCGCCAGGGCGCTGCTGGCCGAAGCCGGCGTCGAGGGCCGCCTGAGGCTGAAACTGAGCCTGCCGCCGACGCCGTACGCGCGCGACGGTGGCAAGGTCGTCGCCCAGCAGCTCGCCGCGGCTGGCATCGACGTCGACATCGAACTGGTCAGCTGGCCGGACTGGCTGAACGGCGCCTTCCAGGGCAGGTTCGAGATGACGCTGATCAACCACGTCGAACCGCTGGACTACGACATCTACACCGACCCGTCCTATTACTTCGGTTACGACAATGCCGATTTCCGCGCCCTGGTCGAAGCCCACCGCAACGCCGTGAACCCGCGCCAGCGCAACCGCCTGCTGGCGGACATCCAGCGCAAACTGGCCGACGACGCGGTGAACGCCTGGCTCTACGCCCCGCAGGTGTCCACCGTCGCGCGCAAGGGCCTGGAAGGCCTGTGGGTGAACTACCCGATCTACGTGCACGATCTCGCCGCGCTCCGGTGGCGTTGAAGGCGGGCCGGCCGTACCTGGCCGGCCCGCCGGGCAGGACGGGGCGTCCCTTCAAGCGGCCAGCGGCTGCGCCTCGCTGCGTTCGAGCAGCAGGCGGGCGAGCGGGCTGGCGGGACGCAGGTCGCTGCGCTCGGCGGCCAGCGCCTCGGCCAGCGCGACCTCGCCGCCGCGCTGCGCGGCTTCCAGCAAGGTGAGGTCGATGATGTCGCGCTGCGCGTGGCTGCCACCGAAACGCTGGGCGATCGGGCGCAGGTCGCGCAGCAGGCCGGCCGCCCGGCGGTAGTCGCCGTCGACGAAGGCGAGGATCGCCCGGCACAGCGGATGGCCGACCTCGCGGGTGAACGCGGCGTTGTCGTCGGTGCGCGCCATCGTCGCCTGCTGCGCGGCCAGCAGCGCCTCCACCAGGTCGCCGCGCCCGGCACCGGCGAAAGCCATCGCCGCGTGCGCGTCGTTGAACGCGTAGTTGCCCGCCGCGGCGAACGGCGCCCAGTTCTCCGCCACCGCGTCCCAGCGGCTACCCAGCGGCACGCGCTGCAGCTGCAGGCGCCACAGCAGGGCGGAGGCGTCGATCAGGTCGAGCGCCATCGGCGAGCGTTCGCCGAACACCTCGCGGTCGAACATCGCCAGCACGGTGTCGAACTCGCAGCGGTCGTAGTGGAACAGCGCCAGGTGCCACCAGTTGTGCACCTTGAAGAAGCAATCCTCGGCCCAGGCCGCGCTGTCGCTGCGCAGCCAGGCGATGCCATCGCGCGTGCAGTTCTGCATCTCCATCACATGCGCCACCGCATGCCAGGCCCAGGCGTCGTGCCGTTCGAGCTCCACCGCGCGGCGCCCGGCGGCCTCGGCGCGCAGGTAGTCGGCGGTCTCCTCCAGGCCGAAGGCGTGCATGCCGAGCAGCGCGTGGTAGCCGGGCACCGATTCGTTCCAGGCCGGCAGGGCGCGGGCGATGCGGTCGCGCAGCATGCGCGAGTGGCCGGTGTAGAAGTCGATCAGGTGTCCGGCCAGCAGGGCCAGCAGGTCGCGCGGCTCGGCAATGCTGACATCTTCCAGCACGCGCCCGGCGCGCTGCCAGTGGCCGTCGAGGACGTGGCCGATGGCCGCGACATGGCCGCGCTCGCGCTCGCTCGCCGCCCAGCGCGCGGCAAGCGCATGCGATTCGCGCGCCACCGGCAGCCCAGCCGGCTCGGTGCCGAGCAGGTGCAGCCAGGCGCGCAAGGCGTGGGCCATGGCGAAACCGGGCGCGGCGGCGATGGCGCGGTCCACGCTGGCCACCGGGTCGGCGCGGTAGCACAGCAGTTCGGCCACGGCCTGTTCATAGTGCGGCAGCGCCTCCTGGGTGGCGCCGGTGAGCGTCAGGCCACGGATGTCTCGGATCTGCATGAGTGGTTCTCCTCTCGGTTCTCGGGGTGGATGCGGAGCCGGAGCGGCCCCGTCACCCGTATAGGCGTGAGGCGACGCCTTACGATGTGAGGCGGCCCGCGCCTGGCCGTGAGGCGGACGGCGTCTAGAATGATTCAGGCGCCCCGCAAGGCTCCGGCGCCGCAGGAGAGCGTTGATGTCCGCGCACGGCCCGACCCTGGCAGTACTGCCCTTCCAGACCGCCGACGACGGCGACGGCGAGGCGCTGCTCGCCCAGGGCCTGCTGGAGGACGTCTGCGGCGAGCTGAGCCGTTTTCCGACGCTGCAGGTGATCTCCTGGATGTCCGGGCTGGCGGTCGCAGACCTGCCCGATCCGGAAGTCGCCCACCGGCTGCAGGCCAGCCACGTGCTGCGCGGACGCCTGCGGCGCGCGGGCGAACGGCTGCGCGTGACCGCCACGCTGGTCGAGGCCGACAGCGGCACGCAGATCTGGCGCGAGCAGTTCGAGGCGCCTGCCGAGGCCCCCTTCGAACTGCAGGACGAGATCGTCGCGCGCATCGCCGCCACCTTCGCCGCCCGCCTGGAAGAGCGCCTGCTGAGTGCGGCGCAGGGCAAGCCCACCGACAAGCTGGCGGCCTACGAGGCCACGCTGCGCGGCATGATGCTGCTGCGCCGGGGCACGCTGGAGGCCGATACCGCCGCGCGTGTGCTGTTCGAGCACGCGCTGGCCATCGACCCGCTCTACGCCCGCGCGCACGGCGGGCTGTCGCTGTCCTGGTTCAACGAGTGGAGCTGCCAGCTGTGGGAGCACTACGAGACCAACGCGCGCCAGGCTTACGCGCACGCCCACCGCGCGCTGGACCTCGACGACCGCGACCCGCTGCTGCACCTGGTGATCGGCCGCATCCAGCTCTACCGGCGCGAGTACGACCTCGCCGCGTGGTACTTCGACCGCGCGCTGGCGCTATGCCCCAACGACGCGGACATGCTGATCCAGCTCGCCCTGTGCGAGACCTTCCTCGGCCGCCCGGAAGTGGGCGTGACCCACGCGCACAAGGCGATGCGCCTGAACCCCTACCACCCCACCGCCTACTACGCCTACGCGGCGATGGCGCACTTCTCCGCCCAGGACCTGGAAGCCGCGCTGGCCGCCGGCAAGCGCGCCGCCGACCTGCCGATCGTCGACACCCCGGCCTATCTCGCGGTCGCGCTGGCCTACCTCGGGCGCAGCGACGAGGCGCAACGCTACCTGGCCGACTACCAGCACGCCTTCCGCGAGCGCATCACCCGCGGCCGCGAGCCCACGCCCGGCGAAGCCTTTCGCTGGCTGCTGGCGGTCAACCCCTACCGCCGCGCGGAAGACCAGGACTTCCTGCGCGAAGGCTTCCGCCTGCTCGGCATCGACACCGACGGCCCGACGCCAGTCGCCGAGGCGACCGAGGCCACACCCGCGCCGGAGCTCTTCGCGCGGCGCGGCGACGCCTGGCTGCTGCGTTTTCGCGGGCGCGAGTCCATCGTCGCCGACATGAAGGGTCTGCACGACATCCGCCGCCTGCTCGAGCGCCCGGGCGACGAACTGCACTGCCTGGACCTGGCCGACCGTGCCGCCGAGTCCTACGCCGGCGAGCGCGTACTGGACGCCGGTGCGCGGCGCAGCGTGCAGGCGCGCATCCGCGAGCTGCAGGAGGAACTGGCCGAGGCCGAGGACGCCAACGACCTCGGGCGCAGCGAGCGGCTGCGCGGCGAACTGGACGAACTGCTCGACGCCCTCGCCCGCGCCCTCGGCCTGGGCGGGCGCAACCGCCGCCTGGGCAGCCTGGCGGAGCGCGCGCGCAGCACGGTGACTTGGCGCATCCGCCACGCGGTGCGCAAGCTGCACGAGGTGCACCAGCCGCTCGGCCGCCACCTGGAGAACAGCCTGCGCACCGGCACCTTCTGCGCCTACCGCCCGGAGCAGCCGGTCGCCTGGCGCTTCGACGCCGGCGCTTAGTCAGGCAGCGCCGGATCCGCCTGCGGACGATGGTAGGAGCGGCCTTGGCCGCGATGCGGCGCTTGTTTCCTCTCAGGCCGCATCGCGGCCAAGACCGCTCCTACGGGGGGATGCAGGACGGACCCATACGCCGACCCGCCAGCACGAAACCATCACGCCCGCCGCTGCTTCAGGTAGCCGATCAGGTCGGCCAGGGTGACGAGGCGGCCGTAGTCCGCCTCGGGGATGTCCACCGCCAGCTCGCGGCTGATGCCGACCAGGAAGTTCAGCCAGTCCATCGAGTCGAGATCCACCTGCCTGCGCAGCGGACGGTCGTCGCTCAGCGCGCCTTCCTCCAGCTCCGGGGCGATGCGGCGCAGGATGCCGATCACCTGCGCGCGCAGCCGTGCGTCGTCGAGAGTGCTGCCCATCGCTCGTCTCCTCCCTGCGCCGGCGGCGCTCAAAGCTCCTCGGGGTGCTGCAGGCGCTCGCGCAGTTCGGCCAGGAACAGCGCGCCGCGGTGGCCGTCGGAAACGCGGTGGTCGGCGGCCAGGCTGGCCACCACCGTGGGCAGCGCGAGGAGCGCGCCGTCCTCCACCCAGGGACGCAGCGCCACACGCCCGAAGCCGACCAGCGCGACCTGCGGCGGGTAGATCACGCCCATCACCGCCTCGACGCCTTCGTCGCCAAGGTTGGTCACCGTGACCGTCGGATCGGCGATCTCCGAGCTGCGCAGCGAGCCCGCCCGGGTGCGCCGCACCAGGTCGGCAAGCTCGCCCATCAGTTGGTCCAGCGACTTGGCGCGCACATCGTGCAGCGCCGGCGCCACCAGCCCGCCGCCGCGCATCGCGATCGCCACGCCGACGTGCGCCGCGGCGCCCGGCACGAAGCGGCCGTCGCGGAAATGACCGTTCAGTTCGGGGTACTCGGCCAGCGCCAGGGCCACCGCCTTGATCTGCAGCACCGCCATCAGCAGGCGGCGCTCGATCGGCCGGCCCTCGTTGGCCTGCGCGAGCCAGCGCTGCGCGCGGGCCATGGGGATGGTCTCGAGCAGGTAGTAATGCGGGATCTCGCGCTTGGCGCGGCTCATCGCCGCGGCGATCACCCCGCGCATGGCGGCCTGCCGGTCGCGCCCGGCCTCCGCGGCCGGGCGGGGCGCGGCGGCGGCTTCGACGTCGGCAAGGGTCACCGCCCCGCCCGCGCCGCTGCCCTTGAGCCGGGCCGCATCCACGCCCAGCGCCTCGGCGCGCTTGCGTGCGGCCGGCGAGATGCGCGCCCGCCCGGGCGGGCGGGGGCGCAGCTCGCCGGGCTGCTCGCCCGGTTCGAGCAGGGTCGCCAGCACCGTGCCCACCGGGATGCGCTCGCCGGGTTCGACCAGCAGTTCGAACACCGTGCCGTCCTGCCAGATCTCCACGTCGATCGCCGCCTTGGCGGTATCGACCACCGCCACCACCTGCCCCTTGCGCACCGCGTCGCCCGGCTTCACCGTCCATTCGAGCAGCTTGCCCGCGTCCATGTCGGCGCCTAGCGAGGGCAGGCGGAACTCAAACATTCAGCGTCTCCCTGACCGCCGTGACGATGTCTGCGACCTGCGGCAGCGCCGCATCCTCCAGGTGCTTGGCGTAGGGGATCGGCACCTCCTCGCTGCACACCCGCAGCGGCGGGGCGTCGAGATCGTAGAAGCACTGCTCGACGATGCGCGCCATCACCTCGGCGGCCAGGCTGCCGCTGCGCCAGCCCTCGTCGACGATCACCGCGCGGTGCGTGCGGCGCACCGAGTTGGCGATGGTGTCCGCATCCAGCGGGCGCAGCACGCGCAGATCAACCACCTCGACGTCGAGCCCCTCGCCAGCGAGCTGCGTGGCCGCCTCCAGCGCCTTGGGCAGGCAGCCGCCGTAGGTGATCAGGCTCAGTTGCGTGCCCGGACGGCGGATCGCGGCGCGCTCGATGTCGCAGCGCCAGTCGCCGGCCAGCTCGTCCTCCAGGTTGTACAGCAGGGCGTGCTCGAAGATCACCACCGGGTCGGGATCGGCGAGCGCCGGGGCTAGCATGCCGCGCGCGTCGGCCACGGTAGCCGGGGCGAGCACGCGGATGCCGGGAATGTGCGCGTACCAGTTCTCCAGGCTGTGCGAGTGCTGGGCGGCGAGCTGGCGGCCGGCGCCGGTGGCCATGCGGATCACCAGCGGCACCGAGAACTGCCCGCCGGACATGTGGCGCAGCAGCGCCGCACTGTTGACGATCTGGTCGAGCGCCAGCAGGCTGAAATTGACCGTCATGATCTCGACGATAGGCCGCATGCCGCCGAGCGCCGCGCCGATGCCGGCGCCGACGAAGCCGAGTTCCGACAGCGGGGTGTCGCGGATGCGCTCGCCGCCGAACTCGTCGATGAAGCCCTTGGACACCGCATAGGTGCCGCCGTAGCGCCCCACGTCCTCGCCCATCAGGAACACGCGCGGGTCGCCGCTCAGCGCCTCGTGCAGCGCCTGGCGCATGGCCTCGCGATAGCTCGTCCTCATGGCGCGCTCCCCGGGGTGGTGACGTCGCGGAGCAGATCGGCCTCGGGCTCCCAGGGCGCGGCCTCGGCAAACGCCACCGCCGCCTCGACCTCGCGCCCGGCCTCGGCATCGAGCGCCAGGAACTGCGCCTCGGTGAGCTCGCCCGCGGCCTTCAGGCGGGCCGAGAAGCCGTGGATCGGCCCGCGCGCCTTCCAGGCTTCCACTTCGGCCTTGTCGCGATAGAGTTCGGGGTCGAACATCGAATGGGCGCGGAAGCGGTAGGTCTGCAGTTCCACGAAACAGGGCCCGCCGCCCTCGCGCACCTGCCCGGCTGCGCGGCGCGTGGCCTCCTGCACCGCGAGCACGTCCATGCCGTCGGCGCACAGCGTGGGCACCTTGTAGCTCGCGGCCTTGGCGCACAGGTCGGTCTGCGACTCCGAACGCGCCAGCGCGGTGCCCATGGCGTAGAGGTTGTTCTCGCACAGGAACAGCACCGGCAGCCGCCACAGCGCGGCGAGGTTGATGCCCTCGTGGAAGGCGCCTTCGGCCATCGCCCCCTCGCCGAAGAAGCAGGCGGTGACGCGCCGGACGCCCTGCATGCGATCGGCCAGCGCGAGCCCCACCGCCAGCGGCAGGCCGCCGCCGACGATCGCGCTGCCGCCGTAAAAGCGCCGCGCTGCGTCGAACAGGTGCATCGAGCCGCCGCGCCCGCGCGAGCAGCCGGCGGCCTTGCCGTACATCTCGGCCATGATCGCGGTCATCGGCACGCCGCGCAGCAGGGCGTGGCCGTGTTCGCGGTAGGTGGCGACCACGTTGTCGTCGGGCGCCAGCACGTGCATCGCCCCGGTCGCGCAGGCCTCCTCGCCGATGTACAGATGCAGGAAGCCGCGGATCTTGCCCGCGCCGTAGAGCTCGGCGCACTTCTCCTCCATGCGGCGGATGCGCAGCATGTCGGCGAGCAGGCGCAGCGCTGGCGGCAACGGCTCGCCGGCAGCCGCTTTCGGTTTGCGCCGTGCAGTCATGCGCCGCCCTCCAGCGTGGACAGGTCGCCTTCCGGCAGACCGAGTTCGCGCGCCTTCAACAGCCGGCGCATGATCTTGCCGCTGCGGGTGCGCGGCAGCGTGGCGGCGAAGTCGATCTCCTTCGGCGCCACCGCCGCGCCCAGCCGGCGGCGTGCGTGGGCGAGCAGTTCGGCGCGCAGCGCCTCGCCGGGTTCGACGCCCTGGCGCAGCGAGACGAAGGCCTTGACCACCTCGCCGAGCATGGGGTCGGGCTTGCCGATCACCCCCGCCTCGGCCACCGCCGGGTGCTCCATCAGCACGCTCTCGACCTCGAAGGGCCCGATCAGGTGGCCGGCCGACTTGATCACGTCGTCGCTGCGGCCGACGAACCAGAAATAGCCGTCGGCATCGCGCCGCGCCAGGTCGCCGGTGAGGTACCAGTCGCCGCTGAAGCACTGGCGGTAGCGCGCCTCGTTGTCCAGGTAGCCGCGCAGCATCGACGGCCAGCCGCGGCGCAAGGCGAGTTCGCCTTCGACGTCGGGCGCCGCGACCGGCTCGACCGCGCCGTCCGCGGTGCGCCGCACGATCGCCGCCTCCACGCCGGGCAGCGGCAGCCCCATGGAGCCGGGCTTGATGTCGAGCGCGGGCAGGTTGGCGATCATGATCCCGCCGGTTTCGGTCTGCCACCAGTTGTCGTGGATCGGCAGGCCGAGCACCTCCTGGCCCCACCACACCGCCTCCGGGTTGAGCGGCTCGCCCACGCTGGCGACGAAACGCAGCTGCGGAAAGGCGAAGCGGCGCGCCAGCTCGGCGCCGGCCTTCATCAGCATGCGGACCGCGGTCGGCGCGGTGTACCAAACGCTGACCTGCTGCGCCTGCAGGATGCGATACCAGCGCTCGGCGTCGAAGTCCTCCTCGTCGATGATGGACGTCACCCCGTGCAGCAGCGGCGCGACGATGCCGTAGGAGGTGCCGGTGACCCAGCCCGGGTCGGCGGTGCACCAGAACACGTCATCCGCGTGCAGGTCGAGCGCATAGCGCCCGCTCATCCAGTGCATCAGCAGCGCGCCGTGCACATGCATCGCGCCCTTGGGCGTGCCGGTGGTGCCGCTGGTGAAATGCAGCAGGGCGAGCTCGTCGGGCGCGGTGGCCACCGTGTCGAAGCGCTCGGTGGCCTGCGCCATCAGGCGCGCCAGGTCCTCGGTGCCGGGCGGACAGTCCCCCTCACCGTCCTCCTCATCGCGCACCAACAGCACGTGGCGCAGCGTCGCCAGCTGCCCGCGCACCGGCGCCACCTTGCGGCGATACAGCGACTCGGTGGTCACCAGCACCGCGCCGCGGCCGAGATTGACGCGGGTGGCCACCGGCTCTGGGCCGAAGGCGGAGAACAGCGGCGACACCACGCAGCCGGCGCGCAGCCCGCCGAGTACCGCCACGTAGAGTTCCGGGATCCGCCCGCTGAGCACGAACACCCGCTCGCCACGCCGCACGCCGAGCGCCGCGAGCACGTTGGCGAAACGCGCGGTCTGCGCCGCGAGCTCGCGGTAGCTCATGTCGCGCTGGCGCGCGCGGCCGACAAAGCGCAACGCGATGCGCTCGCCCGCCGCCCCCTCGGCATGACGCACCACCGCTTCGTGGGCGATGTTGAGCGCGCCGCCGGGCAACCCGGCGAGCGCCGCGCGCACCATGTCCCACGAGAAATCGCGGCAAGTGGCCGCATAGTCGAGCAGGTTGGGCGCCACGCGCAGCGCGTCCGCATTCTTGCGGATGATCGACGGTCGATCCACCATGCCCTCCCCCTATTGGCGCCTGCAGCCCGTTCTCGCTGCGGGCCTGCGGCGCGCATTGCACCGGGCAGCGCCCTGCCTGCATTCAGCATAGACGCTGCGCAAGGCGGGGCGACAGTGACGCGCGCAGCACGCCAGGGCGCCGTCTATCCTGAACACTGGCGGCCATTCCCGCCGCCGCACCCGGATGAGCCCGCCGAAGGAGAGCGCTTCATGCCCCCCGTGATCCCGCAGACGCCGCCCAACTACGACAGCACGCGCATCATCGAACGACCCGACGGCTTCTACTGGCAGGACAAGGCCAGCGGCGCGGAATTCGGCCCCTTCGCCACCCTGCTCGAAGCGGTCACCGACGTGCAGTCCACCGACGTCGAGGAAGACCTGGAGGTGGGCGAGAGCCTGGCGGAAGCCGAGGACGAAGTCGGCATCGCCGAATGGATAGACCCGGACACCGGCCTGCCCGCGGAGGGGCCGGGTCCGCGGATCGAGGACGGCTGACGTCGCCGCCGGAGGGCGCGACCTCCGTCACACCCGACGGCGGGGACGACCGTAGAGCGCGCGCAGCTCGTCCTTGGCGGCTTCGAGGCGGTCACGCCGTTCGGCCGTCAGCCGCGAGCCGGCGCGGTTGATGTAGAAGTTCAGCATCGACATGGCCGACCGGAAGGGATCGGTACGGCGCGTGCTGCTCGCCTCGGCCGAGCGCGCCAGCGAGCGGGCAATCTCGCGCGGATCCTGCAGCGCGAAGACGCCCGGTTCCAGATCCAGCGCATGGCTCCTTTCCGTGACCTTCTGCGACCAGCGTGCGTCATGCTTCATCCCGGCCTTCCCCAAACGAGCCAGGCACGCCTCGTCACCGGCTCAAGCAGCGGCGATCGTGGCCTGTGCGGCGATCTCGCTGCGGGCCTGGCGCACCACGCTGTGCCCGGCCGACAGCGCCAGCCCGGCAATCACCCCTGCCACCAGCAGATCCGGCCACGCCGATCCGCTGCCCATCACCCCGAGCGCCGCCGCGCCGACCGCCACGTTGGCGATCGCGTCGTTACGGCTGCACAGCCACACCGAGCGCATGTTGGCGTCACCTTCACGGTAGGCATAGAGCAGCGCCGCGACAACAAGGTTGGCGAACAGCGCCAGCATTGCGATGACGCCCATCGTCACCGGCTCGGGCGGCACCCCATGCACCGCCGCCCAGGCGGTCTTGCCGAGCACGAACACCCCATAGGCGGCCATCGTGAGCCCCTTGACCAGCGCGGCGCGCGCCCGCCACAACAGGCCCATCGACAGCACCGCCAGGGACAGGCCGTAGTTGGCCGCATCGCCGGCAAAATCGACCGCATCGGCCAGCAGCGAAACCGAGCCCGACTTCAGCCCGCCGACGATCTCCACCCCGAACATCAGCGCGTTGATCACCAGCGCCACCCACAAGGCGCGGCGAAACCGCGGACTGACACGGGTCGCCGGCGCCGAACATCCCCCCGAACAACATGCGGACATCTCTTTCCTCCATCGTCGCAACTTCGATGCAGCGATTTGAAACCCTGGAGCAACTCCAGGGTCAAGCGCTAGACTGGGCACGACAGAACAGGAGCCCCCCATGCGCATCGGCGAGTTGTCCCGCAGCACCGGCGTGGACGTCGACACCATCCGCTACTGCGAGAAAGCCGGCCTGCTGCCGCCGCCGACGCGCGCGCCGAACGGCTACCGCGACTACGGCACGCCGCAGCTCGAACGCCTGGCCTTCATCCGCCACTGCCGCGCGCTCGACATGCCCCTGGCCGAGATCGCCCGCCTGCTCGACTTCGTCGCCCACCCCCAGGCCGACTGCGGCGACATCAACCAGCTGATCGACGCCCAGCTCGCCCGGGTGCGCGCACGCCTGCAGTCGCTGCGCGCACTGGAAAACCAGCTCGCCGCCCTGCGCGCGCGCTGCGACACCGGCCACCTGGCCGCGGACTGCGGCATCCTGCAGGAGCTGGTCTCGGCCGCGCACGGCGAGGCTTGTGCCTGTCATGCAGCGGGGGCGGAAGTGGGGGAAAGTTCGCGGTAGACGCAAGAAAGCCAGAGTCTTGCGACTCTGGCTTTCTGGTATCTGGTGGACCGAAGGAGGATCGAACTCCCGACCTCCGCATTGCGAACGCGGCGCTCTCCCAGCTGAGCTATCGGCCCTTGAGGCGGCGAATTATAGCCACACGCCCGGTCGATTGGAAGTCCCAAGTTGGACCACCCGGTTTCGCTCGGGCCTCAGGTCTCGTCCGCCTCGCCGGAACCGACCGCAGCGCGGCCCAGGCGGTCGGCGATGGCAGACCAGGCGGGATCGGCCGGCGGGGCTTCGACCAGGATGAAATCGGCGCCCAGCGCGTCGAGCGCGCGCAGGTGGGCGTAGAGGTCGTGAGCGTAGATTGCCGGGTCGGCGCCGGCGGCGATCCAGGTGAAGCGGCTGTCGCCGGGGTCGGCACAGCCGTGGGCGAGCACCGCCACCCGGCTGCCCTCGCCGGCCAGCTCGGCGGCCTCTTCGACCAGCAAGGCCGCAGGCAGCAGGCGCAGCGGGGTGGACGGGGCGTAGTGGGCGGCGAGCGAACCGGAGACGCGCGGGGTGTCGACAGTCTCCTCGGCCGGCGCCGCAGCTTCGCCGCGCACCTTCGGCCGGCGGCCGATGACGCGGGCGATGTCCTCGGCGGTGATCGCGCCGGGGCGCAGGATCTCCGGCTCGTCGCGCGACAGGTCGAGGATGGTGGATTCGATGCCGACCTGGCAGGGGCCGCCGTCGAGGATCAGGTCCACGCGCTCGCCGAGTTCCTGCTCCACGTGCGCGGCGGTGGTCGGGCTGATACGCCCGAAGCGGTTGGCGCTGGGCGCGGCGATGCCGGAATCGAAGGCGGCCAGCAGGGCGAGCGCCACCGGATGATTGGGCACGCGCAGGCCGACGGTGTCCTGCCCGCCGGTGACCGCGTCGGGCACGTCCTCCTCGCGCGGCAGGATCAGCGTGAGCGGGCCGGGCCAGAAGGCGCGCGCCAGCGCGAGCGCCTCCTTGGGGATGCGGCGCGCCCAGCGCGGCAGGTGTTCGGCCGAGGGCAGATGGACGATCAGCGGGTGGTCGGCCGGGCGGCCCTTGGCGGCGAAGATGGCGGCCGTGGCGACCGGATCGAGCGCGTCGGCGCCAAGTCCATACACGGTTTCGGTAGGCAGGGCGACCAGCTTGCCCGCGCGCAGCAGCGCCGCGGCACGGGCAATGTTGTCCGCCGTGGGCGCGGCGATGCGTCCCGGCACAGCGCTCATTCGTCGCGGATGCCGATGGCCGCGCGTGCGGCCATGGCGCGTTCCAGCACTGCGGCGGGGTCGTCGCCGATCACCGTGAAGTGACCCATCTTGCGGCCCGGGCGGGCGTGGTGCTTGCCATACAGGTGCAGGCGCAGGCCGGGCACGGCGTGCAGCACCGACCAGTCCGGCTCGCGATACTTGCCGTCGTGCGCGCCGCCCTCGTACCACAGCTCGCCGAGCAGGTTCACCATGACCGCGGCCGAGTGCTGGCGCGGCTCGCCCAGCGGCAGGCCGGTGAGCGCCCTCACCTGCTGGTCGTACTGGCTGGTGACGCAGGCATCGATGGTGTGGTGGCCGCTGTTGTGCGGGCGCGGGGCCATCTCGTTGACCACCAGCTCGCCGCGGGTGACGAAGAACTCCACCCCCAGGGTGCCGACATAGCCGAGCCTGGCGGCAATCTGCTCGGCAACCTGCTGGGCATTGTCGGCCAGGCAGGCGGAAGCGCGCGCCGGGGCGATGGTGACGTCCAGGATGCCGTGGCGGTGGCTGTTCTCGCCGGTCGGGAAGGCGCGCACCTCGCCGGCGGCGCTGCGCGCGAGCACCACCGAGACTTCGTAGTCGAGCGGCAGCAGCTTCTCCAGCACGCAGGCTTCGCGGTTGAAGCCGTGGAAGGCGGCGAGCGCCTCCTCGCGGCTGGCGACGCGCGCCTGGCCCTTGCCGTCGTAGCCGAAGCGCGCCACCTTGAGCACGCCGGGGAACAGGGCGGCGTTGGCCTCGGCGATGTCCTCGTCGCTGCGGATCGCGGCGAAGGGGCCGTGCGGCAGGCCGTTGTCGGCGAGGAAGCTCTTCTCGGCGATGCGGTTCTGGCACACGCCGACCGCAGCGGCCGACGGATGCACCGGGATGAACTTGGCCAGGTAGTCCAGCGTGCCGGCCGGCACGTTCTCGAACTCGGTGGTCACCGCGGCGCATTCGGCGGCCAGCTGGTCGAGCGCGGCGAAGTCCTCGTAGGCGGCCACCAGATGGCGGTCGGCGATCTGGCCGGCGGGGCTGTGCGGGTCCGGGTCCAGCACCCAGACCTTGTAGCCCATCTCGTGGGCGGCGGAAACGAAGAAGCGGCCGAGCTGGCCGCCTCCGAGCATGCCGAGGGTGGCGGGGGGCAGGATCATCGCGCGCTCATCAATCCAGGGTCATGTCCAGCACCGCCTGGGTCTGGCGGGCGCGGAAGGCTTCGAGCTTGTCGGCCAGCGCCGCATCATTGTTGGCGAGCAGCGCGACGGCGAACAGGCCGGCATTGGCTGCACCCGCCTCGCCGATGGCGAATGTGGCCACCGGGATGCCCTTGGGCATCTGCACGATGGAGAGCAGCGAATCCTGGCCGGAGAGCGCCTTGGACTGCACCGGCACGCCCAGCACCGGCACGGTGGTCTTGGCGGCGACCATGCCCGGCAGGTGGGCCGCGCCGCCGGCACCGGCGATGATGGCCTGCAGGCCGCGGGAACGCGCGCTTTCGGCGTATTCGTACATCAGGTCGGGGGTGCGATGGGCGGAGACCACGCGCGCCTCGAAGGGCACGCCGAAGTCTTCCAGCACCTTGGCGGCCGCCTTCATCGTGGGCCAGTCGGAGTTGGAGCCCATGATGATGCCGACGATCGGGGTAGCGCTCATTTCAAAGTCCCTTGCGGCGCGCGGCGCGCTCGGCGGAAATCACGGTGTTTTCCAGCAGCATGGTGATGGTCATCGGCCCCACCCCGCCCGGCACCGGGGTGATCGCGCCGGCCACCTGCGCGGCGGAATCGAAATCCACGTCGCCGCACAGCTTGCCGGCGTCCGGGCCTTCGGTGAGACGATTGATGCCGACGTCGATGACCACCGCGCCCGGCTTGATCATGTCGCCGGTGACGAAGCGCGGCTTGCCCACCGCCGCCACCAGGATGTCCGCGCGGCGGGTATGGAAGGCCAGGTCGCGGGTCTTGGAGTGGCACACGGTGACCGTGGCCCCGGCGTTGGTGAGCAGCATCGCCATCGGCTTGCCGACGATGTTGGAACGGCCGATCACCACCGCTTCCGCGCCGGCCAGCGGCACGCCGGTGGATTCCAGCATCTTCATCACGCCGTGCGGGGTGCAGGGGATGAAGGCTTCCTGGTTCTGGGACAGGCGGCCGACGTTCTCGGCGTGGAAGCCGTCCACGTCCTTCTCCACGCTGATCGCCTCCAGCACCGCGGCTTCGTCGAACTGCGGCGGCAGCGGCAGCTGCACCAGGATGCCGTGCACCGCCGGGTCGGCGTTGAGCTCGGCCAGCTTGGCCATCACCTCCTCGGGGGCAACGTCGGCGGAATAGTCGAAACGCAGCGAACGGATGCCGGCCTTCTCGCAGCCGGCCACCTTGTTGCGCACATAGACCGCGGAAGCGGGGTCCGCGCCGATCAGCAGGACCGCGAGACAGGGCTGCTCGCCGCGTGCCGCAAGCGCGGCCGCGCGGGTGGCGATCTCGCCGCGCACCTGTTCCGCCAGGGCCTTGCCGTCGATGATGCGTGCCGTCATGGGAATGGCCTTTGGAAAAACCGGGGATTTTATCGCAGCATCAGGGGCTTGTGCGAACGGGGCACGGGCCTCGCCCGGTAGGAGCGGCCTTGGCCGCGATGCGGCCTAAGAGGAAACAACCGCCGCATCGCGGGCAAGCCCGCTCCTACACGCCGGACGGCGCGGCCTTGGTACGGGCTAGGCCGCCAGCGCTTCCTCCGCCACCGCGCGCCGGCCCAGCTCGAAAGCCTGACGGTTCACGTCCACCAACTGCGGCTTGCGGCTGGCGAAGCGCGCCAGCACCGCCTCGCGCAGCACTTCGGCCGGGAAAGGCAGGCGGTCGGCCATGGCACCGAGCATCACGGTGTTGCCCAGGCGGATGTTGCCCAGCTCCTGCGCCAGCGCGCTGGCGTCGAAGGCGTGCACCTCGAGGCCCAGCGCACGGATCTCGGCGACCGGGTCCTCCGGGTAGTCGAACAGGCCGATGTTCACCACCGGCGGCACCAGGCGGCCGACGTTCATCAGCACCACCGCGCCGGGGCGCAGCATGTGCACCCAGCGCAGCGCCTCGGCCGCTTCGAACCCCACCAGCAGGTCCGCTTCGCCCGGCACGATCTGCGGCGACAGCACACGCTCGCCGAAGCGCAGGTGCGAGGTCACCACCCCGCCGCGCTGGCTCATGCCGGCCACCTCGGTCTTCTTGGCGTCGAAGCCGAGCGACAGCGCGGCCTCGGCGAGGATCTCGGTGGCGGTCATCACGCCCTGGCCGCCGGTACCGCACACCAGGATGTTGGTCGTCTTGTTGCTTGCAGTCATGCTGGCCCCATTCTCATTGCTTGCGCAGGAACTGGATCGGATGCACGGGATCGGCGTGCACGATGGCCTCCGGCGCGCAAGGCTGCACGCACAGGCCGCAGCCGGTACAGGCGGAGGTTTCGATGCGCACGAAGGACAGCTCCACTTCCTTGCCGGACGGTTTCACTTCGGTCTCGCGCCGGGTGACGTGGATGGCCGGACAGCCCACATCCACGCAGTTGCCACAACCGGTGCAGCGCTCGTCGACCACCAGGTAGGGCTTGGTGGGTTGGTAGTGGTCGATCAGCACGCAGGGACGGTCGGTGATGATCACCGAGGGCTCCTCGACCTTGGTCTCCTCGCGCAGCGCCTTGAACAGCACCGGCAGCTGGTAGGGATCGACCACGCGGATACGCTCGCGCTTCACTCCCAGGGCCTCGCACAGCTTGGCGAAATCCACCCGCTGGGCTTCCTCGCCGTGCAGGTCGCGCCCGGTGCCCGGGTTGTCCTGCCCGCCGGTCATGCCCACCGCGCGGTTGTCGAGCAGCAGGATGGTGACGTTGCCGCGGTTGTAGGTGATGTCGAGCAGGCCCTGCATGCCCATGTGCAGGAAGGTGGAGTCGCCGATCACCGCGACCACCTTCTTGTTGGCGTCGGCCGCCCCCCTGCCCTTGTCCATGCCCAGCGCCATGCCCATCGAGGCGCCCATGGAGATGCAGGTATCCAGCGCGTTCCACGGATGGCCGGCGCCCAGGGTGTAGCAGCCGATGTCGCCGGAGATGATGAGGTTGCGCATCTGCGACAGCGTGTAATACACGCCCAGGTGCGGACAGGCCACGCACATGGTCGGCGGACGCGGGAAGACCTGCTGCGCCGGCACATGCGCCGGGGCCGGGGCCGCGCCGCCGAACAGGCGGGCGACCGCCGGGCGCAGCACGTCGGGGGCGAGTTCGCCCAGGCGCGGCAGGATGTCCTTGCCGTGGCAGGGGATGCCGGCGGCCTTGAGTTCGGATTCGACCAGCGGCTCGGTCTCCTCCACCACCACCAGGTGCTGCACCCGTCCGGCGAGCGCGCGGATCTTGTGCAGCGGCAACGGACAGGACAGGCCGAGCTTGAGCAGCGGCGCATCCGGGAAGGCTTCGCGCACATGCATGAAGGCCGGACCGGAGGCGACGAAGCCGACGGAAAGGTCGCTGCCATCGAACAGCGGGTTCAGGTCGGAGGTTTCGGCTTCGGCCGCCAGCGCCGCCTCGCGTTCGAACATCAGCGGCAGGCGCGGCTTGGCGTTGCCCGGTACCATCACCCAGCGGCGCGGGTCCTTGGTGAAGCCGGCCGGCTCCACGGCGACCCGCTCGCCCACCTCGACACGGCCCTTGACGTGGCAGATGCGGGTGGTGAGACGCAGGATCACCGGGCAGCGGTGGCGCTCGGCCAGCTCGAAGGCCGCCTTGGTCATCGCGTAGGCCTCCTGCGCGTCGGCCGGCTCCAGCACCGGCAGGTGGGCGAAGCGGCCCCAGAAGCGCGAATCCTGCTCGTTCTGCGAGGAGGACATGCCCACGTCGTCGGCCACGGCGATCACCAGCCCGCCTTCGGTGCCGGTCACGGTCATGGTCATCAGCGCGTCGGAGGCCACGTTGAGGCCGACGTGCTTCATCGCGCAGAAAGCGCGCGCGCCCATCATCGAGGCGCCCAGCGCCACTTCCAGCGAGACCTTCTCGTTCACCGACCATTCGGCGTACAGGTCCGGGTAGTGCGCGAGCTCTTCCAGGATCTCGGTGGACGGCGTGCCCGGATAGGCGGCGGCGACCTTGCAGCCGGTCTCCCAAACCGCGCGTGCGACCGCTTCGTTACCCGAAAGGAACAGCCGGCTGGCGGCCGGTGCGGGCAAAGGTGCTCCCATGGACGGACTCCCCGATTCGTGCAGGCAAAGAGAGCAAACTTACCGGTCGGTCAAAGATACGCGCTTGATCGAGGTCAACGCCCGGACGATTGACCCTTTTCCATCCATGGGAAATATCTGTTGTGGCCCGGCCACGCGGGCGACCGCGGCCTACCGGTCGAAGCTCAGAACAGCCGCGGCAGCGAGGGGCACTTGAGGCCCATCTGGGTGACGTGCCCGGCGTGGTCCATCTCCTTGACCGTGAGCACGAAGGCGCCAATGCTGACCTTGTCGCCCACCACCGGCGGACGGGCCAGGCGGCGGCGGAACATCACGGCCAGCGGCAGTTCGACCTCGTCCTCCTGCAACTCGAAGCCGTAGGCCGCGGCCAACTCCCCCGCCGGGCAGTGCGGATCGACCACGAACTCGCCGAAGAAGCCGGCGTGCGCGGTCAGTTCGTTGCCCGCGCCGCCGGCAGCGAAGGCCTTGGCAAGGCGCTCGGCCAGTTCGTCGGGCGCGGCCAGCCACACCGAATCGCCCTGCGCGAGCCGCGTGCCGGAGGTGGTACGCAGGAGGTTGCCGCGCCGCACCACGGCCACGCAGCGCACTGCGTCGCTGCCTTCCTCGTCCAGCAGATCGTCGGGATGCCGCCCCTCCGCGCGCGAGCCGGCGGCCACGCGGTATTCCAGCAGGTCCAGCGCTGCGGTCTCGCCCACCCACACTTCGAGGCGGTCCACCGGCTCGTCGCGCGGCGGCACCACCACGCGGAACAGCCGGGCGGCCATCGGCACCGTAGCCCCCTGCACCAGCAGCGACACCAGCACCACCGCGAAGGCCACGTCGAACAGCAGGATGGAGTTGGGCACCCCCATCATCACCGGGTAGATGGCCAGCACGATGGGCACCGCGCCGCGCAGGCCCACCCAGGAGATATAGGCCACCTCGTTGCGCGCGAAGTGGAAGGGCAGCAGGCCCGACCACACCGCCAGCGGGCGGGCGACCAGCATCAGGAACAGGGCCATGCCCAGCGCGTAGCCGGCGTTATCCAGCAGGTGCGAAGGGGTCACCAGCAGGCCGAGGATCAGGAACATCCCCGCCTGGGCCAGCCAGGCCAGGCCGTCCATCACCCGCAGCACATGCTCGGTGGCGTGGCAGCGCTTGTTGCCGACCACCAGGCCGGCAAGGTAGATGGCCAGGAAGCCGCTGCCGTTGATGGCGTTGGTGGCGGAGAAGATCATCAGGCCGCCGGAGACGATGAGCAGCGCATACAGACCTTCGGCCAGCCGCAGGCGGGCGAGCAGCCGCGCCAGCACCCAGCCGCCGGCCACCCCGGCGAGCGCCCCCAGCCCCATCTGCGTGACCAGCAGGAAGGCGAAGCGCCAGCCGCTGGCCGCTTCGGGCTGCAGCAACACTTCCACCATGACGGTGACCAGCAGGATGGCCATCGGATCGTTGGCGCCGGACTCGATCTCCAGCGTGGCCTTGACCCGGTCGTTGAGCCGCACGCCGCTGTTGCGCAACAGCGAGAACACCGCCGCGGCATCGGTGGAGCCGACGATGGCGGCGAGCAGCAGGGCCAGGCTCCAGTGCACATCCAGCAGCCAGGTGGCGAACAGCCCAAGCAGCAAGGCGGTGCCGATCACCCCCCAGGTGGCGAGCACCGCGGCCGGCCACAGCGCCACCCGGAAGGTTTCGATGCGGGTGCGCAGGCCGCCGTCGAGCAGGATGACCGCCAGCGCAAGCTGGCCGACCAGCATGGCGGTGGAGAAATCGTGGAAGGCGATGCCGCCGATGCCATCCTCGCCGGCCAGCATGCCGACAAACAGGAACAGCAGCAGCAGCGGCAAACCGAGGCGTGCGGAGAGCGTGCTGGCCAGCACGCTGACGAACAGCAGCACACCACCTAGCAGGAGGAAAGCGTTGATCGAGGTCATCGTTGCCGATTACACCACAAGAACGGCGTACCACGATGCGGAACGCCGTTACCGCCAGGAAAAACGCCGCCGGCAGTGGCGCTGCGGGCGGCGGGCGGATGAAAGGGCGCGGTCCGCGCGGCCGCGGCCTGCGTGCTCAGCGCGGCGGAGCGGGCTCGGCGCTGACCACGTGCTGGACCAGTTCGGCCAGCGAATGCGCGCCCATCTTCTCCATGACCCGGGCGCGGTGCACCTCGACGGTCTTGATGCTGATGCCGAGCACGTCGGCGATCTGCTTGTTGAGCTTGCCGACGATGATCAGGTCCAGCACCTCGCGTTCGCGCTGGGTGAGCTGCTCCAGGCGGCGTGCGGTGTCGGCCTCCTGGCGGCGCTTGGAGCGGTTCTCGCGCTCGGTGGCCAGGCACTGCTCGATCAGGCCGAGCATGTCGCGGTCGGAGAAGGGCTTTTCGATGAAGTCCACCGCGCCCTTCTTGAGCGCGGACACCGCCATCGGCACGTCGCCGTGACCGGTGATGAAGATCACCGGCAAGGTGCAGCGCCGGCGGCCGAGTTCCTCGAACAGTTCCAGCCCGCTCATGCCGGGCATGCGCACGTCCAGCACCAGGCAGCCGGTGAGGTGTTCGTTGTAGACGGCGAGGAAGGCTTCGGCGGATTCGTGGGCCAGCACCTGGTAGCCGCTGGACTCCAGCAGCCAGACGAGCGAGTCGCGCAGGGCCTCGTCGTCGTCGATGATGTAGATGGTCTGGTCAGGCTCGGCGGGCAAGACGCTCACTCGCAGCCTCCGTGGGCAATGTGAAGGAGAAGATGGTACCGCCTTCCGGGTTGGATTCAACCGTCAGCCTGCCATCGTGGAACTCGATGATGGAGCGGCAGATGTTCAGACCCATGCCCATGCCCTCGGCCTTGGTGGTGTAGAAGGGGGTG
This sequence comes from Thauera sedimentorum, assembly GCF_014489115.1. Classification (NCBI taxonomy): domain Bacteria; kingdom Pseudomonadati; phylum Pseudomonadota; class Betaproteobacteria; order Rhodocyclales; family Zoogloeaceae; genus Thauera; species Thauera sedimentorum. Next base: position 392,893 of record NZ_JACTAH010000001.1, on the reverse strand, counting down.
AACAGGCGCTTGCGCTCTTCCTCGCCGATGCCGTGCCCGCGGTCGATCACCGCCACCTCCACACTGAGCGGCCCGAGCGCGCGCGCGCGCACCCGCAGCAGCCGGTCTTCCGGCGGGTTGTCGTGCATGGCGTCCAGTCCGTTCTTCACCAGATTGAGCACCACCTGCTCGATCATGATGCGGTCCGCATACACCGCAGGCAGGCCTTCGGGCACCTCCTCCTCTACCCGCACGCCCATGCGCCGGGCGTCAATCTCGGCAAAGCCGATGGCGTCGTCGAGGACCTCGCCGATCGGCACCGCGCTGCGCCGCGGCTCGCTCTTCTTCACGAACTCGCGCACCCGACGGATGATCTTGCCGGCGCGCTCGGCCTGGAAACTGGCCTTCTGCATCGCCGCCAGCAGGTCCTCCTGCTTCCAGTTGCCCGACTGCATGCGGGTCACGCAGCCCATGCAGTAGTTGGCGATGGCCGACAGCGGCTGGTTGAGTTCATGCGCCAGCGTGGAGGCCATCTCGCCCATGGTGATCAGGCGGCCGGTGCGCTGCAGGCGCTCTTCCTGCTGGCGCGAGACCTCGGCGGTCTGCTTGCGGTCGGTGATGTCGGTGGCGATGCCCATGCGCACCACCCGGCCGTCCACCCAGCGCGTGGCCTGCTCGCGCACGTGATACCAGCGCCCCGAGAGCGGGTGCTGCAGTTCGCCGTCGAACAGCTCGCGCGGCAGGTCGACCAGGGCCAGGCCGCGCGGGTCCACCCGGTAGTCGCCGCGCTCGGGCTGGGGCACCGCCACGCCGCGCACCGTGCGGCCTACCGCGTCGAAGCCGTGGATGTTCTTGAACGCGCGGTTGGCGAAGAGGATCTCGTCGGTGCGCGCATCGGCCACGAACACCGCCGCATCCAGGCCGTCGAGCACCGCCTCGAAGCGCTCGTGCGCCGCTTCCAGCGCGGCTCGCACCCGCTTCGGTTCGGTGATGTCGGTGACCGAGGCCATCCAGCCGGTCTGCTTGCCGGTCAGGTCGATCAGCGGCGACAGGTAGAAGCGCGCGTCCAGGCGCTCGCCGTTCTTGCGCCTGATGCGCATCTCGAAGCCGCCCGAGGGCGCCTGGCCGGCCAGGGTCAGCTCCAGGTTGCGCTGGCAGGTGTCGACGTCCTCGGCCGGCCAGTAGGGGAAAGGCGCCTCGGCGCCGACCAGCTCGTCCTGCGAAAAGCCCACCATGCGGCAGAAGGCCGAGTTCACATAGATGATCCGCCCGGACAGGTCGATGGCGCGCAGGCCGGTGAGCACCGACTCCTCCATCGCCTTGCGGAAGGCGGACTCGGCGCGCAGCGCCTCCTCGGCCGCCTTGCGTCCGGTAATGTCGTGCGCCACCGCGTACACCAGCTTCTCCTCGCGCACCGGGTTGATGCTCCACACCAGCCACTTGTAGCGCCCGTCCTTGCAGCGGCAGCGGTTCTCGAAGCTCACCGCCTCGCCGCCTTCGAGCAGGCGCAGGTGGTCCAGCGTGGTGGCGGCGTCCTCGGCGTGCACCAGGTCGAGCAGCGCACGGCCGGCCAGTTCGTCCGGCGGGTAGCCCAGGACGCGCTCGAAGGCCGGATTGCAGCGCCGGAAGCGCCCGTCGAGGCCGACCACGCAGAGCATGTCGAGCGAGAGATTGAACAGGCGGTCGCGCTCGCGCTCGACCTGCACCCGGCGCAGCACATGGGTGCGCAGCAGCCACAGGCTCCAAAGCACGAACACCGACAGGCCGATGATGATCATGGTCGGCAGCGCCTGCGGCAGGTGGCCCGCGGTGCGGAAGGCGGTGGCGCGCAGACGCAGGCCGCCGCCCGGCGGATCGAGCGGAATCTCGAAGGACACGCTCTCGTCCAGTTCGTTCACCCCGGAGCTCACCGCCAGCGTCTCGCCCTGCGGGCTGACCAGCGCCAGGCGGTACTTCTCGGCAAACCAGCCGGGGACCATGTGGCGCGCCATGCGCTCGATGGAGTAGACGGCGGCAATGGCGCCGAGGAACTCGCGACCGCGACGCACCGGCACATAGACCTCGATCACCGCATTGCTGCGCGGATTGACATAGGGAAGGCCGTAGCTCGGCCCACCCTGGTCGCGGGCCCGCTCGTAGGGTTCCAGCTGCGGCCCGGAGAGCGCGTCGCCGGCCAGCCATTCCGTGGTATCGAAGGGCGCCGACCAGCGCACCAGTTCGTCGGTGCCCACCCACACCACGTTCACCAGTTCGCTGTTGTTGGCGATGTGCTGGTTGGCGCGCAGCTGGAAGGCGTCCGGATCGAGCGCCCCGGCGGCGAGGTCGCGCGCGAGCTGGCCGAGGAATTCCTCGGTGCCCTGCATGTGCAGGCGCAGGGTCTGCTCGGCCCATTGCACGTCGCGCGCCACCGCGCTGCGCTGCGCGGCCACCTCGCGCTCCTGCAGCAGCCACACCAGCGCGAGCATGGCGACGGCGAACAGCACCACCGCCACATAGGGCGCGGTCCAGTACCAGCGGGTGGGAGCAAATTGACCGCGGTCGGCGGAATCGGACATGGAATGAAGGGTCGGTCGCGGTTTGCGGTGCGCACAGGCGGCGGGTGGTCCGTGCCGGTGGCATTCAGTGCGCCATTCTTGCCGCGCTGCGCGCGGGCCGACATTCGGTCTTTCCCTTACCGCGGACAGGGTCGCGGCAGGCGCTTGGGGTTTTCGCCAATTCAGCCCCGCGACCGGCCGGCTTACAGTCCGGCCATGTTCCCAAGAGCTCCGCTTCGACTGCTGCGCCGTGCCTGCGGGCCGCTGCTGGCGGCACTGGTGCTGGCATCGGCGCAGGCCGTGGCGGTGGAGCCTGTCCGCATCGGCGTATCCGGACCGTTCACCGGCGGCTCCAGCCCGATGGGGATCTCGATGCGCGAAGGCATCCGCATCGCCGCAGCCGAGATCAACGCCGGCGGCGGCGTGCTCGGCCGTCCGATCGAGCTCGTCGAACGTGACGACGAGGCGCGCAACGAGCGTGGTGCCCAGGTGGTGCAGGAGCTGATCAAGGAAGGCGTGGTGGCCGGCCTGGGCATCGTCAACACCGGCGTGGCGCTCGCCAGCCAGCGCTTCTACCAGCAGGCACGCATCCCGGTGATCACCTCGGTGGCCACCGGCTCGCTGATCACCAAGCAGTTCCTGCCGCCCCAGCACCCGGAGAACTTCGTCTTCCGCGTATCGGCCAACGACACCCTGCAGGCGGCGATGATCGTCGAGGAAGCGGTGGAGCGCCGCGGCCTGCGCCGCGTGGCCATCTTCCACGACGCCACCAACTACGGCCAGCTCGGCCGCGAGGACCTGGAGCGTGCGCTGGTCGAGCGCGACATCCATCCGGTGGCGGTGGAGCGCTTCCAGCTGCGCCAGGCCGACATGCTCACCCCCTTGCGCCGCGCACGCGCGGCCGGCGCCCAGGCCATCCTCACCTACGGCATCGGCCCGGAGCTTGCGCAGATCGCCAACGGCATGGCGCGCATGGGCTGGAAGGCGCCGCTGATCGGCAGCTGGACGCTGGCCATGTCCAACTTCATCGACAACGCCGGGCCCAACGCCGAAGGCGCGCGCATGCCGCAGACCTTCATCCAGGAACCCACCACCGAACGGCGCGCGAGCTTTCTCGCCGCCTGGAAGGAGAAAACGGGAACGGAACGCATTCCGGTGCCACCGGCCGCCGCGCAGGGGTATGATTCGGCCTTGCTCCTCGCCGCCGCCATCGAGCAGGCAGGCAGCACCGACGGAGACCGCATCCGTGAGGCACTCGAAGACCTGCGCACCCGGGTCGAGGGCGTGATCATGACGTATGATCGTCCCTTTTCCCGGACCAGCCACGAGACGATCACCGATACCCGTGACATCTCGATGGGCGAGGTGCGCAACGGACAGGTGGTCTTTGCAAGAGACGAAGACCGTCAACGGGCAGTCCGGCAATGAAGCCGCAACCCGACATCCGCTTTCCCGATCGGCCGGGAGAATCTCTCCCTCCCTCCCTCATCTCCCGGCCGATTTTTTTCCCCCACGTTTCGCCCGCTACACACGCCCGCTGCGACCTGCTCCACCGGCAGTTCCGCCTCCGCGCCCGACAACGCCCGCCCCGCTGCAGACCAGCATCCGGCGGGCGTTGTTGCATCCGGGCCGAACGAGCGCCGCCGTCGGCTTCATTGCAACAGGCGAAACGATGTTGCACATCGCGAAACAACGTTTTATAGTTCGAGGAGATGGCCGTCCGCCGCTGCGGAACGGCCACGCGCGCATCAAATCAAGAACCGCCCCTGCCCGGTTCCACCCCCGCCGGGAGGGATTCGCTAACCGCAAGTCATGAGGAGACAGACCATGACCGGGAAATCCAACGTACTGCTGCAGGCCGATCCGGACGCGCAGGAGACGCAGGAATGGCTGGACGCACTGGCCGCAGTCGTCGATAACGAAGGCGCACCGCGCGCCCACTACCTGATCGAGAAGCTGATCGAATCCGCGCGCGAAGAGGGGGTGGACATCCCCTACTCCGCCAACACGCAGTACATCAACACCATCCCGGCCGAGCAGCAGCCCAAGTACCCGGGCAACCCGGACATGGAGATCAAGCTCCATTCCTACATCCGCTGGAACGCCATGGCCATGGTGGTGCGCGCCAACAAGCACACCAACGTGGGTGGCCACATCGCCTCCTTCGCCTCGGCCGCGGCGCTCTACGACGTGGGTTTCTCGCACTTCTGGAAGAGCCTGGAGCATGAAACCGGCGGCGACCTGATCTTCTTCCAGGGCCACTCGGTGCCCGGCGTGTATGCGCGCGCCTTCATGCTCGGCCGCCTCACCGAAGAGCAGATGGACAGCTTCCGCCAGGAAGTGGGCGGCAAGGGTATTTCCTCCTATCCGCACCCCTGGCTGATGCCGGATTTCTGGCAGTTCCCCACCGTGTCCATGGGCCTCGGCCCGCTGCAGGCCATCTACCAGGCCCGCTTCATGAAGTACCTCGCCAGCCGCGGCCTGATCGACGCCGCCAAGGCCGAATCGCGCAAGGTGTGGGCCTTCCTCGGCGACGGCGAGACCGACGAGGTCGAGTCGCTCGGCGCCATCGGCATGGCCGCGCGCGAGCGTCTCGACAACCTGGTGTTCGTCATCAACTGCAACCTGCAGCGCCTGGACGGCCCGGTGCGCGGCAACGGCAAGATCATCCAGGAACTGGAAGCCGAATTCCGCGGCGCCGGCTGGAACGTGATCAAGGTGATCTGGGGCACCCACTGGGACGCGCTGCTGCAGCGTGACAAGAAGGGCATCCTCAAGAAGCGCATGATGGAATGCGTGGACGGCGAGTACCAGACCTTCAAGGCCAAGGACGGCGCCTATGTGCGCGAGCACTTCTTCAACACCCCGGAACTGAAGGAGCTGGTGGCCGACTGGACCGACGACGAGATCTGGAATCTCAACCGCGGCGGCCACGACCTGTTCAAGATCTTCGCCGCCTACAAGGCCGCCACCGAGCACAAGGGCCAGCCCACGCTGATCCTCGCCAAGACCATCAAGGGCTTCGGCATGGGCCAGGCCGGCGAGGCGATGAACATCTCCCACCAGCAGAAGAAGCTGGACATCGACGCCATCCGCCGCTTCCGCGACCGCTTCGGCCTGCCGGTGCCGGACGACAAGCTCGCCGAGCTGCCCTATCTGCGCTTCGAGGAGGGTTCGCCCGAGTACAAGTACATGATGGAGCGCCGCATGGAGCTGGGCGGCTTCCTGCCGCAGCGCCGGCAGAAGGCCGAGCCGCTGGCGGTGCCGGGCCTGGACGCCTTCGCCGCGCTGCTGAAGGCCTCCGGCGAAGGGCGCGAGCTGTCTACCACCATGGCCATCGTGCGCATCATGAACACCCTGCTCAAGGACAAGCAGATCGGCCGACACATCGTGCCCATCGTGCCCGACGAGAGCCGCACCTTCGGCATGGAAGGCATGTTCCGCCAGTACGGCATCTGGAACCAGCAGGGCCAGAAGTACGTGCCGGAAGACCATGACCAGCTGATGTTCTACAAGGAATCGGAAACCGGCCAGGTGCTGCAGGAAGGCATCAACGAGGCCGGCGCGATGGCCGACTGGATCGCCGCCGGCACCGCCTACAGCGTGCACGGCGTGCAGATGGTGCCCTTCTACATCTTCTATTCGATGTTCGGCCTGCAGCGCACCATGGACCTGTGCTGGGCGGCAGCCGACCAGCGCACCCGCGGCTTCATGATCGGCGGCACCGCCGGGCGCACCACGCTCAACGGCGAAGGCCTGCAGCACGAGGACGGCCACAGCCAGATCATGGCCAACATGATCCCCAACTGCGTGTCCTACGACCCCACCTTCCAGTACGAGGTGGCGGTGATCGTGCAGGACGGCATGCGGCGGATGTTCGCCGAGCAGGAGGACATCTACTACTACATCACGGTGATGAACGAGAACTACGAACATCCCGAGATGCCGGCCGGCGCCGAGAAGGACATCCTCAAGGGCATGTACGCCTTCCGCAAGGGCGCCGACAAGAAGGGCCCGCGCGTGCAGCTGCTGGGTTCCGGTACCATCTTCAACGAGGTCATCGCCGCCGCCGAGCTGCTGAAGAACGACTGGGGCGTGGAAGCCGACCTGTGGGGCTGCCCGAGCTTCAACGAGCTGACCCGCGACGGCCAGCACTGCGAGCGCTGGAACCTGCTCCACCCGATGGAGGCGCCGAAGAAGTCGCACGTCGAGGCCTGCCTGGAAGGCAGCGAAGGCCCGGTGATCGCCGCCACCGACTACATGAAGCTCTTCGCCGAGCAGATCCGCCCCTTCGTCAAGCGCAGCTACGTGACCCTGGGCACCGACGGCTTCGGCCGCTCGGACACCCGCGAGCAGCTGCGCCACTTCTTCGAGGTGGATCGCTACTGGGTGACCCTGGCCGCGCTCAAGGCGCTGGCCGACGAGGGCGCGATCGAGCGCGAGAAGGTTGCCGCCGCCATGGTCAAGTACAAGCTCGACCCCAACAAGCCCGATCCGGTGACGGTCTGAGGAGGAGATGACGATGAGCCAGTTGATCGAAGTGAAGGTTCCGGACATCGGCGACTTCTCCGAGGTGCCGGTGATCGAGCTGTTCGTCAAGGTGGGCGACACCATCGCGGTGGATGACGCGATCGCCACCCTGGAATCCGACAAGGCCACCATGGACGTGCCCTCCTCGGCCGCCGGCGTGGTCAAGGAAGTGCTGGTCGCGGTCGGCGACAAGGTCGCGGAAGGCAGCCTGCTGATCAAGGTGGAAGCAGCCGGCGCGGCTGCTGCGGCGCCCCAGCCGGCTGCCGCGGCACCTGCTGCCCCGGCACCCGCTGCCCCCGCCCCGGCTGCCGCCGGCGGCGTGGTCGAGGTCGCAGTTCCCGACATCGGCGACTTCTCCGACGTGCCGGTGATCGAGCTGTTCGTCAAGGTCGGCGACAGCATCAAGGTGGACGATGCCATCGCCACGCTGGAGTCCGACAAGGCCACCATGGACGTGCCCTCCTCGGCTGCCGGGGTGGTCAAGGAAGTGCTGGTCAAGGTCGGCGACAAGGTGTCGCAGGGCACGGTGATGATCAAGGTCGAGTCGGCAGGCGCCTCGGCAGGCGCCGTTGTTGGGTCCCCTCCCCTTCAAGGGGAGGGACAGGGTGGGGATGGGGTTCAGCCAGCGTCCGGCAAGACCCATCCCCCTCCCAGCCTCCCCCTTGAAGGGGGAGGAGCGAAAGCACCGGCCCCCGCGCCCGCTGCAGCCCCCTCCGCGGTGAAGCTGGGCGGCAAGGTGCACGCCAGCCCCTCGGTGCGCGCCTACGCCCGCGAACTGGGCGTGGATCTCGCCCAGGTCAAGGCCACCGGACCGAAGAACCGCATCCTCAAGGAAGACGTCACCGCCTTCGTCAAGGGCGCGATGAGCACCGGCGTGGTGCCGGGCAAGGCGGCTGCGGCCGGCGCGGGCGCGTCGCTGGGCGGAGGGCTGGACCTGCTGCCTTGGCCGAAGGTGGACTTCGCCAAGTTCGGCGAGGTCGAGGTCAAGCCGCTCTCCCGCATCAAGAAGATCTCCGGCCAGAATCTGGCGCGCAACTGGGTGATGATCCCGGCTGTGACCTACCACGAGGACGCCGACATCACCGACCTGGAAGCCTTCCGGGTGGCGATGAACAAGGAGCACGAGAAGTCCGGCAAGAAGCTCACCATGCTCGCCTTCATCATCAAGGCCTCGGTGCGCGCACTGCAGGAATTCCCCGAGTTCAACACCTCGCTCGACGGCGACAACCTGGTCTACAAGAAGTACTTCAACATCGCCTTCGCCGCGGACACCCCCAACGGTCTTGTCGTGCCGGTGGTCAAGGACGCCGACAAGAAGAGCGTGTTCGAGATCGCCGCGGAAACCGGCGCGCTGGCCAAGAAGGCGCGCGATGGCAAGCTGGGCCCGGCCGACATGTCCGGCGCCTGCTTCACCATCTCCTCGCTGGGCGGCATCGGCGGCACCTACTTCGCACCCATCGTCAATGCGCCGGAAGTGGCCATCCTCGGGGTGAACAAGTCGGTGATGAAGCCGGTGTGGGACGGCAAGCAGTTCGTGCCGCGCCTTACCCTGCCGATGTCGCTGACCGCGGATCACCGCGTCATCGACGGCGCGCTGGCCACCCGCTTCAACGTCTATCTCGCCCAACTGCTGGCCGACTTCCGTCGGGTCATGCTGTAAGGAGGCCCGGACATGAGCCAGATCGTTGAAGTAAAGGTGCCGGACATCGGTGATTTCGACGCGGTGCCGGTGATCGAGCTGTTCGTCAAAGCCGGCGACAGCATCAAGGTGGATGACGCCATCTGCACGCTGGAGTCCGACAAGGCCACCATGGATGTGCCCTCGTCGGCCGCCGGCGTGGTCAAGGAAGTGCTGGTCAAGCTCGGCGACAAGGTCAGCGAAGGCGCGGTGCTGATCAAGGTCGAGGCGGCTGGCGAAGCCGCTGCGGCCCCTGCTCAGGCTAGCGCCCCGGCGCCGGCCGCAGCACCCGCCGCGGCGTCGGCCCCGACCGCAGCCGCGCACGCCGGCAGCGCCGACGTCGAGTACGACATGGTCGTCCTCGGCGCCGGCCCAGGCGGCTACTCGGCGGCCTTCCGCGCCGCCGACCTCGGTCTCAAGACCGCGATCATCGAGCGTTACGCCACGCTCGGCGGGGTGTGCCTGAACGTCGGCTGCATCCCGTCCAAGGCGCTGCTGCACGTCGCCGCGGTGATCGAAGAGGCCGAACATGTCGAAACCGCCGGCATCAAGTTCGCCAAGCCCACGGTCGATGTCGACGCGCTCCGCAAGCACAAGGACGGCGTGATCGGCAAGCTCACCGGCGGGCTGGCCGGTATGGCCAAGGCGCGCAAGGTGGATGTGATCCGCGGCTACGGCAGCTTCCTCGACCCGCATCACATCGAGGTCGAAGAAACCACCGGCAGCGCACAGGACAAGACCGGCGCCAAGAAGGTGGTGAAGTTCAAGCAGTGCATCATTGCAGCCGGTTCCGCCGCCGTGCACCTGCCCTTCATCCCGCGCGATCCGCGCATCGTGGACTCCACCGGCGCGCTGGAACTGCGCCAGGTGCCGGGCAAGATGCTGGTCATCGGCGGCGGCATCATCGGCCTGGAGATGGCCACGGTGTATTCCACGCTCGGCGCGCGCATCGACGTGGTCGAGATGATGGACGGCCTGATGCAGGGCCCGGACCGCGACGCGGTGAAGGTGTGGGAGAAGCAGAACGCCCAGCGCTTCGACAAGATCATGCTGAAGACCAAGACCGTGGCCGTCGAGGCCAAGGACGATGGCCTTTACGTGAAGTTCGAAGGCGAAGGGGCACCCGCCGAGCCGGTGAAGTACGACATGATCCTGCAGTCGGCGGGCCGCGCGCCCAACGGCAACAAGATCGGCGCCGACAAGGCGGGGGTGATCGTCGGCGAGCGCGGTTTCATCCCGGTGGATGCGCAGATGCGCACCAACGTGCCGCACATCTTCGCCATCGGCGACGTCGTCGGCCAGCCCATGCTTGCCCACAAGGCGGTGCATGAAGCCCACGTCGCGGCGGAAGTCGCGGCCGGACAGAAGGCTGCCTTCGACGCCACGGTAATTCCCGGCGTGGCCTACACCCATCCGGAAGTGGCCTGGGTCGGCTACACCGAGGCGCAGGCCAAGGCCGAAGGCAAAAAGGTCGAGGTGGCCAAGTTCCCCTGGGCCGCCTCGGGCCGCGCGATCGCCAACGGCGCCGACTACGGCTTCACCAAGCTGATCTTCGATGCGGAAACGCACCGCGTGATCGGCGGCACCATCGTCGGGCCGTCTGCCGGCGACATGATCGGCGAGGTCTGTCTGGCCATCGAGATGGGCGCCGACGCGGTCGATATCGGCAAGACCATCCACCCGCACCCGACGCTGGGCGAGACGGTGGGCATGGCGGCCGAGGTCGCGCACGGCAGCTGCACCGACCTGCCGCCGATGCGCAAGAAGTAGTCAGCGGACGGCGGGTTTCATCCCGCCCACAACCACTACCGGCGGGCCGACCGGAACCCCAGGGTTCCGCCGGCCCGCTGCCTTTTGTGCCTGTCCCGAGCATGCGGACGATTTTTGCTGCAGCGCACAATTATTTGTTGACATCAAGAATTCGTACTCTACACTTGTAATTGTGCACCGCAGCAATTCGCTCTCTCAGCGGGAGGCTGCCGGCAACACCGACAACCAACGTCATCAGGAGTCTGCCATGATCGCCACCCCCGAAAAGCTCGCCGCCAGCAACAAGGCCACCGTCGAATCCCTGCTCAGCGTCAGCGCCGCCGCCATGGCCTCCGCCGAGCGCCTGGCCGCGCTGAACCTCAACACCGCCCGCGCCATGATCGAAGACAGCATGGCCAACCTCAAGGCACTGACCGAAGCCAAGGACCCGCAAGCCTTCGTCGCCCTGCAGACCTCCCTGGTCCAGCCCGGCGCCGAGAAGCTGGTAGCCTACTACCGCAGCGTTTACGAAATTGCGTCGCAGAACCAGGAAGAGATCAGCAAGCTGCTCGAATCCCAGTTCGCCGAGCTGAACAAGACCATGAACGCCGCCCTGGACGAGGCCGCCAAGTCCGCCCCCGCCGGGTCCGACGCGGCGATCTCCGCGGTCAAGAGCGCCCTGGCCGCCGCCAACTCCACCTACGACAGCGTGAGCAAGGCTGCCCGCCAGGTGGTGGATATCGCCGAAGCCAACGTCAGCTCCGCGACCAGCGCGGCCGTCAAGGCTGTCGGCGCCACCGCCGCCAAGCCGGCCCGCAAGTCCGCCTGAGCGAACTTCGCTCCGCCCCGGCGCCTTCGGTCGCCGGGTGATCCGCGGCCCGCTTCCCGACCAGGGAGCGGGCCGCGGTCGTTTCCGCTCCTGACGCAGCGGCGGCTCCCGGGCTAGAATTCCGCGGTATTCCCTGCTCGCCCCACGGCCATGAAGACCACGGACCCCGATACCATCATCTGGCGCAAGCCCAGCGGCGCACCGGTCGCCTGCCTGGAAAAGATCAAGGTGCTCAACGAGAACCATGCGGAACTGCGCCAGACGGTGCAGGACATCATGGAAGACGCCCTGCTGATGGGCTGCAGCGAAGCGCAGATCCGCGCAGCCATGCACGCGCTGATCGACGAGGTCGTGCCGGCCTTCGGCGAACAGGCGGACTGAGCGCGTGTAAACAAATTGTCGCGAGCGGGTGGCTGCGCCGGGCGAACCGGCGACCCACCCCTCATTTGCCCGGCGCGCGCACGCCGCCGCCGGGAACACTCAAGGAGGTGACCATGCCCGGCCTGCTGCCCGATGTCGATCCCGATGGCCTGCTCGAATATTCGGTGGTCTATACCGACCGTTCGTTGAACCACATGTCGCGCGCCTTCCAGGGCGTCATGCGCGACATCTCGGCGCTGCTGAAGAAGGTCTATCACGCACAGGCGGTGGCCGTCGTGCCCGGCAGCGGCACCTTCGGCATGGAGGCGGTCGCGCGCCAGTTCGCCACCGGGCGCAAGACGCTGGTGATCCGCAATGGCTGGTTCAGCTACCGGTGGACGCAGATCTTCGACATGGGCGGGATTCCGGCCGAATCCGTCGTGCTCAAGGCACGGCCGACGAGCGACGGATCGCAGGCGCCGTTCGCCCCGCCGCCGATCGACGAAGTCGTCGCCGCGATCCGTGAGCACCGCCCCGAGCTGGTCTTCGCCCCGCACGTCGAGACCGCCTCGGGGATGATCCTGCCCGACGCCTACCTGCGTGCGGTGGCCGACGCGGTGCATGCGGTCGGCGGCCTGTTCGTGCTCGACTGCATCGCTTCCGGCGCGATCTGGGTGGACATGGAGGCGACCGGCGCCGACATCCTGATCAGCGCCCCGCAAAAGGGCTGGAGTGGCTCGCCGTGCTGTGCCCTGGTCATGCTCGGCGAGGCCGCGCGCGCGCGCATCGACGCCACCACCAGCACCAGCTTCGCCTGTGACCTGAAGAAGTGGTTGCAGATCATGGCCGCCTACGAAGGCGGCGGCCACGCCTACCACGCCACCATGCCCACCGACAGCCTGCGCCGCCTGCGCGACATCATGCGCGAGACCGAGGGCCGTGGTTTCGAGCGGGTGCGCGCCGCGCAGGAAGAGCTCGGCGCCCGCGTGCGCGCGCTGCTGGAAGCGCACGGTTTCCGGAGCGTGGCCGCAGAGGGCTTCAAGGCGCCGGGCGTGGTGGTGAGCTACACCGACGACGACGCCATCAAGAGCGGCGCCGCCTTCGCCGCCGCGGGCCTGCAGACCGCTGCCGGCGTACCGTTGCAGTGCGACGAGCCGGCCGACTTCAAGACCTTCCGCATCGGCCTCTTCGGCCTCGACAAGCTGGACGACGTCGACGGCACGGTGGCGCGGCTGCAGCAGGCGCTGGAGGCGGTGCGCCCCGGTTAAAGCCGCGCCTGACGGCCCGCGCCTGCCGTCCAGACAGCAGATCGACGGACGCGCGCCGTCACGCGAAGCCGAAGGCGATTGACTGGAAACTAGGAAACACCGACGCCGCGACCACCCCTCAACGGATGCCGACCCTGCGCTGCTCGACCCGCACATAGGCGGTGATGTGGGCCACGTCGTCCGGCGTCAGGCCGGGCACCGGCGCCATGTCGCCGAACTGCCAGTGGTGGGCCTTGGTGCCCTGCGCCACCGCCATCTGGAAGGCCGCGTCGCCATGGTGCGAAGGCTCATAGATACGGTGCAACAGCGGCGGCCCCTGGTCGCTGCCCTTGAGATCGGCGCCGTGGCACTGCGCGCAGTTGGCCTGGAACAGGGGTTTGCCGAGCACCGCATTGGGCATCAGCCCCTTGCTCGGCTTGGGCGGCGCCTGCCAGCCCTGGGCCGCGGCGGCCAGCGGCAACAGGCCGGCGAGCAGGGCCAGGCGGCGAGTCCAGATTGCATGACGGTTCATCGACGTTCTCCTTCTCCGCTCTTTTGTTCGTCGTGATGCGGGCGCTGGCCGGCGCCCGGCGGGGGTGCCGAGCAGCACGGCGACACCGGCGCATTGCGGTGCGCCTGCTCGTTCTCCCGGCACCAGGCGCGGAAGGCCTGCCAGGTGCGCTTCAGCCAGTCGTTCATCGCCCGTCCTCCTCCTTTACCGTGTGGACGACCGCAGGTACGACCGCGTTCGCCCGCTCAGGCCTGCCCGATCGGCACGATCTGCTCCGCCCCGCGCTGGCTGCGGCGCAGCTGCCATTCCTTGACCAGCGCGTAGAGCGCCGGGATCACCGCCAGGGTCAGCACGGTGGAGGAGATCATCCCGCCCACCATGGGCGCGGCGATGCGGCTCATCACCTCCGATCCGGTGCCGGTGCTCCACATGATGGGCAGCAGGCCGGCCATGATCGCCACCACGGTCATCATCTTCGGCCGCACGCGTTCCACCGCGCCTTCCATGATCGCGTGGTAGAGGTCGGCCGCGCCGGGCAGCCGCCCTTCGGCCTCGCGCTCGGCGCGGATCTCCTTCCACGCCTGGTCGAGGTAGATCAGCATCACCACGCCGGTTTCCGCGGCCACGCCGGCCAGGGCGATGAAGCCCACCGCCACCGCCACGCTCATGTTGTAGCCCAGCCACCACATCAGCCAGATGCCGCCGACCAGCGCGAAGGGCACCGAAAGCATGACGATCAGGGTCTCGGTGAGCCGGCGGAAGTTGAGATAGAGCAGCACGAAGATGATCGCCAGGGTGAGCGGCACCACCACGATCAGCTTGGCCTTGGCGCGCTCCATGTACTCGAACTGCCCCGACCAGGTGGCGTAGTAGCCGGGCGGGAAGCTGACCTTGTCGGCCACCGCCTGCTGGGCTTCCTTCACGTAGGAGCCGATGTCGCGGTCGCGGATGTCGACGAACACGTAGGCCGCCAGCAGCGCGTTCTCGGTCTTGATGCCCGGCGGGCCGTTGCGCAGTTCGACGTCGGCGAGTTGGCCGAGCGGGATCATGCCCGCGGTCGAGGGCACGAACACCTCGGTGGCGATGCGCTGCGGGTCGTCGCGCAGGGCGCGCGGGTAACGCACGCTGATGTTGTAGCGCTCCAGGCCTTCCACCGCTGTGGTCACCGGCGTGCCACCGAGCGCGGTGGCCACCACCTGCTGGAAGTCGCCCACGGTGATGCCGTAGCGCGCCAGCTGCTCGCGGCGCGGGACGATGTCCAGGTAGTAGCCGCCGGTGGCACGCTCGGCATAGGCGCTCGATGTGCCCGGCACGTTCTTGACCGCCTGCTCGATCTCGCGCGCCACTTTCTCGATGGTGGCGAGGTCCTTGCCAAACACCTTCACCCCCACCGGGGTGCGGATGCCGGTGGACAGCATGTCGATGCGCGCCTTGATCGGCATGGTCCACGAGTTGGCCAGTCCGGGGAACTTGAGCGCAGCGTCCATCTCGGCGATCAGCTTGTCCACGGTCATGCCGGGGCGCCATTCGGACGCCGGCTTGAGGTTGATCACCGTCTCGAACATCTCGATCGGCGCCGGGTCGGTGGCGCTGGCCGCGCGCCCGGCCTTGCCGTACACCGACTCGACCTCGGGGAAGGTCTTGATCACCCGGTTGGTCACCGCCAGCAGGCGGGACGCTTCGGTCACCGACATGCCCGGCAGCGAGGCCGGCATGTAGAAGATGGCGCCTTCGTTGAGCGTGGGCATGAACTCCGAGCCGATCTGCCGTGCCGGGAACACGGTGGCGGCCATCGACACGAGCGCCAGCACCAGGGTGAGCCACTTGTGGCGCATCACCCACTGGATGATCGGCCGGTACACCCAGATCAGGAAGCGGTTCACCGGGTTCTTCTGCTCCGGCATGATGCGCCCGCGGATGAAGAACATCATCAGCACTGGCACCAGGGTCACCGACAGCAGCGCGGCGCCGGCCATGGCGAAGGTCTTGGTGAAGGCCAGCGGGCTGAACAGCCGCCCTTCCTGCCCTTCCAGCGTGAACACCGGCAGGAAGGACACGGTGATGATCAACAGCGAGAAGAACAGCGCCGGGCCGACCTCCTTGCAGGCGGCGATCATGGTCATCGCGCGCTCGCGCTGAGTGGCATCCGGCGCCAGGCGCTCCAGGCGCTTGTGGGCGTTCTCGATCATCACGATGGCCGCATCCACCATCGCGCCGATGGCGATGGCGATGCCGCCCAGGCTCATGATGTTGCTGCCCATGTCCATCGCCCGCATGGCGATGAAGGCGATCAGGATGCCGATCGGCAGCGTGATGATGGCCACCAGCGCGCTGCGCACATGGAGCAGGAAGATCACGCACACCGCGGCGACGATCAGGCTCTCCTCCATCAGCGTCCACTTGAGGTTGGCGATCGCCCGCTCGATCAGCGGCGCGCGGTCGTACACCGGCAGGATCTCGGTGCCTGCCGGCAGGCCGGGCTTGAGCTCCTCGATCTTTTCCTTGACGTTGGCGATCACGTCCAGCGCGTTCTGGCCGAAGCGCGCCATGACGATGCCTGAGGCCACCTCGCCCTCGCCGTTGAGTTCCGCGATGCCGCGCCGCCCGGCCGGCACCAGTTCGACCCGCGCCACGTCCGACACCCGTACCGGGGTGCCGCCGTCGGCCTTCAGGACCAGCTTTTCGATGTCGCCCACGCCGTCCAGGTAGCCCAGACCGCGCACCATGAACTCCTTCTCGGCCAGTTCCACCACCCGGCCGCCGACATCGCGGTTGGATTCGCGGATCACCTGCGACACGCGCGAGAGCGGAATGCCGTAGCTGGCCAGCCGGTGCGGGTCCACGGTGACCTGGTATTCCTTGACGAAGCCGCCCACGCTGGCCACCTCGGCCACGCCGCCGGCCTTGGTGAGCTGGTAGCGCACGTACCAGTCCTGCACGCTGCGCAGGTCGGCCAGGCTCTGGTCCTTGCCGGTCAGCGCGTACTGGAACACCCAGCCCACGCCGGTGGCGTCCGGGCCGAGCTGCGGATTGACCCCGGACGGCAGGTTGCCCTGCGCCGCGCTGAGGTACTCCAGCACCCGCGAGCGCGCCCAGTAGATGTCGGTGCCGTCCTCGAAGATCACGTACACATAGGACGCGCCGAACATCGAGAAACCGCGCACCACACGGGCCTGCGGCACCGCGAGCATGGCGGTGGTGAGCGGATAGGTGACCTGGTCCTCCACCACCTGCGGCGCCTGGCCGGGGTACTGGGTATAGACGATCACCTGCACGTCGGAGAGGTCGGGCAGCGCGTCCAGCGGCGTCTTCTTCACCGCATAGACGCCGCCGGCGACCACCGCAAAGGTGGCGAGCAAGACCAGGAAGACGTTGCGCGCGGACCATTCGATCAGCCGGTCGAGCATGTCAGTGCCCCCCGTGGCCGGCAGCATGGGCGCCGTCCATCTTCTCGATGCGGGTGATGACGAACTCGCCGTCGCCGCGGTCCTCGAAGGCGAACCAGATCGGCTCGCCGGGCAGGATGCCGGCCGTCACCTCGGCGTTGTCCAGTCCGAAGTCCATGGTCATCGCCGGCCACTGCAGGTCGGGGATGGGGTCGTGGGTCATCGACACCGAGTTGCTGGAGAGATCGATGGATTCGATGTTGCCGGTGGCCTCGTACACCTTGGCGGCGGCCGCCTGCGGCTCCGCGAAGGAGGCCAGCGCGGCCTTGAGGTTGCTCTCCGCGTCGATCAGGAAGTTGGCCGCGACCACCACCTCGTCGCCCTCGGCCAGCCCGTCGAGGATCTCCACCCGCTCGCTGCCGCGCTGGCCCAGCTTGACCTCCTGCGGCTTGAAGCGCCCCTCGCCCTGCACCACGAACACCACCTGGCGCTCGCCGGAATCGATCACCGCCGAACGCGGCACGGTCACCTGCGGGCTGCGCCCGGCGGTGGCCAGCTCCGCATGGGCGAACATGCCCGGGCGCAGCTGGCCGTCCGGGTTGGCCAGTTCCAGGCGGACCGGCGTGGTGCGGGTGGCGGCGTTGAGCGTCGGGTACACATAGGCCACGCGGGCATCGAAGGTCTGCCCGGGATAGGCATCGAGGGTAACCTGGGCGGTCTCGCCCACCTTGACCCGCGCCAGGTCCTGTTCATACACGTCGGCCAGCACCCATACCGAGGACAGGTCCGCAATGCGGTAGATCGCAGTGCCGGGCGCGAAGCGCATGCCTTCGACGGCGCGCTTTTCCAGCACCACGCCATTGACCGGCGAGCTCAATATCACCCGCGCGGCATCGCCCTTGCCGGGCGCCACGTTCCAGTTGCGCAGGCGCTCGCGTGCGGCCTGGGCCAGGCGCTCGGCGCCGGCCACCGCCTCGGCCTCACCCGCGCTCGCTCCGGTCGACAGGCGCTCGGCAATCTGCAGTTCCTGCTGCGCGGAGACCAGTTCCGGGCTGTACACCGAGAACAGCGCCTGGCCCTTCTTGACCGGATCGCCGGTGGCGGAGACGAACAGGCGCTCGATCCAGCCTTCGAAGCGCGGCGCCACGTCGTGGATGCGGCGCTCGTCCACTTCCACCCGGCCCACCGCGCGCACCGCGGCATCCACCACCGCGGTCTCGGCGCGCGCGGTCTTCACCCCCAGGGTCTGCAGGCGCGCCGGGCTGACCTTGACCGCGCCCGTATCGTCCGGCCCGTCGCCCTCGTACACCGGGATGTAGTCCATGCCCATGGAGTCCTTCTTGGGCACCGGCGAGGTGTCCGGCAGACCCATAGGATTGCGGTAGTAGAGGATCTTGCGTTCGCCGCTGCCTTGCGCGGGCGCCGCCTCGCCGGCCGCGGCCACCTCGGTGCCGGCCGCCGGCGTACCATGTCCGCCGCTGCCGGCCCAGTAGCCGCCGGCCGCAGCCACGGCAATCGCCACTACGGTCAGGCCCAAACCCATCGGTCGCATCACAGGCTTCCTCCAGCAATCAGTTCCAGTTCGGCCAGGCGCAGCGCGGTGTCGGCTTCGGCGTCCAGCAGGGCGAGGCGGGTGCGCAGGATCTGCCGCTGCGCCTCGATCACGGTATTGAAATTGACCCGCCCGGTCTCGTAGCCGGCGCGGGCGGATTCGAGCGTGGCATCGGCCTGCGGCAACAAGGTGTCGCGCAGCAGCCCGGCCTTCTCGCGGCTCGACTCGAAGCCCGCCCAGGCCTCGCCCAGACGGCCCAGCTGGCGAGCCTCGGCGGCGGCGACACGCGCTTCGGCGGCCTGCTCGCCGGCCACCGCGGCGCGCTCCTGCGCGCGGCGCGCGGACTGCTGCAGCGGGATGTTGAGTTCCAGCATCACGTCCCAGTTGCTGTCGCCGCCCGCCGGGCGGTTGTGGGTGACGCCCACGGCAAAGTCGGGATAGCGATTGAGCCAGGTGAGCTCACGGCTCTTCTGCGCGGCCAGCATGCCGGCGCGCTCCCCGGCGATCTCGGGCGAGGCGGTGCGCACCCGTTCGGCCAGCAGCGCCAGGTCCATCTCTTCCGGCCCGGCCGGCAGCATCCGCGGCGGCGCCAGTTCCGCACGCGGATCGCGCGCCAGCGCGGCGTTGAGCTTGGCCGCGGCATCGCGCCGGCGGCGCTCGGACTCGAGCAACTCCACCTTCAGCGCGGTACGTTCGCTCTGCGCGCGGATCACGTCCTGCTGCGGCACCAGGCCGACGCTGTAGCGCGCGGTGGCCACCTGCTCGAGCAGATCGACCAGGGCCAGCGTTTCGTCGAGGATGCGGCTGCGCCCGAAAGCCTGGTAGTGCTGGGCGAAGGCGCTCTTGATGCGGAATTCCAACTCGACGCGGGTGCGTTCGCGCAGCGCATCGGTACGCCCGGCCTGGGCGGCGGCCACCTCTCCGCGCAAATCGCGCTTACCCCAGAAGGGCAGCGGCTGGATCACCCGGTAGCGCGTGGTGCCCACCTCGCCGGGCAGCAGCGAAGTCGAGCGCCCGGGATTCATGGTGTTGGTGACGTCCATCAGCTCGAGCTGGAAGCGCGGGTCCGGCAGCGCGGCGGCGGGTTCGACCCGCGCATGCGCCGCGTCGGCCTCCAGCGTGCTGGCGGCCAGGTCCGGGTTGTGCTCGCGGGCGTAGGCCAGCAGTTCGTCCAGGCGCTCGCCGAGCGCGGGTTCGGCGGCCTGGGCTGCCGACAGGGCACCGAATGCCGCTGCCAGCAGGATGAAGCGGGAGACCGTCAGGGTCACGGATTTCATGGCTTTGTCCTTGAATGCCGACCCGCGGGCCAGCGGCTCAGCGCACGGCCTGTGCCCGCGCGTTGACCTGGTCGTGCATGGCGCGCACCTCGGCCGGCCACTGCGACTTGATCCACGACAGCACGGCGACGATTTCCTCGTCGTCGAGCAGCCCCTCATAGGCAGGCATGGCCGACTCGTAGCCCTCAAGCCCGGCCGCCTGCCCGACGCCGTACTTGGTCATGCGGAACAGCAGCTCGTCCGGGTGGTGCCAGGTGTGGCCGGAAGCATCGTGCGGCGGTGCCGGCAAGCTGCCGTCGGCGCCGCGCGTGCGCCAGTCGGGCTGTCCCTGGAGTTCCGCCCCGTGGCAGGCGGCGCAATGCGCCAGGTAGACCTGCCGGCCACGCTCGGTCAGCGTTGCGTCGTCGGGTCGCAGCAGCCCGGACGCCGGCGCGTCACCGGCCAGCATCCAGGCTCCGAGCGCCAGTCCGAGGAAGCCCGCAAGGCCGCCCAGCGCAGCCAGCTTCGCCCGCATCACGCCCCCGCGTTCAAGGCTGAACTTCCAGGGACTTCACCGTGAACACGCCATTGACCCGCTCGGCCACGAAGCGCACCTTGTCGCCAACCTTGACCCCGTCCAGCAAGGCGGCATCCGCGGCAAAGGCCATGGTCATCGGCGGCATGCCGAGGTTCTCCAGCGGTCCGTGCTTGATGGTCAGCTTGCCGGCGGCAGGGTCGATCTTGCGTACCGTGCCCTCCGACGCGCCCACCGCGGCATGCGTGGCGACATGGCCGGCGCCGTGGCCCGCATGCTCATCGGCGGCCGACGCCGGGGCGAGGGGCACGGCGAACAGCAGGCCGGCGAAGATGACGGAGACGGCCGGAGTGGCCTGGGTGGAGATACGGATGCTCATGTCGGCTCCAGGTGCAGGTTGAAGGTGGCACCGAGTTTGGCCGCGCAGGGTCTACACGAAGCTGACGCGCGGATTACATCTCTGTAATCAATACGCCCACGCGGCACGGCAAGGGCACAATGCGGCCATGCGCAGCAGCGGACGGACAACATGAAGATCCTCATCGTCGAAGACGAGCCCAAGACCGGCGACTACCTCCGGCAGGGCCTGGGCGAGGCCGGCTTCGTGGTCGATCTGGCGCGCGACGGCCTGGACGGCCTGCACCTGGCGCTGAACGGCGAGTACGACCTGATCGTGCTCGACGTGATGCTGCCCTCGCTCGACGGCTGGGGCATCCTGCAGACCCTGCGCCGCGGCGGGCACGAGACCCCGGTGCTCTTCCTCACTGCGCGCGACCAGGTGGAGGACCGCGTGCGCGGCCTGGAACTGGGCGCGGACGACTACCTGGTGAAGCCCTTCGCCTTCTCCGAACTGCTCGCCCGCGTGCGCACCCTGCTGCGCCGCGGCCGCACCCGCGAGCCGGAGCTGATGCGCGCCGCCGACCTGGAGCTGGACCTGCTGCGCCGCCGGGTGACCCGCGCCGGCCAGCGCATCGACCTCACTGCCAAGGAGTTCGCCCTGCTGGAGCTGCTGCTGCGCCGCCAGGGCGAAGTGCTGCCGCGCTCGCTGATCGCCTCGCAGGTATGGGACATGAACTTCGACAGCGACACCAACGTCATCGAGGTGGCGGTACGCCGGCTGCGCGCCAAGGTGGACGAACCCTTCGAGCCCAAGCTGATCCACACCGTGCGCGGCATGGGCTACGTGCTGGAAACGCCGGGAACCGCCTGAACATGGGACGACCGGTCTCGCTCACCGCGCGCATCGCGCTGCTCTTCGCCCTGCTCACGGCCAGCCTGCTGATCGTGGTCGGCGCGGTGCTCGGGCGGGCGGTGGAGGCGCATTTCCGCGAGCTCGACCAGCACGAACTGGGCGGCAAGCTCACGCTGATCCAGAACCTGCTGCAAAGCCAGCCGAGCGACACGCGCACGCTCGGCCAGCGCCTGGACGATGCCTTCACCGGCCACGACATGGTCGGCGTGCTGCTGCGCGACGCCTCCGGCGACATCGTGCACGCCATCCAGGCGGGGCACTTCCCGCCCGCGCAGCTGCACGGCGCCGCCCTGCCCAGCGAAGCGACGATGTGGGAACAGGGCGGACGCCAGTTCATCGGCCGGGAAAGCCTGGTCGCACTGCCTGCCGGCAATGCGGGCGAAGGCGTGCAGGTGGTGCTGGCGCTGGACATTTCGCACCATGCGCAGTTTCTCGACGAAGTGCGCACCCGCCTGTGGCTGGGCATCTCGCTGGCCGCGGTCACGGCCGCGCTGCTCGGCTGGCTGGCCGCCTACAAGGGGCTGGCGCCGCTGCGCCGGGTCACCGCCACCGCGCGCCGGCTGTCGGCCGAGCAGCTCGGCGAGCGGCTCGCCGAGCAGGGCGCGCCCGCCGAAGTGCGCGAACTGGCCGACGCGCTCAACGGCATGCTCGATCGCCTGGAGTCGTCCTTCCGCCGCCTGGCGGACTTTTCCGCCGACATCGCCCACGAGCTGCGCACCCCGGTGTCAAACCTGATGACCCAGACCCAGGTGGCGCTGTCGCGCGCGCGCAGCGCCGAGGAGTATCGCGAGATCCTCGCCTCCAACATGGAAGAGTACGAACGCATCGCGCGCATGGTGAGCGACATGCTGTTTCTCGCCCAGGCCGACAACGGCCGCCTGCCGCGCCCTGAAGAAACCGTGGAGCTCGCGGTCGAAGCGCAGGCCCTGGCCGAGTTCTACGAGGCCCTGGCCGACGAAGAAGAGGTGCGCATCACAGTCAGCGGCGAAGCCGCGGTCACCGGCGACCGCCTGATGCTGCGCCGCGCGCTCTCCAACCTGCTGTCGAACGCCTTGCGCCACGCCGAACCCGGCAGCACGGTGGACATCGCCATCACCCGCGACGACACCCGGGCCACGCTGGCGGTAAGCAACCAGGGCGAAACCATTGCCCCGGAACAGCTGTCGCAGATCTTCGAACGCTTCCATCGCGCCGGCGCCGGCCGCCGGCAGCACGGCGAAGGCGCCGGACTCGGGCTGGCGATCAGCCGCTCGATCGCCGAAGTGCACGGCGGAGCCCTCGACGTGAGCTCGGCCGACGGCCGCAGCACCTTCCGCCTGCACCTGCCGCTGGCCCGCAGCGCGGCTACGGCATCCCACTGAATTCAACCCTGGAGACCGCATCATGCCCGCCACCCTGCCCCGACTGCTCGCCCCGCTGGCGCTCGGCCTCGCGCTCGGCACCGCCCTGCCCGCCCTCGCCAGCGGCGAGGAAGTCACCATGTTCAAGGACCCCAACTGCGGCTGCTGCGGCAAATGGGCCGATCACATGCGCGCCAACGGCTTCCAGGTGAAGGAGATCGCCACCCGCGAGATGGGCGCGGTGAAGCGCCAGGCCGGCGTACCCCAGGAACTGGGCTCCTGCCACACCGCCAAGGTCGGCGGCTACATCGTCGAAGGCCATGTGCCGGCCGCCGACGTGAAACGCCTGCTGGCCGACAAACCCCCGGTGGTCGGCGTGTCCGCCCCGGGCATGCCCATGGGCTCGCCCGGCATGGAAGGCCCCTACCCGGCCGACCGCTACGACGTGGTCAGCTTCGACCGCGACGGCAAGACCGTGGTGTTCGCCAGCCACTGAGACCGTATCCCTTACCCACGCGCCGCCGGCCGCACGCCGAGGCGCGCGACGCCCCGAACGCACAAAGAAAAACGCCGACCTCGGTGAGGTCGGCGTTTTCTGTATTTGGCGCGCCCGACACGACAGATTCGGGCACTGGCTGGTTCGCTTACGCGTTTGAGCTAGAAGGGGATCTCTTCGAGTTCTTCCACACGCTTGTTCAGCGCCGCGATCATACTGTCTGCCCGAGGGGCCAAGCGGCGGTGAAATTCTTCAGGCAACAGCTCGAAGAGCGGGGTCAGGGAGGCCTCAAGGTGGTCCTTCGTGGCGATTAGTACAGGCACATCAGGCACTCGTTCAAGGATGTCACCTGCAAAGGTGATGTTGCGCTCAATCAGTTCGGACGTGACGCGAATGGAAAGCGGGTAGACAACGCCTGCATGCCTATTTGGAGGCACTTTGTCTCGAACAAACAAGGTGCGAGTAATCTTGAGCACTTCTTCCAGTAGCTCACGGTCCGAGCGAAGCTCTCCACCGACCGCTTTCCTCTCATTCTTAAGAGCCTTCTCGACCTTTTCAGCAAGGTCTGGCCACCATTTCTCGAACACAGAGTTCAGCACGCCACCGTCGAGAGCAGCCTCCCCAAGCTGTGTGTTGATGGTTCTGATCAGTTTCAAGACCTCCTCTTTCGAAAAGGGAGTCCCTTGAAACTGGACCAACGGCCCTGCAAGATCAGTGGGTTCTACCCCAAACAACATGGGGCAAACCCGGGCCTTATCCATGCTCTTGGACAGAGCACCCGCCTCGAACATCAGCCATGGGGCCTGCAGGTTGTCATCCGTTAGGCAGATCAAGCCGATACTGGACTCCTCTAACTCCTTCGCAATTTCGCTAGACCACCTCGACCCCTTTTCGATGTCATTGGGCGAAAAGTAGGGCTTTGCTGCCTGCACTACAGCGGGAATCCAGTCCTTGAAGATTGAGGCAATGGCTTTACTCTTCTCGCCAGACCAGCTGATGAATACCTTCACAAGTCCCCCTTCCCCCCGTCCATGTAACACGGGGGGCTATGAATACATATTTCGGATAACCGAAGCGACTATACCTCCCGTTGAAGAAGGGGGAAACTGGCGTGGCACGTCTAAGCAACCACGACGGATGCTGCGGCTAGATCCCAGGCTTTCGACGCACCTTCGACACTCGCTTGCATGTTTCCTTAGCTTTTTATAGACTTTGCGACATTCAAACGACTGTCGCCATCGTCATGAAAGCTTCCAACCTACACGAGTTCTGGGCCAGCCCGGACAACACCCGACTCACGCCCAAGCAGTTCTCCTTCCGGCTACCGACCCACATCGCAGCCAAGATCGCTGCGGCGTGCGAGATGTACCCGACCAAGAACCGCACGCAGATCGTCTCGGACCTGCTGACGTTCGCCATGGAGGAGTTTGAGAAGAACCTTCCAGAAGCACTCGGCCCGCTCACGGACAATCAGAGCGACTACAAGTACAACGCAGAACGAGAGGGTATCGAGTACGAACCGGTGTATCACCTGGGCGGTGCGCGCGGCCAGTTCCGCGAACTGGCAAACAAGCACTTCACGGATATTGAGCAAGAACTCGGCATTGAAAGCCCCGATCCGCTCTACCACGAGATTCACATCACCAAGTCAGAACTGGAAGAGCGGCGCAAGAAATGACCCCCCGCTTCCTCCTCTTCGGTCACGACACGGTCGAATGCGCGTACTACCTCGCGCCCTCGCCGTCCTGCGCGCTCAGCTTTGAGCAGCTGGCCGTCGAGAAGGAAGTCTTGAAGTCCTCCAAGTCACGCCACCCGACCGCACTGCGGCT
Source organism: Thauera sedimentorum (assembly GCF_014489115.1). Lineage (NCBI taxonomy): Bacteria > Pseudomonadati > Pseudomonadota > Betaproteobacteria > Rhodocyclales > Zoogloeaceae > Thauera > Thauera sedimentorum. Next base: position 367,830 of record NZ_JACTAH010000001.1, on the reverse strand, counting down.
CGGCACCGAGGAGTTTCTGCTCGCCTCGCACGGCACCGGCAGCGGCTACCCCTTCCTGCTGGAGAACGAAGCCTTCGCCATCCAGTGCGGGGAGTTCAACCAGCCCAACTTCTTTGTCACCTTCCGCAGCTTCGCGCTCTGGCAGTTCGGCGCGGTGGCCTTGCATGCGCGCTTCCTGCGGTGGGCCGAGTCGGTCGGTTACGCCCCCTACCGGGCCGAGCGGCTCTCGCGGGTGGATTTCACTTTCGACTACGCGCTGCCGGTCCTCGACTTCGACGAGGAGAGCTTCGTCTCGCAGGCGCAGAAGGACAACAAGCACCGCAAGAACGGACGGGCGCAGACCTTTCGCCTCGGCGAAGGCCCGCTGGTGCTGCGCGTGTACGACAAGTGCGCCGAAATCACGGAGAAGAGCGCCAAGACCTGGTTCTTCGATCTGTGGGGCTGCACGGAGAACGTCTGGCGCATCGAATGGCAGGCGCGCAAGGAGTGGTTGCGCCGCTTCGGCCTCAAGACCTTCGACGACCTGGCGGAGCGCCAGGGCGACTTGCTGCGTTACGTCACCCACGACCACACGACCTTGCGGCGCCCGAGTACCGATAGCAACCGCTCGCGCTGGCCGCTGCATCCGGTGTGGGCGGACCTTCAGGCGCGCATCGAATCGCTCGGCGGCCTGGGCGTACTCAAGGAAATTGACCCGAAGGCGCTACTCGACGAGCGGATGATGCGGCTCGCAGTGAGCGTCTACGGTTACCTCAAGCGCATGGCCGCTATCGAAGGGCTGATGAAGGGGCGCAGCGAGATTGGCCTGGAGGAATCCGTAGGAGTCCTCCAGGCCAGGCTCGATGCGCTGCATGATCCGCTGTCGTGGGACATGGACGTGGATCGGCGGATGACGCAGATGAGGCTCGGGCAATGGTAGCTCTACTCTCGGCCATCCTCGACGCATTGGACCGGCGCAAGAACAACGTGCTGCTGGCCGCACAGGCCGCGCTGCCCGACTCGCAGTTTCAGGCTTTCCGGAAGATCGTCCTGAATGAGTTGGGTAAGAGCGGGTTTCAACGTGAGCTAGAAGATGCGCTTCAGCGCATCAAGGACAGGTAAGGAACGGGCAGGCCCGACACGGCAAAAAAGGAGGTGCATCATGCGTGAGCCGGGAACCGACCGTCACTATTGTTTGGACTACTGAGGCGCTCGCCTCGCCGACTGCGGCTGAAGTCGATCTGCTTGAATCCGTCTTGACGGAGATCGTCAGGGACATGCAGGCGCTGATCGAAGCCGAGGAGGACTGAGCGCCGCCAGAGCTTGCCGTCGTTCGCTTGGCGACCAAGGATCGCGGAGAAGCCCGCTCGGTCAAGGCCGCGAAGCGCCGAAGGCTTGGCCTTGACGGAGTGGGCTTCGTAGCCACACTGGCGCCGAGCGGACGACGGGAAGCCACCCACGCCGGGAGGGGCACCATGCTGGTTTGTCTTTACGCGCGGGTTTCGACGACCCGCCAGGCCGAGAACGATCTCTCGATTCCCGATCAACTCCAGCAGATGCGCGACTGGTGCGCCGCCCACGGTCATCAGATCGTGCGCGAGTACGTCGAACCGGGCGCATCGGCCACCGACGACAAGCGCCCGGTGTTTCAACAGATGATCGCCGACGCGCTCACCAAGCCCGCGCCCTTCTCCGGGTTGATCATTCACAGCCTGTCGCGCTTCTTCCGGGACGTGGTCGAGTTCGGCGTCTATGAGCGCAAGCTCGCCAAGAACGACGTGAAGATCGTCTCGATCACGCAGCAGACCAGCGACGACCCGATGGGCGAGATGGCCCGCCGGCTCTTCAGCCTCTTCGACGAGTACCAGAGCAAGGAGAACTCCAAGCACACCTCGCGGGCGATGCGGGAGAACGCCCGGCAAGGCTTCTTCAACGGCTCGCGGGCACCGTTCGGTTTCCACGCCGTTTCGACCGAGATCACCGGCAGCCGGGGGCGCAAGAAGAAGCGCCTGGAGATCAACGAGACGGAAGCCGCGGTGGTGCGCCGGGTGTATGACCTCTACCTGCACGGCTACGAGGGGCGCACGCTCGGCATCAAGGAGATCGTCAAGCATCTGACCGAGCGCGGTCTGCTGCACCGGGGCAGCGCCTGGACGATTCAGAAGGTGCATGACCTCCTGTCCAGTCCGACCTATGTGGGCGAGTATTACTTCAACGTGCGCGACTCGCGCACCGGCAAGATTCGGCCCGAATCCGAGTGGGTGCGCACCGAGATTCCGGCGCTGATCGACCGGGAGACCTTTGAGAAGGTGCGCCAGCTACGGGAGGCACGTTCGCCCGCCAAGGCACCGCCGCGCCTGGTCAATAACCCGACGCTGCTCACCGGTCTGATCCGCTGCGGGGAGTGCGGCGCTCACATGACCTTGGTGACCGGCAAGAGCGGGCGTTACCGCTACTACAAATGCACGACTCGCCAGTCGAAGGGTAACCACGCCTGCAAGAGTCCAAACCTGCCGATGGAGAAGCTCGACGAGTTGATCCTCGCCCACCTCACCGAGCGCATCCTCGCACCCGAGCGACTGCATGTACTGATTGCGGAACTGCGCAAGCGCACCCAAGCGGCCAAGGACAGCGAGAGCCAGACCATCAAGGCGCTGGAGCGCCAGCTCAAGGGCACCGAGGAGCGGCTCGCACGGCTTTACGACGCCATCGAGACGGGCACCATCGACCTGGACGAGACGCTAAAGAAGCGAGTGCAGAGCCTGAAGGCTGCGAAGGAGTCGGCGCTCATCGAGCTGGCCGGTGCGCGCCGCCACTATCACATGCCGGCTGCGCGCATCTTGCCGAGCAACATCGAAGCCTTCAGCAAGGCGATTCGGAAACGCCTACAGGACGGCCGGCCGGAGTTCGCCAAGCGTTACCTGCAGGTGCTGGTCGATGAGATCGTGATCAACGGGAACGAGGCCGCGATCCGCGGCAGCTACGACCGCCTTGCGCTGGCGGTGCAGAAAACAAAAGAGGGCAACCTGGATCAGGTGCCCTCTTTCATCGGTGTATGGCGCGCCCGGAAGGATTCGAACCTCCTACCCCCTGGTTCGTAGCCAGGTACTCTATCCAGATGAGCTACGGGCGCTTTCGAAAGAAGCGAGATTTTAGCAGCCAATTTCGCTTCGTCAAGCCTTTTTCAAAGCTTTTTTTACTGCTGGCGGAGAGGGGGGGGAATCCGAAGAACCATCGAAAACCACCCCTACTTCCTAGCAACTATCGCTTCTCTACACAGCGATGTGGAACAGCTTTGTGTAGAAGAGCGAGCCGCAGATTTTAACCGTAACGAACCGGCGCGCGCAAGTACTTGCCCGCAGCCGGCCAAGGAGGCTCGCTGGGGTGATCTCAGCGCCCCCTGCCCCATCGGCGTACCCCGCGGCAGAGCAGCCCCTCGCGCAGTCGCGCGAGGGGCCGAGTCGTGTGTTTCCTCCTCGGATACTTTTTCCATGAACGCTCGGACACGGTGCCAACCGGTCCTTTCGTACCATCGCGGCCAAGCGATGGCACGACCCACTGCAACGGGCTGCCAAGCCCTATTCTTTGCTCCTTGCGGAGCACCACACTTTCGCAAAACGCTTCCGGCTTTCGGGACAGGTGTGCCAGCACCTGCCGCGGATTGCTCCGCTCTCCCATGGCTTCGGTCGTATCACCATTGGGATCGAACCCTACTTACCGAATCTCCCCCGGCTGGCGCTCTCTGACACGGGTGCCACCCCATGCCACGCCAGTCGGTTCCCGCGTTAGTCATCCGCTACTGCGCTTGATGACGCCACTGTCTCCGCAACATTTCTAGCCATTCCGGCTTTCCTTGGATTTCCCCGGTCCGATGTTCCAGAGCGACTCGGGTACTCGAAATGTGCGTCATCGACGACGAACCATGGCTCAGTGCCTGTGGCTTCATCATGCTCCGCGCAGCGCCCTCGAAGGGCGCCGTTACAGGGTTGAGCTATCCATCGACCCCGGATTTCTCCGGGTGCCAGCTGCGCCAGGTTTCCCCTTGCAGCCCTCGCACGTTACCGTGCGCTCAGAAGCCTTCCTGCGCGGCACGCGTTGCGCTCTTTCGATACGCCCCACGGGTCGGACTGAACCGACTTTCGCTGGATAACAGGTCACCGGGGCATTGCCTCCCCGGCGCCGTTTCCGCGTCGCCCAACATACGCTGGATTCGATTGGGTCGAAGGATGGAGTTGCACCATCCAGCGCCCGTCGTAGCGCAGCGAGCCCGACTAAAGGCACTGCGCTTCAGCGTTTGCTCACGACAGGATTGGCGTCTCCTGTCGCTTCCGGAATGGCGATTCCGGCGTGCCTTTCGGCGTGTGGTTTGCAGGTGGCGGCCTGCCCGCTCGCGTCCGATTGCTGTCGCCCCGAACGCGACCGGGCAGGCCGCCGGGTGTGCGCGCACCAGCGCTTTCGCGCTGGCCATGCCCACCTGCACGGTGTTGCCTTAGCTCCGTATAGGCGGATCGCGCTGCGATCCGCGAGACAAATTCACGGAACATCAATACGTGTGGCTTCGCCACACCGAATCACACTGCAACGATGCGGGTTCTCGGAGAAGCCCGCGCATCACTGAGCCCGACGCTATACCGGGTATCAACACCCGGAGAATGCCCATGACACGCCCCTTGCCCGCCTCGACTCCTGTTGCGACTTCAAAGACAGCTGCGCTCGCTCGGGTGCTCGACCTGGTACCCAAGGGCTACTCCTACTATGTGTCGGGGAAGTGCCCGGCTGGGCGGGTGAGAAGGCTCGCGCAGAAGTTCCATGAACGCTACGGCATCGGCTGCTCGCCGGCGCAACGCCTGTTGCGCAAACAGCGCGGACTCGCCAACGCCCAGTTGGTGCTCTACTGGCCGAATTTCGAGCCGCACGTGGAGGCACCCGACGAGCGGATACGCGGACAGGAAAATCCTGACATCACTAGCCTCCAGGAAGGCGCCCAACAAGCTTCCCGATGCCTCCCTGAGGAAGCAGCCACAACGTCGGACCAAACGGATTCCCAGATGGCGACTCCGAGGGGGGCCGCGGAGCCCTTGGTCGATTGGTTGCTGCTGGTCACGCCGGGCGAGGGCCAGGTGCGTGCCAACGAGGCACTCAAGGACATCACAAAGGAGCCCCGCCTCATCTGGCTGGGCTACGAGCTTGTCCGTCACGCGGTTCGGGGCAAGCCATCGTGGACGTGGCGACGGCCACGCGAAGCGATGCGCGAATGGTATGCCCTGCTGTCAGCCCGGCAGGCGACTAACAACGCTCCTGCCGTCGAGGAAAGCCTTGCCATTCTCGCGCGTCAGCCCGGTTTCGCCGGCATCCGGGCACAGACGTTCGAGCTGTTCCACTTTGTGCGCCAGCACGGCTACCGGGATGAGTTCCCATTCGTGTTCTTTGTGCAGAAGCAACCGGCCGGTGCTCGGCTCCGTTTGTAGTCGCTCTCGAGGCCTCCGAGGCTTCGCACGCAGAGGGATCGCCAGCCGCTGGTTTCGGGGCGCGCGTCCTAGCCGACCTCGGAGGGAGTAAGAAGAGCTGCGGGGCTAACGCCCAGCGACTTGGCGAGCCGCTCGATGTTATCCAAAGAGATGTTGCGCACCTCGCGCTCCACATGGGCGACAAAGGTGCGATGCAGCCCTGCTTCAAAAGCGAGTTGCTCCTGCGACCAGCCGCGCTCAGCACGCAGCCGCTTGAGATTCTGCGCGAGCACATGGCGGGCACTTCCGGAGGACATCTGGGGACTTGGCGGCACTGTCATCGTAGTGCCGATGGTGTGGCGTTGACGCGTTTGCGTCAGCCGCTTATAAGTCACTTCTTGAACCGTGACTTATACACATCATCCATGACCGAACTAGAAAGACAGCTCCGCCAGAAGATCGCAGCCATCGTCGACGGCCACGACTGGATGGACCCGACTACCCTTGAGAGCATCGCCAATCGAATACGGCTCGAGAACGCGAGCCGGAAAACGCGTCGGATGAAACTGCTTGCGCTGGCGGACCGCTTCAATACAGCCATCGCGCCCCATGCTGCCTGTCGTTCCGGGTGCGGGGCGTGCTGCAGCATGACGACGATGATCTACGCGCACGAAGCCGAAGTGCTTGCACAGGCGAGCGGACGCCGAATGACCCGCATCCCGGCCCGACCGCAGTTCACAGCGCTCACTCAAGCTAGGGCGTTCTTCGGTACTCCTTGCCCCTTTCTCAAGGACAGCCGCTGCTCCGTCTACGAAGTGCGCCCCATCATCTGCCGACTACACCACTCGCTGAACGACGACGCGTCAGCGTGCGACACCAGCGTACCAACGGAGGAGCGAAAGCCGGTGGGAAGCTACGACGTCGACAGGATCGAGATGCCTTACCACCTGCTGGTGCGAGAGGGCGGCCGCGAGGAGCCTTGGGGGGAGATCCATGAGTTCTTTCCTGACTGAACCAAGGCGATCGGAAACGAGCTGCCGGCCGCGCTTCAATGAGCGCCTCTTCCCGCAACGCGGGAGTGCCGCTCTGCCAGCGGAACGGGGCTGTCGCCGCCGGTGATGCTGACCGCTGAACATCGGAGGAAGCAACTATGCAAGGTATCGTGCGACGCGCAGATGGCAAGCTGATGCTTGCGCTGCCGGAGGCATTCATGGAGCGCCACGGACTGATCGAGGGGGCAGTGTTTAAGGTCGAGCCCAAAGCTGGGGGCCTCATGTTGAGCGTGCCTGGAGCACACTTACCGCGCCCACGCTACACGCTAGCCGAGTTGCTGAGGCAGATTCCAGAGGGCGAACCGCTGTCAATTGACAGTGAGTGGGAACAGGCGCCACCCCAGGGTCGCGAGCGGCTCTAGCGACCGCCCCGAGCCGACTCACCGAAGCCCGTACCGGGACCAATAATCGTCAGACCGATGCGTCGACTTTAAACGGTGTATCGCTTCCTTGCCGGGCCAATTTGGTAGAGAGAGCCAACGGAAAGAATGCACGTCGAGATGCACTCGTACCACCAAGCTCCGACTAGACTGCTCCAAGTCGATTCAGTGACGTTCTCTGCTACAGGTAATCGTTACTCTACTACTTCCCACTTGGCCATTTGCGGGAACGTCAATTCCATAGGGAGTCTTGATTCGACCGTACAGGCAGGCGACTGATCGAAAAGTCTTTGCAACAAGCATCGAGGCTAGAACATGGGGTTTGGGCCCCATAGGAAGGACGTTGATGTGATGTCGGTCAACGTAAGGCCAAGCAAATTCAGCCAACCCCCGGTAGGTGCCTGCCAAGCTCAAGAGCGGCAGTTCAACGATTGATGAGGAACGCCGAATCAAGCACTCGTTACTGTTACGGCTAACGCTGACATATCCATCATCGGACGCGGGGCTCGCTAAGAAGCAAAGAACATCATCCGGCTGCAGGCGCTCCAGCGCGCCCAACCCTGCAACTGGCGAAAAACCAAGTCCGAGGATCGCAACAGAGCTACTACGAGAGGCTGACAGCCCCTCCATCCCGACTAACGGCGCAATACTCTCCAAGACAACACCCTGAAGTGCGTTCCTATAGTTTTCCGGATACGCTCCAGCTGAGTACACAAAGTCGATCTCAACTTCGCCTATTAAACTCACGAGCTCGCAGGCCACCGATAAAGCGTAGCCATACCACTCTCGATACATTGACGAGTAATCCACCAATAGACGAGGCTTTCGTCCCCTAGTGACACAATCCGAAACACAGGCATAAATCTCACGACCGATTATCTCCGCATAGTTCGCGCCTGCGATCGACGGTCTTGTCTCAGCTCTCTCAAAGAAGATACTGTCGTTACGCCTTCTTGATTCGATGATCACGGAGTCCTCGAACCCCAGAACAAGCACCCTCGAAATGTGAGAGAAATCTAGCTTTTCAGCGCAATAAGTGCAGCGCTGCTCATAGCCTGAGGCAAAAATAGCCAGATCGTAGTGAGAGGAGGTAATCATCTCAAACCCTACGTCTGCTACGAAAATTTCCGGAAAACGACGTTCCATTTTTTACAGTAGGTCGAGTTGATGTGCATGGGCTGACCGAGACGCCCTCATCCCTTTGCTGAGTGCGGCGAAGAGAGGAACAGGCTTCCCTTTTCGCGGCAGGAGGCCGAACTTAGGTGCTAGCCGAAATGCCATGTCGAATTCACTTCCTGTCCGCCCAGGAAGTAGATCAGGCTGATTGAATGTCGTCTTCGGAAACATCAATCCCAATCCGACGGCATGCTTTATCAGCTCCCACATCTCTTCGCTTAGATCATTAGGCGTTCTAATGGCGTAATAGCAATCCGTTGTAAGTGGCTGCTTGTAGAATCGATCGTGAAAATACTCCATCAAACTCCTTATAAAGGAGTGAAGTTCACCGCCGACTCCCTCTTCTGTGGCAGCATTCTGAAGGACATCTCCGGAGAAGCTGATTATGCATTGCGATTGCACAGTCGGATTGATCTTCTTTCTCGAGCCCAGGACATTATCCGTGGTCCTGCGAAGAGTCAGTTCGTTGAACAATCTAATTAGCTGTCGCGGGTTGGCGTCACTGCAAAGAGCAAACAGCTTTGGACCGCTGTATAGATGATGCTTTCTGTTTCCTCCCGCGAGTTCACCCTGATCCCGCAAAAGAAGCATCCCATGCATTTTTCGTGACACTTGGTCCTTGAACGCCCTTGGCGATAGGCGCTGTGCGCGCTCAATAGTCGCGTTGCTAGCGTACCTCTTGAGCAGGAGCATCATGGATGAATCCTGCTCCCAGCTTGCAGGTTTCTCGTCTAGTAGGGGCGAGTCGGTGCCTAACAGTCTGCTTAGACTGAACTCTTCGGCCCTATCTCGCCTGACGTAAGCAATCTTTCGGCATAGCACATCATTAGCCCATTCAGCCCATCCGCGCCGATCGGTCCGTCGAATGCTCGCATCATTGTCAAGATACACGTAGTCGAAATCATTACCCGCCGTGATCGGCTGCGATGTTCTCGTTCTCAAAGTGTGATGGAAGTACGGCATTGTTGAGAGTTTGAACGCCAGAGCGCTTCTACCCCTAAGGAACGTATTAATTAGCTCATGATGGTGTTCGTCAAGGAATTCAAGTTCGTCTAAGGCCAGAGCCCAAACAGCATCATCCGGAAACGAAATAACTCGCTTAAGGACTTCTATTCCACGGGAAATTGGGCTGAACAATTCCAAATCGAATACGCTGCCCATCTTCTGCTCCGGACCGCATCGCATCTGCGTCGTAGCAGACAGTTCGCCTAGTTGAGCCTCCCACTCGACATCTTCAAGAAGGTCTCGCAAGCCTCTCAAGTTATCCACTGACCTGCCGTGGGGAACCCACGCGACGCGGAGCATTTCGGCAAGATCCCTTTCTCTAAAAATCCTCTCTTGGGTCGCGCAATACGATCTGAGGCAACTTTCCGCCGTGCTGATGAAACCAGAACAGCAAGATAGATTAAGCCTCCATCTGAAAAGATTTAGATTGTCCTCAGGTGTCTGCCACGGCTTGTTCTTTAACGTTCCAATCCAGTCAGCTCGCATTGGAACAAAGGTTCCAATAAACTTCCGATCATTGACGAGCGAAGCAGCCATCGGATCGTCGAAGCGGCTGAAATGATCGTGTGAGAGCATTTTCAGCACAGCTGTCTTACCTGAACCGCGAGCACCAAGCACAACATGATTCTTGCCAGTCACTAGGCGCCAAAATGAGTCAGAAGGAACAAACGTGCGAACAACCTCTTCAATAGACTGAGTCCGGGCGTTGTTTACCTCAAAAAGATTTCTTACGCTCGTCTCGTTCATCGGAGTTCCTTTCTGCGAATGTAAGCGCAGATGTGCGGTTCGTCGACCCAACTTACATCGAGGTTTTCAGTCCGTGCTATTTCTTCGATGGCTTTACGTGCGGTCTCAGGTGAAACATAACGCAATTGGCCACTTTCCAAAACCTGGTCGAGACTGAAGATGGGTTCTGATGCCGCCTTTTCACGAATTGGCTCCTTTAGCACGGAAACAATTTCGCGCCAATCCAGAGGTCCGCCAAATCCAATCAGATGATCGACAGCGGTATAGACCTTCTTATTTTCTGACCAGCCAGACGGGTGAACGTAGGCCCAGCTTCTCAATTCCCCAAATATTCTCCCCGTGATTGGAGATCTTCCTTCTATCGTAAGGAAATGGAATTGGTTTTGAACGCCGCCGCCGTAGCCATTTAGGCTCGCGCAGAAACTGCCGGCCCCGAGCACTAGTATCGGATGATCCGATTCCACCAATTCCGTTTGAAATCGCGGATAGTGCTTGTGACCATGAAGAATAAGATCAAAGTCGAGTTTCCGTAGGACGGCAAGCAGCCGGTCCGCATTCTGGCAAGTCGAGAAGTCTCGTGCTTCGTTTCCAAGATTTGCATGAGGGGACAGATGATGGTGAAGAATGAGACAGCGAAGTTCATTATCACTATCACGAGTGGGAATGTTCTCACCAAGCCATTCGACCGCTTCCTCTCGAATAAAGCCATGATGAACTTCCTCGGTCGGACGATCGTGTGCGGCCGAATTTACCGCTGCGAATAGCGCTTCACCGTACCTCCAATAACCAACAAAGGGGGGGGTGAATAATTGACCAGTAAATGAGACTTGAGTCCGCCTTGCGAACAGATTATCAGTCTCCGTGATGGGGGCATAGCGCTGCCGCCATCTAAGATCTCTCGTTGTTGGCCCTGCCGAAGGGTCGGCCAACTGCAAGACGGTCCAATCGACGTCGTGATTGCCGGGAACGTACATAACTCGGTCCATCGGAACCGTTAGAATACCGGCAATCCTCTCAATTACTCTAGAAGCATGTTCGAACTCCTCCGGCTTCGCTTTGCACGAGAGGTCGCCGGCAATAGCGAGAAAATCGGCTACGAGGTCTTTCGATCGTACGAACTTTTCAAATTGCACGATAAATTCCTCGTCTCGCGCAATTGGGCTCGACATACCCGGCGGCAGAAGATCGCGGCTCCGAGCCAAGGGGCCGATATGGATGTCGCTGATCACAGCGATACGACGATTTGTCATAACTATGCAATGTTCGTTGCGATCATCTCGTGTTCTATCTTTCGGTGCTGCGAAAAGCCAGCGACGTTTCTTCTAACGGGTACTTGCTTTACGTGCCATGAACCGCTGATCTCTCTAGCCTCGTCGCAGTCCTCGTAGCTCAGTACGAAATGCGCGCCTTGCTCGTGAATATGCTCCAGAGCAGCTTTAAGTCTGCTGAGATCGTCTTTGCAGAAGGTCTTTGGTCCATATTGATTCGTTCGTCGCTTCCCTTCTACCCAGTATGGCGGATCCAGGTAAACGAAATCATTGGGTTGGACGCGTTCGATTGTGCCTAGAAAGTCGGAGCAAATTAACTCTGCCGAGTTGAGCTTTTTTGCGGCGAACGTTAACTGCTCAAGAGTCGGAAGTTTTCCTGTTCGCGTACCGCCGAACGGCACGTTGAAGCGTCCCAATTGGTTCGTCCGGTATAGGCCGTTAAAGCAGTACCGCGTTAAATAGATAAATCTCGCAGCACGTTGAACTGGTGTCAGTTCTTCTGGAATCTTTTCGCGTAGCTGATAGAAAAAATCAGAACCATGTCCATAAGTGGCCAATTCCTCGTGAACGGCTTGCGGGTCTGCGCGTACCTGACAAAAGCACTCGACGAGTTCTGCGTTGATGTCGCCTAGTAATCCCGCACTCGGATCTAAGTGAAAGAATAAACACGCTGAACCCATGAACGGCTCCACGTATCGGCCATACGAGTCGCTCCAATACTCTTGAAGGACGGGGATTAGTTTTCGCTTGCTCCCGGCCCACCGGAGGAATGGGCGTCCATGGCTCTTGTTGCCAGTCTCGGCTAGATCCCGGCGCGGGCTATCGTGTTGAATCGGGCTCAATGTACTCTCATCGGTACGTCATGGGGCGGCAGTCAGCGAGTAGCTCTACGTAACGGTGCCTAGCGGGGCTAGTTTAGTCGAACATGCTTGCCGCTGTCTTGAGGCGGGTAGCGCCTGCTTCGACTAGCTTGTGAGTTGATCGATGCGTCGCGGCTCGGCGTAGCTAAGTCTGGCTCGGTGGCTCTATGCCGTGAGCGCTGAGGACGATCGCTAGATTTCTCCCTCTCGCTCACCAAGTCGGGGCTTCTGTCCGGCCTCGCGACAAACGGCTGCTGCTCACCGCAGTGCAGTCTCTCAGCGGCGAGACTTGAATGACCGTTCAGACCGAAGATCGGTCGTTCCTCCGTTGAGACGCCATGATTCGCTGGCTATTCGCGCTACCACGAGCAGTGATTGCCTCTGCTCTAGGCACAACGCTGGCTGCCCAACCCTGAGCGCATGCAGCTCGCGGCGGCGCTCAATCGCACAGAGCTAGTCAGCCACCCCTGGCGCGGCCGGAAGATGGAACGCGATGTCGTAGGCAATGCGTGCCAGTATTTCCAGCTTCTTGTCCACAGGCAGTTCTCCGCGGTACTTCTTCACCACAGGCGAGGCATCCTGGTCCAGCTGCCCGTCCTGAATCTTCTCGATGCTGGTGACGTTGCTGGTGTGGCCTGTGATCGCCTCGGCATTGACCACGCCCTGCACCATCGCTTGGTGAAGAAGCGTGGAACGGAAAGCGTGCATGCCGACAATACGGGCATTGGGTGTTTCGTCCCGCAGGCCGATGTCGCGCAGGAAATTGCTGAACCACAACCTGGCCTTGGGTGACGCCTTGCCGGCCACCGGTGTGAAGTTGGGAAAGAGCAGCGTATGACCCAGCGCCTTGACGCGCTCGACGTACTGCAGGAATCCGAGCTCAAGCAGCTTCGGGTGAATCGGAACCTTGCGTCTGGACCCTGCCGTCTTCACCGACTTCTCGACGTGCTTGTGGCTCTCCGAGTCGTCGGTGATGTCGAGGAACCACACGCCGGATCGAACATCCGCACGAATATCAGTCTGGGGATTGAGCTGGCAGATTTCGTTGACCCGAGCTCCTGTAAACAGGCCAAGGTGCGGAAGCCAGAATTTGTGCGCCTGCGAGGTGTCTCGCGCAAAGGCGGCCATCTCGGCACCCTCAAAGAGGCGCTTGAGTTCATCCTGCTCGAAATGACGCTGCCCGCCTTCGGACTCCCTGCGGGTCCCGATGTACTGGACGCCTTCGGTGGTGAGGCTCATGGGCCATCCCTGGTCCTGCCACTTGCGGCGACAGTACCTTAGGAAGGGGGCCATGGCGGCGAGATAGGTGCCGTCGAACGTGCCCTTGCTCATTTCAGCGCGGTGTTGCGCGGCAAGCTCACGGGCAGAGATGCCCTCCTGACGACAAACATCCTTCCACCGCGGCGGCAGACGCTGGACCGCTTCGAAGTAGTCTTCGAGGTCGGTTTGCCTGAGTGAGCCGATCGGTTTGTCACCGACGATATCTAGCAACAGGGGCATTACCGTATTGACCTTGCGGAGCATCGCCGGCTTGTCGAGCTTCTTGTAGTACTCGAGATAGGCCTGGGTGACCTCCGATAGCATCGGCGTGCCGAGCTGACGGGCTAGCGTCGGCGTGGGCTCGTCCTTGCCCTCGTAGCGGTTCAGCAGCTTTTCGTTCGTCCGAATGGCTGCACGGCCGTAGGCCAGCGCCAGTCGCCGCATCTCGGCATCAGAGGCGTTGACCCGGTACCTGTAGAGTTGCAGGAACTGCTCGAGCGGGCCGCGCAGGAAGTCATGGTCGCCAAGGGCCACTGCGGCCTTGAGGAGGGAGTTGGCCTCGGCATACCCGCCCCGGTAGTCCTCGATCTCCTCGAGCGTGTAGGGCGTCTCGCTTTCACGCCGCGCTTCGTCACCGGCAAGGCTGGCCGCCTCCGCATGCTTGCAGATGGCGTCGATGGCTTCGGGTGTCAGGGCGTCGATACGAACAAGCGCCTGGACTTGTTCGCGCGCAGCGCTGTCGGCCAAGTGCTGGCGCTTCTGGTTCCACTCGGCGGTCAGACGCGACTCTTCGTTACGGTGCCGTTCGAGCGCCGTGCGGTAGTCCTTGGTTCGGAGCGAGAAGACGACCTCTTTTCTGCCGCGGTAGCAGCTGAGCAGGTCAGTCGGAATACGCCGGCGAAGGTAGTACGTGCCGGAAGTGCGGTGGCGTTGGAGCCCGGTGGGGAGCATTGGCATCGCTTTGAAGTTCCTGATCCCGAGTATAGGGAGCTAGGAAGCTCATGAAGCTGAACTCTGCCAATGTGTATAAGCGTTGTGTAGAAGTTCTGGGTAAAAACGCCTTGCTCTAAAGGCGAATTCCTTAACTTCAACAGCTTACGAAGACATGGCGGAGAGGGGGGGATTCGAACCCCCGTGCCAGGTTTCCCTGACCATCCGATTTCGAGTCGGCGCCGTTATGACCGCTTCGGTACCTCTCCGCTTTCCCGCACATGCCGCATTTGCGGGAGGGCGCATTATACGCACAAGCTCGGCGAATTGCACCAGCCCCGCAACACCTTCATCTGCCTCAGGCGGTCGCGCTGGCCTTGGCGGTACGCGGCAGCAGTTCCTCGTAGGCACGCACTGCTTCGGCCGCGTACATCAGGGTGGGGCCGCCGCCCATGTAGGCGCACACGGCCAGGGTTTCCATCAGTTGCTCGCGGGTCACCCCGAGGCGGATCAGCGCCTTGACGTGGAAGCCGATGCAGGCGTCGCAACGGGAGGCCACGCCGATGGCGAGCGCGATCAGCTCCTTGTGCAGGGCCGAAACCGCACCTTCCTTGAGGGCTCCCTTGGCCATGGCGCCGAAACCCTGCATGGTTTCGGGCGCCTCGGCACGCAAGGCCTCGAGGGCTTTGGAAACGTCGTTGGTGATCTGCACGAAGGACTTGCCGGACATGAGGAGCTCTCCTTAATTTAGAGCCGGCTAATATAGCACTGCCTGCGCACAAGTGCCCGTCGCGACACGCCACCGCCGTCTAAATTTGACTTACGCGGTTGCCCGGATCCGCATGCTCACAGACAATCGCGTCGCCCGACATTCGGATAGAGCCCGTGCGACTGCCGATCCTGATCCTGCTTACCGCCCTGCTCACGGGCTGTACTCCCGCGGATGCGCCGCGCATCCCGGACTTCCGCACGCTGGGCGAACTGCGCGTGGCGACCCGTCACGACGCCATCTCCTTCCGCCAGGACGAGGAAGGCAGCTCCGGCTTCGAGCACGATCTCCTGCTGGAACTCGGCGAGCGGTTGCAGGTGCCGGTCAGCTTCATCGTCTATCCGGACGTGACGCAGATGCTGCGCGCGGTCATCGACGGCGAAGTGCATCTGGCGGCCGCGGGGCTGGCACGCAACGACCTCCTGCCGCTGCGCTGGTCGGCGTCACTGCGCGAGGTGGACTACGTGCTGGTTGGACGCGCGGAGCGCGGGACGATCCGCAGCGAGGCCGAACTGACGGGGCGCATGGTGTCGGCGCGGCGGGGCTCGCTACCGGTCGACAAGCTTGAGCGCCTGCGCAAGCGCGTCCTCGGGCTCAACCTGCATGTACCGGTGGCCGACGGCGACCAGGCCCTGCTGGAGCAGGCTGCGGAGGGCAAACTGGATCTGGTGGCGACCGACCGGCTGCACTTCGCCATCGCCCAGCGTGTCTTTCCCGAACTCACGGTAGCCTGGGATCTCCCGCTGAAGTCGCACATCGCCTGGGCGCTGCCGCTGGAACCGGCTGACCCGCTGGCCGGCGAGGTGGAGTCATTTCTCGCCGGATCGAGCGAGAGCGGCCAGCTGGCCCGTGTGGCCGACCGCTATTTCGGCCATGTACGCCGCCTGCGCAACTCGGACATCAACGGTTTCCTCAGCCGCGTCCGCGAGCGCCTGCCGCTCTACCGCCCGCACTTCCAGGAAGCCCAGACACGCACGGGTATCGACTGGCGCCTGCTGGCGGCACTGGCCTATCAGGAATCGCAGTGGGACCCGCTGGCCACCTCGCGCACCGGGGTGCGCGGCATGATGATGCTGACCGTCGAGACCGCCGACCGCCTCGGGGTACGCGACCGCCTGGAGCCGCGCGACAGCATCCTGGGCGGCGCGCGCTATCTGGCGATGCTGCGCGACCAGTTGCCCGACGAGGTCGAGGAGCCCGACCGCACCTGGATGGCCACCGCCGCCTACAACCTGGGCATGGGCCACCTGCGAGGCGCCCGGGCGATCGCACGCACCATGAAGCGCGACCACACTTCGTGGTGGGGCCTGAAGACGGTGCTGCCGCTGCTCTCCCGCCCGGAATACGCTGCGCGCCTCAAGGCGGGTGCGGCACGCGGCGGCGAGGCGGTGATCATGACCGAGAACATCCGCAACTACTACGACATCCTCACCCGCATCGAACCGCCTTACGTGCCGCCGCTGCAGCCGCGCGGCCTGAGACTGAGCCGCAACGACTGAGCGCGTGGCGCGGTCAGCCCGCGGCGCGCAGCACTTCCACGCCGCCCATGTAGGGCACCAGCGCGGACGGGATGGCGATCGAACCGTCGGCCTGCTGGTAGTTCTCCAGCACAGCGACCAGCGTGCGACCGACTGCCAGCCCTGAACCGTTGAGGGTGTGCACCAGCTCATTCTTGCCCTGCGCGTTCTTGAAGCGCGCCTGCATGCGGCGGGCCTGGAAGTCCTCGCAGTTGGAGCAGCTGGAGATCTCGCGGTAGGTGTCCTGCGCCGGCAGCCACACTTCCAGGTCGTAGGTCTTGGCCGCCGAGAAACCCATGTCGCCGGTGCACAGCGCCACCACGCGGTAGGGCAGGCCGAGCTTCTGCAGGATGGCCTCGGCGTGGCCGACCATCTCCTCGAGCGCCTCGTAGCTCTTCTCGGGGTGCACGATCTGCACCATCTCGACCTTGTCGAACTGGTGCTGGCGGATCATGCCGCGGGTGTCGCGCCCGGCGCTGCCCGCTTCCGAGCGGAAGCAGGGGCTGTGCGCGGTGAAGCGCAGCGGCAGGGCATCCATCGGCAGCACCTGTTCGCGCACCGTGTTGGTCAGCGGGATCTCGGAGGTGGAGATGAGGTACTGCTCGGCCCCCTCCTCGTCGCCGCCGCGCAGCACCCAGAACATGTCTTCCTTGAACTTGGGCAGCTGGCCGGTGCCCACCAGCACCTCGCGATTGACGATGTAGGGCGTGTAGCACTCGGTGTAGCCGTGCTCGGTGGTCTGCACGTCGAGCATGAACTGCGCGAGCGCGCGGTGCAGGCGGGCGATCTGCCCGCGCATGAAGGTGAAGCGCGAGCCCGAGAGGCGCGCGCCGGTCTCGAAGTCCAGCCCCAGCGGCGCGCCGAGGTCCACATGGTCGCGCGGCGCGAACTCGAAGCTGCGCGGCGTGCCCCAGCGGCGCACCTCGACGTTGGCGCTCTCGTCGCGCCCTTCCGGCACGCTCTCGTGCGGCAGGTTGGGCAGGCCGGCGGCAAACTCGCCGATGCGTTCCAGCAGGCCGGGCAGCGCCTGTTCGCAGGCCTTCAGTTCGTCGCCCAGCTGACCGACCTCGGCCATCACCGCAGAGGCGTCCTCGCCGCGGCCCTTCAGCTTGCCGATCTCCTTGGACAGGGCGTTGCGCCGCGCCTGCAGCTCCTGGGTGCGGGTCTGCAGGCGCTTGCGCTCGTCTTCCATGGCCTGGAAGGCGGCGGCATCCAGGGTGAGGCCGCGGGTGGCGAGTCGCTGGGCGACCTGGTCGAACTGGGAACGGAGAAGTTGTACATCGAGCATGGGAAGATTTCCGGATAGTCTTTCAATTCATCGACATGGCGCCGGGAGCTGAAGCCGGCTCTGAATATCGTACGCCATCCCCATGCTTGCAAAGCCTTTCCAGAGCACGGGAACTCATGTCGCACAGCACAAATTTAATTAAACAAAACAATCGCTTGCATCACATTGCATGGCGAAACATTTCTTGCAAACGGCTCCCGATCACATAGGCTTAAGATGTTGAGCAAGCCGCGCAGACGGCCCCAGAGAACAGGAGGAGAAACAGATGCTATCTATCCGGGACTGCCTCGATTACTGCGATCTTACCGAAGACGAAGTGGCACTGATCGCCGAACATGAAGACATCCCCGACGCCGCGGCCGCGCAGATGGCTTGCGGACTGGTGCAGACCCCCGAAGGGGTGCTGCTGCTGACCAACTACATGCTCGACCTGATCGAGCGCGCCACCGAGCGCGGCGATCTGGAAAAGGCCGAACAGGCGCGCAACCTCTGCGCACGCTTCATGGCCGACCATCCCCTGCAGCACTGACACGCCCGCCCCTGCCTCAACGACTGCGTCGCGACGGCGGCCCGTCCTCGTCGGACGGCTCGCCCGCAGCGGCATCCAGTTCGCGCAGCCTCGCGAGCTTTTCGGCAATCCGCGCCTCCAACCCGCGCGGGGTCGGCCGGTACCAGCCGGGCTCGGCCATGCCCTCGGGCAGGTAGCTCTCCCCCGCGGCGTAGGCTTCGGGTTCGTCATGTGCGTAGCGGTAGGCCTTGCCGTAGCCCAGTTCCTTCATCAGCCGGGTCGGCGCGTTGCGCAGGTGCAAGGGCACCGGGCGCGACTCGTCGGCGGCCACGAAGGCACGGGCGGCATTATAGGCCTTGTACACCGCGTTGGACTTGGCCGCGCTGGCCAGGAACACCGTGGCCTGCGCCAGCGCGAGTTCGCCTTCGGGTGAGCCCAGGCGCTCGTAGGTGGTGCAGGCATTGAGCGCGATCTCCAGCGCGCGCGGATCGGCCAGGCCGATGTCCTCCACCGCCATGCGCACCAGCCGCCGCCCCAGGTAATGCGGATCGGCGCCGCCGTCCAGCATGCGGCACAGCCAGTACAGCGCGGCGTCCGGGTGCGAGCCGCGCACCGACTTGTGCAGCGCCGAGATCTGGTCGTAGAAGGCCTCGCCGCCCTTGTCGAAGCGACGCAGGTTGCGCGACAGCGCCTGGTCGACGAAGTCCGCGGAAACGGTATCGACCCCGGCGGTTTCCGCCGCCACCTGGAGCTGTTCGACCAGGTTCATCAGCCGGCGCGCGTCGCCATCGGCAAAGCCGACCAGGCGGTCGCGCGCGTCATCGTCGAAGGGCAGCTCCGCGCAGGCGGCTGCACGCGCACGCTCGAACAGCCCGCGCATCGCCTCGGCGTCCAGCGATTCGAGCACGTACACCGCGGCCCGCGACAGCAGCGCGGAATTGACCTCGAAGGACGGATTCTCGGTGGTGGCGCCGATGAAGGTCACCAGCCCCTGCTCCACGAAGGGCAGGAAGGCGTCCTGCTGGGCCTTGTTGAAGCGGTGCACCTCGTCGACGAAGAGGATGGTGTGGCGCCCGCGCGCCTTGGCGGCCTGCGCCTGGGCAATCGCCTCGCGGATCTCCTTGACGCCGGAGAACACCGCCGAGAGCGCAACGAACTCCGCGTTGAAACCCTGTGCCATGAGGCGCGCCAGCGTGGTCTTGCCCACGCCCGGCGGCCCCCACAGGATCATCGAGTGCGGCTTGCCGGATTCGAAGGCGAGACGCAGCGGCTTGCCCGGCCCCAGCAGGTGCTGCTGACCGGCCACCTCGTCCAGCGTCTTCGGACGCAGCCGTTCGGCCAGGGGTACGCGCGGCGGCTCCAGCGCCTCGAACAGGTCGCTCATCGTCGTGCCGGCGTCACTGGCCGATCACGTCGGCCCCGGGCGGCGGCGTGAAGCGGAACAACTGCGGGTCTATGGCGCCGACCGCGGCCAGGCGGGTGAATACGATCACCGTGTTCTGGCCGAAGCTGTCGCGCATCTCCATGCGCCGCAGCGTTCCGTCGGCCAGGCCCAGGCGCATCGACTCGAAGCCGCTGTCCGCGTGGCGGGGGCGCGCCACCACCCAGGCGAGGCCGTCGGAGGCGCCGCCGTCGGAGAGTTCGAAGGCCGATTCGAAATCGCTGCTGCCGACCAGCACCGCGGCCGGCGTGCTGCCGAGCGCATCGCCCAGCGGCCGCACGGTGACCTGGGCGAGGTCGCGGTCCCAGGACCACAGGCGCTCGCCGTCGCCCACCAGCAGCTGCTGGTAGGGAGTGTCGTAGCTCCAGCGGAAGCGCCCCGGGCGGGAGAAGGCGAACTGCCCGCTGGCCTGTTGCGGCTTGCGCCCGGAAGTCGAATGCACGGTCTGTTCGAATTCGCCCTGCGCATGGCGGATCTCGGCGACAAAGCGCCGCAGCTGGGCGATGCCGTCGGCCGCCAGCGCACCGCCCGCGGGGAGCGCCGCCGCCACGGCCAGCACGGCACAGCCCGCCAGGCGAGCGAGTGCCGCGCGTCTAGGAAGAAACATCTCAGTCGCCCTCCTTGGGCGGAACGATCACTTCACGGTTGCCGTTGCTGCCCATGGCGCTCACCAGTCCGGCGCGCTCCATCTGCTCGATCAGGCGCGCGGCACGGTTGTAGCCGATGCGCAGGTGGCGCTGCACCAGGGAGATCGACGGCCGCCGGGTCTTGACGACCACTTCGACGGCCTGGTCGTAGAGCGGATCGGCCTCGTCGCCGCCCTCGCCGCCGCCACCGCCCAGCGCGGCCTCCATGTCGTCCTCGGGCGCGGAGAGGATGCCTTCCACGTAATCCGGCGGCCCCATCTTCTTGAGGTGTTCGACCACCTTGTGCACTTCCTCGTCGGCAACGAAGGCACCGTGCACCCGCACCGGCAGGCCGGTGCCCGGCGGCAGGTAGAGCATGTCGCCCATGCCCAGCAGGGCCTCGGCGCCCATCTGGTCGAGGATGGTGCGCGAGTCGATCTTGCTGGAGACCTGGAAGGCGATGCGGGTCGGCACGTTGGCCTTGATCAGGCCGGTAATCACGTCCACCGAGGGGCGCTGGGTGGCAAGGATGAGATGGATGCCGGCCGCGCGCGCCTTCTGCGCCAGGCGGGCAATCAACTCTTCGATCTTCTTGCCCGCCACCATCATCAGGTCGGCGAGCTCGTCCACCACCACCACGATGTGCGGCAGTTGCTCGATCGGCTCCGGGCTCTCCGGGGTGATCGAGAACGGATTGGTGAGCGGCGCGCCGGCCTTGGCCGCCTCCGCCACCGCCTTGTTGAAGCCCGCCAGGTTGCGCACGCCGACCGCGGCCATCAGCTTGTAGCGCTTGTCCATCTCCACCACGCACCAGTTCAGCGCGTTGGCGGCGTGCTTCATGTCGGTGACCACCGGCGCGAGCAGGTGCGGGATGCCTTCGTAGATGGACAGCTCCAGCATCTTCGGGTCGACCATGATCAGCCGCACCCGCTCGGGCTCGCTCTTGTAGAGCAGCGACAGGATCATCGCGTTGATGCCCACAGACTTGCCCGAACCGGTGGTGCCGGCCACCAGCAGGTGCGGCATCTTGGCGAGGTCGGCCACCACCGGCAGGCCGCCGATGTCCTTGCCGAGCACCACGGTGAGCGGCGAATGCATGTCGTGGAAGACCTTGGAGCCGACGATCTCCGACAGGCGCACGGTCTGGCGCTTGGGGTTGGGCAGTTCCAGCGCCATGCATGACTTGCCCGGCACCGTCTCGACCACGCGGATGGAAATCAGCGACAGTGCGCGGGCGAGATCCTTGGCCAGATTG
This sequence comes from Thauera sedimentorum, assembly GCF_014489115.1. NCBI lineage: Bacteria > Pseudomonadati > Pseudomonadota > Betaproteobacteria > Rhodocyclales > Zoogloeaceae > Thauera > Thauera sedimentorum. Next base: position 346,322 of record NZ_JACTAH010000001.1, on the reverse strand, counting down.
ACCACCTGGCTGCCCTTTACCCCGGTGGCCGGCTCGATCTCGTAGCGGGTGATCACCGGGCCCGGATAGGCGGCCAGCACCTTGACCTCGACGCCGAACTCGCCGAGCTTGGATTCGATCAGCCGCGAGGTGAAGGCCAGCGATTCGGCCGACGGCGGCTCGCCGTTGCCGGCCGGTTCGTCGAGCAGCGCGAGCGGCGGCAGCCCGCCTTCCGCGTGGTCGGCAAACAGGGTCTGCTGGCGCTCCTTCTGCACGCGCTCGGACTTGGGCACCTCGACCACCGCCGGCTCGATGCGCAGTTGCGGCGGCGGCGCCTCCACCGTCTTGCGACGCTTGGTCTCGACCACCGCCTCGCGCTTCTGCGCGAGTTCGCGGCCGGCCCGACGGTCCTGCCAGGTGTAGTAGGCATGCTGGGCAGCCAACCAGGCCTGCTCCAGTCCCAGACCGACCCGCTCGATCACGGTGAACCAGGAGATGCCGGAGAACAGCGACAGGCCCGAGGCGAGCAGGGCCAGCAACATCAGCGTGCCGCCGGTGAAACCCAGATAGCGTTGCACCGCGGCGCCCAGTTCCACGCCGACCAGCCCGCCAGGCGCCAGCGGCAGCGCGGCGCCATGCGTATGGAAACGCAGGGACTCGAGCGCGCTGCTGCTCAGCAGCACCACGAAGAAACCGGCCAGGACGATGAAGAAGGAACGCCGGTCCGCCTGGTAGGCATGGCGCAAACGGCGAAAACCCCAGGCCAGCCCGTATCCGAGAAAGATCACCCACCACCAGGCGGAGAGCCCGAACAGGTAGAACAGCAGGTCCGCCAGCCATGCGCCGAAGCGCCCGCCGGGATTGCTCACGCGCGCGACTTCGGCCGCATGCGACCAGCCCGGGTCGGTCTTGCTGTAGCCGAGCAGGATCAGGCCGATGTACAGCGACAGCACGCCGAGCGCGAGCCACTTCGCCTCCTGCAGCAGGAGCGAAATCTTCTCGGGAAGCGGTTGGGAACGTGAAGCGGAACGGGACAGCATCAGAAAGGGGCGCCGGGCGAATCCGGTGGCAGGGTCGGCAGCCGATTATATGCGAACGGGCCTTCCCTCACCCTCACGGTTGCCGGCGGTAACAATGGCGACCCGGACATGCCGCCGGGCCGGCGCTCAGACGTCGTTGAGGCGCTCGCGCAGCACGATGCCGCGCTCGCCTTCCTCGATCAGCCCCTGGACGCTGAGATCCTTCATCACCCTGCTGACCATCTCGCGCGAGGCGCCGATCATCTTGGCGATGTCCTGCTTGGAGATCTTGCGCACCACGATCATCTCGCCGCCGTGTTCCTCGGCCATTTCCAGCAGCAGACGCGCCACCCGGCCGTACACGTCCATCAGGGCCAGGCTCTCGATCTTGCGGTCGGCGTTGCGCAGGCGCTCGGCCAGATTGCACATGATGCGCCAGGCGACCTCGAAGTTGTCCTTCATGATCTGGCGGAAATCCTGCTTGGGGATCATCACCAGGTCGGAGGGCGTGACCGCCACCACCGAGGCCGAGCGCGGCTGCTCGCCGAAGATCGCCATCTCGCCGAACAACTCGCCCTGGCCGAGAATGGACAGGATCACCTCGCGCCCGTCCTCGTCGCTGACCACCACCTTGAGGCTGCCGGTCAGCACGAAATAAACGAAGTCGCTGCGGTCGCCTGCGAGCACCACCGCCTGCCCGCGCGGAAAGCGCCGCATCATCGAACAGTGCGCCACCGTGGAGAGGACCTCGTCGGACAAGCCCTGGAACAGGGAGAAGGTCTTCAAGGCGATGGTGGAAACGGCGGTCGGCTGGCTCATGAGGTCTCCGTGGGGCATGCTCTGCGAAACAATGGCTGCAGCGTGATCGGTGTCACGGAGTATAGACGAACATCTATGACGGACGACAATCCCGGCGCCACTAAAAAATAGCCGCCACTCCGGCGATTGAAGAATTGTGATCGCATGAAGCTATCACCCCCATTGAACGGGGCGTGCGGACGCTCGGCTATAATCCCGCGATCCGCAACACGACCGAAGGCAACGCCACCATGACCACCAAGCACGCCCGCCTGCTCATCCTCGGTTCCGGCCCGGCCGGCTACACCGCTGCCGTCTACGCCGCACGCGCCAACCTCGACCCGGTGCTGATCACCGGGCTTGCGCAGGGCGGCCAGCTGATGACCACCACCGAGGTGGACAACTGGCCGGCCGATGCCGACGGCGTGATGGGCCCGGACCTGATGGCGCGTTTCCAGAAGCACGCGGAGCGCTTCAACACCGAGATGATCTTCGACCACATCCACACCGCGAAGCTGCAGGAGCGCCCCTTCCGCCTGATCGGCGACGCCGGCGAGTACACCTGCGACGCGCTGATCATCGCCACCGGCGCCACCGCCAAGTACCTCGGCCTGCCCTCGGAAGAGAAATTCTCCGGGCGCGGCGTGTCGGCCTGCGCCACCTGCGACGGTTTCTTCTACAAGAACCAGGACGTCGCGGTGATCGGCGGCGGCAATACCGCGGTGGAAGAGGCGCTGTATCTCGCCAACATCGCCAAGAAGGTGACCCTGGTGCACCGGCGCGACAAGTTCCGCGCCGAGAAGATCATGGTCGACAAGCTCATGGAGAAGGTCGCCGCCGGCAAGATCGAGCTGGCCCTGGACTCCGCGCTGGACGAGGTACTGGGCGACAACACCGGCGTGACCGGGATGCGCATCCGCGACCTCAAGACCGACGCCACCCGCGACGTCGCCCTGCAGGGCGTGTTCATCGCCATCGGCCACAAGCCCAACACCGACATCTTCGAAGGTCAACTGGAGATGGAGAACGGCTACCTGATCACCCAGGGCGGACGTGAGGGCAATGCCACGCAGACCAGCATTCCCGGCGTGTTCGCCGCCGGCGACGTGCAGGACCACATTTACCGCCAGGCGGTCACCTCGGCCGGCACCGGCTGCATGGCCGCGCTCGACGCCGAACGCTACCTGGATGCGCTCGGCAACGTGAGCTGAGTCCCGTCATGTCGCGCCGCGCCCGCCCCCGCCCGCCGGAACGGCCCGCGGCGGCGGCCGGCGACGCGCAGCCGGCGCCGCTGCGCGCCCTCGCCGACCTGAAGGCGCTGCGCAAGAAGCCGCAAAGTCCGCTGATGCGCGCCTGGGAAGCAGCCCGGGACCGCCACAAGCAGACCGCCCCACCCGCCCCGGCGGAGGAGCCGCCGCCTCCCACTGGCCCCAGCGCCGACGAACGCGCGCTGTTTCGCAGCGCCATGAGCGAAGTCCAGCCGCTGGCGGCGCGCCACGCGCGCGTGGAGACCGGCGCCACGCCACCGCCCCCCCTGCCCTTGCGCCGCCACGCCGACGAGTCGGCCACGCTGCACGAGTCGCTGCACACCCCGCTCAGTTTCGAAGATCGCCTGGACATCGGCGAGGAAGCCGCCTTCCTGCGCCCCGGTCTGCCGCGCCGTGTTCTCAGCGACCTGCGTCGCGGGCGCTGGGTGCTGCAGGGCGAAGTCGACCTGCACGGCCTGACCCGCGACGAGGCGCGCGAGGCGCTCGGCCGCTTCCTGCAGGCCAGCCTGCAGCGCGGGCGGCGCTGCGTGCGGGTGATTCATGGCAAGGGACTGGGATCGCCGGGACGGGTATCGATCCTCAAGCAGCTCTCGCGCGGCTGGCTGGCGCAGCGCGAGGAGATCCTCGCCTTCTGCCAGGCCGGCCCGCATGCCGGCGGTTCCGGTGCGCTGCTGGTGTTGCTGCGGGCGCCGGGCGGCGCCCGGGACAAGACTCAGGGCGTGTAGGAGCGGCCTTGGCCGCGATTGCAGCCTTCGTTTTCCGCACGCCTCATCGCAGCCAAGGCCGCTCCTACGAATGGAGCCTGACGCTGAACGGCGCTCAGATCGCCGCTTCGTCGGTCTCGCCGGTGCGGATGCGCACCACCTGCTCGACCGGCATCACGAAGATCTTGCCGTCGCCGATCTTGCCGGTACGCGCGGCCTTGATGATAGCCTCGGTGGCCTGCTCCACCAGGTCGTCGCCGATGACGATCTCGACCTTGATCTTGGGCAGGAAGTCCACCACGTACTCGGCGCCTCGATACAGCTCGGTATGGCCCTTCTGGCGGCCGAAGCCCTTGACCTCGGTCACGGTCAGGCCGGTGATGCCCACTTCGGAGAGCGCCTCGCGCACCTCGTCGAGCTTGAAGGGCTTGATGACGGCTTCGATCTTCTTCATCGGGAAATCCTCATTGTTCGGTTGCGGGCTCGCCGGGCGGTCGGCCGCCGGCGCTCAGAATTCGTCCTGGTAGCGCGATGTTATCGGATAACGCCAGTCCCTGCCGAAGCCGCGGCGGGTCACGCGGATGCCCACCGGCGCCTGGCGGCGCTTGTATTCGTTGCGCTTGAGCATCGCCACGGTGCGCCGTACGTCCTCTTCCGGATAGCCGGCGGCGATGATCTCGCGCGGCGACTCGTCGCGCTCCATGTAGGCCTGGATGATCGCGTCGAGCACGTCGTAGGGCGGCAGCGTGTCCTGGTCGGTCTGGTCGGGCTTGAGTTCGGCGGATGGCGGGCGGGCGATGATGTTGGGCGGGATCACCTCGCCCTGGGTGTTGCGCCAGCGCGAAAGCCGGAACACGAAGGTCTTGTACAGATCCTTGAGCACCGCGAAACCGCCGGCCATGTCGCCGTACAGCGTGGCATAGCCGGTGGCCATCTCGCTCTTGTTGCCGGTGGTCAGCACGATGGCGCCGGTCTTGTTGGACAGCGCCATCAGGATCATCCCGCGGATGCGGCTCTGCAGGTTCTCCTCCGTGGTGTCGGCCGGCAGGCCGGCGAACTGCTCCGCGAGCAGGCCGCCGAAGGCCTGCATCGCCGGCTCGATCGGGATCTCGTCGTAGCGCACGCCCAGCCGGCGGACCATTTCGCGCGAGTCGTCCAGGCTCATCTGCGCGGTGTAGGGCGAGGGCATCATCACCGCGCGCACCCGCTCGGCGCCGAGCGCATCGACCGCAACCGCCAGCGTCAGCGCGGAGTCGATACCGCCGGACAGGCCGATGATCGCGCCAGGGAAGCGGTTCTTGCCCAGGTAGTCGCGCACCCCCCACTTGAGCGCCTCGTAGACCTCGGCCTCCAGCGTGCGCGGCTCGGCCTTGGCTCCCGGCAACCAGCGCCCCTCGGCAAAGCGCACCACGTCCACCCGCTCGTCGAAGGACGGCACCTGCCAGGCCAGCCCTCCCTTGCCGTCGAGCGCGAAGGAGGCGCCGTCGAACACCAGTTCGTCCTGCCCGCCGACCATGTTGCAGTACAGCACCGGCATGCCGGTGACGGCCACGCGGGCGCGCAGCACTTCATAGCGGCTGGCCTGCTTGTTCATGTGATAGGGCGAGGCGTTGAGCACCAGCAGCGCCTGCGCCCCGGCCTTGCGGGCCAGTTCGGCCGGACCCGGCTCCCATACGTCCGCACAGATGTTCACGCCCAGGCTGACGCCCTTGAGGCTGAACACGCACGCCGCCATGCCCGGATCGAAGTAGCGCTCTTCGTCGAAGACCTCGTAGTTGGGCAGCAGGAGCTTGTGATACACCGCCTGCACCACGCCGTCGCGGATCACCGAGGCCGCGTTGAAACGCTGCCGGCCGCGCTCCTCGGGATGGCCGAGGACCAGGGTGATGCCCTGGGTATGCGGCAGGATGCGTTCGATCTCGCGCGCGCAGGCGCGGTAGAAGTCCGGCCGCAGCAGCAGGTCTTCGGGCGGATAGCCGGACAGCGCCAGTTCCGGGGTGAGCAGCAGGTCGGCACCTTCGGCGCGCGCGCGCGCCAGCGCGTCGATGATGCGGTCGGCGTTGCCGACGAGGTCGCCAACGGTGAAATTGAGCTGTGCGACAGCGATCGAAAGCGTGGTATTCATGGGCCGCAACTATACCGTGTGATCCGCCTTTCCGGCGCGCCGACCTTGCGATGCAGTATTGCACAGACAAGGTGGGCAAGCCTGTGGATAAGAGCGGAACAGCTCACCCAACCCTCTGACCCGGAAACGATTTGCGCAGTTGCACAATAACTGGGCGACTGCGCGGAGGCACCAACTTGGCGGACCGTTTTCGCCTGCTCAACGGACTGAGCGACCTGCCTGCTGCCCACTGGGACGCGCTGGCCGGCTCGCAGGCCTGCCTGTCGCACGCCTACCTGCATGCACTGGAGGCCACCGGCTGCGTGGGCGGGCGCAGCGGCTGGCTGCCGCGCCACGCGACGCTGTGGCGCGACGGCACCTTGGTGGCCGCGATGCCGCTCTACGAAAAGCAGCACTCCTACGGGGAATACGTGTTCGACTGGGCCTGGGCGGAAGCCTATGCCCGCCACGGGCTGGCCTACTACCCGAAGTGGCTCGCCGCGGTGCCGTTCACACCCATCCCCGGCGCACGCCTGCTCGGCCACAGCGGCGCAGACCGCAAGGCCCTGCTCGCCGCGGTGCTGGACACGGTTGCCGACAGCGGCCTGTCGTCCTTCCACCTGCTCTTTCCCGCCGATGAAGAAGCCCCCTGGCTGGCCGAAGCCGGGCTGATGCTGCGCCACGGGGTGCAGTTCCACTGGCGCAACGCCGGCTACCGCGACTTCGAAGATTTCCTGGCCCAGCTCAACCACGACAAGCGCAAGAAGATCCGCCAGGAACGCCGCCGCGCCGCCGCACACGGGCTGAGCCTGCGCTGGCTCGACGGCCACGGCGCGAGCGCAGCCGACTGGGCCTTCTTCCACCGCTGCTACAGCCTCACCTACGCGCTGCACCGCTCCACGCCCTATCTGACCCCGGCATTCTTCCCGGCGCTGGCGGCCGCCCTGCCCGGCGGGGTGCGCCTGCTGGTCGCCGAACGGCAGGGCGAACCGGTCGCCGCCGCGTTCTTCCTGTGCGACCGCGAGGCGCTCTACGGGCGCTACTGGGGCGCGACCGAGGCGCTGCCCTTCCTGCATTTCGAGCTGTGCTACTACCAGGCCATCGACTACTGCATCGCACAGGGACTGTCGCGCTTCGAAGGCGGCGCGCAGGGCGAACACAAACTCTCGCGCGGCCTGGAACCGGTACCCACCTGCTCGGCGCACTGGATCGCAGATCCGCGCTTCCGCGACGCGGTGGACGATTTCCTCGCGCGCGAACGCAAGGGCGTGCGCTTCTACCTCGACGAACTGGCCGAACGCTCGCCCTTCCGCAGCGGGCCGTAGACGCACGAAGGCCCGCACGCGGCGGGCCTTCCATCCTGCTGCCCGGCGTTCACCGGGCCACGGCGATCACTTGGCGGCGTTGGCCAGGCCGTCGGTGATTTCCTTGCGGGCCTCGTCCACCGAGCCCCAGCCCAGCACCTTGACCCACTTGCCCGGCTCGAGATCCTTGTAGTGCTCGAAGAAGTGCACGGTCTGCTTCATCAGCAGCTCGGGCAGGTCGTCGGTGGTCTGCACCTTGTCGTACAGCGGGGTCAGCTTGGAGACCGGCACCGCCACCACCTTGGCGTCCATGCCCGACTCGTCTTCCATCTTCAGCACGCCGACCGGACGGCAGCGGATCACCACGCCCGGCAGCAGCGGGAAGGGGGTGACCACCAGCACGTCCACCGGGTCGCCGTCGCCGGCGATGGTGTGCGGCACGTAGCCGTAGTTGATCGGGTAGCGCATGGAGGTGCCCATGAAGCGATCGACGAAGACCGCGCCGCTGTCCTTGTCCACCTCGAACTTGATCGGATCGGCCTGCGCCGGAATCTCGATGATGACGTTGATGTCGTTCGGCACATCCTTGCCGGCGGGGACGTTTTCGAAGCCCATTACACAACCCTCCCATGGAAAAAGTGGGCGAAATTATACGGGAAAGCCTGCACCGCCTATAATGCAGCGCTGAATAGAAGGTGCCTTCGCCGGCTGTCGCCGCGAAGGAGAATCGGGAAACAGGTGCAAGGCCTGTGCTGCCCCCGCAACGGTATGGCGCTGGAAAGACCTTCCGCGCCGAGCCCGGAGACCGGCCTTCCAATGATGCGGCCCGGCGCCATGCACCGGCCGTGTGTGAAGCGCTGCGGGTCGGCTGCGCGTCGCGAGCCTCGTGCCCGTGTCCGCCCGCGCAATAGTCTGGTTCCGCGGGCCGAGATGAACAACCCCACGCCCTCCCTGCTGTCCTCCGGCGGCGCCCATGGCGCCACCGTGCTGCCGCCGCTGCAATGGGGCTGGCTTGCGCTGGTCGCAGGCCTGCACGTGGCCGGCCTGGCCTGGCTGGGCCTGGGCGATGAACCACTGACCCAGGCGCGCCCTGCCGAGAGCGTGGTGAGCGTCCAGCTGCTCACGCCACCGGTCGCCCAACCGACGGCGACGCCCAGCCTGCCCCCCCGGCCAGCGCAGGAACCCGTCAAACCCAAGCCGTCCGCCCAGGCGCCCAAGCCACGTCCGCTACCGCCGCCGCAGAACGCCCGTCCGGTCACGACTGCGGCAAGCCACGCGCCTGTCGTGCCCCGGCAAGCGCCGGAACCGGCCGCGGTGGTACCGGTCCCTGAGGACCACGCCGCCCGGCCGCCCGGCGAATCCGCCCCCGATCCGGCAACAGAGGTTCAACCGCCCGCCGACCAAGCCCCGGCCCCCACTACCAGCGCAGTGGCAGCGACCAGCCGGCAACAGGCGGAGACCCTGGCGCCCGCACGTTACGACGCCGATTACCTGCACAATCCCCCGCCCGGCTATCCCGCCGCCGCGCGACGCCGGGGGGAAGAAGGCCAGGTGACGCTGCGCGTCCACGTGCTGGCCTCCGGACGTGCGGCGGAAATCGAGATCGCCGAGAGCAGCAGCCACCCGCGGCTCGACCGTGCGGCGCGCGATGCCGTCGCCCACTGGCGCTTCGAGCCGGCAAGACGCGGCAGCCAGCCGGTGGACAGCTGGCTGCGGGTGCCCATCGTGTTTCGCCTGGAAGGGCGCTGAGCCGCGCCCTTGCGCGCCGGCGCTCAGGCCGGCGAGTCGAAGCCGGCCGCCTCGACCGCCGCGCGCATCTGCTCGGGGGTGACCTGCGCGGGATCGTAGCTGACCCGCGCGCTCGCCCCGTCCAGCGACACCTCCGCCTCGCTCACGCCGGCCAGCGCCTTGAGCACACCGGTCACGTTGCGCACGCAGCCGCCGCAGCTCATGCCTTCCACCTTGATCGTCACTTCATTCATCGCTTTCACTCCAGCCCTTGGGGTCCATCGAACAAAACCTATCGCCCGGCTCGCCAGCGCCGAAGCAGCAGCGAGTTGCTGACCACCGACACCGAGCTCATCGCCATCGCCGCGCCGGCCACCACCGGGTTGAGGAAACCGAGCGCCGCCAGCGGAATGCCGAGCACGTTGTAGATGAAGGCAAAGAACAGATTCTGGCGGATCTTCGCCAGCGTGGCGCGCGACAGGTCGATCGCGTCGGCCACCCCGTCCAGGCTGTTGCGCACCAGGGTGATGTCGGCGGCCTCCACCGCGACGTCGGCCCCCACGCCGATGGCGAACGATACATCGGCCGCGGCCAGCGCGGGCGCGTCGTTGATGCCGTCGCCGGCCATGCCGACCAGCTTGCCGTCCTTGCCCAGGGCCTTCACCGCCGCCGCCTTGTCGCCAGGCAGCACGCCTGCCCGGTAATCCTCAATGCCCACCTGCGCGGCAATCGTCGCCGCTGTCGCCGCATGATCGCCGGTCAACATGACGACCTCGATACCGCGAGCCTGCAAGCGCGCCACCGCGCGGGCCGAGTCCTCGCGCACCTGGTCGGCCACGCCCAGCGCGCCGGCGAAAGCACCGTCCACCGACACCGCCACCAGCGTACGGCCACCGGCCGCCAGCTCGTCGCAGAAACCTTCCGGCACCGCCGTCCCGCGCTCAGCAAGGAAACCCGGGGCACCCAGCAGCACCGTGCGGCCTTCGACACGCCCTTCCAGCCCCTTGCCACCGAAGCTCCGGACCGCTTCCACCGGCGCCAGGCTCAAGCCCTCGGCCTGGGCGTGGGCCAGTACCGCCCGCGCAATCGGATGGGCGCTGCCCTGCTCGGCCGCAGCCGCCATCTCCAGCAAGCCCCCGCTCGTCCACCCGGGCGCCGGCAGCACGTCGGTCACCGCGGGCTCGCCCCGGGTCAGCGTGCCGGTCTTGTCCACCGCCAGCACGCGCACCTTCTCGGCCAGTTCCAGCGCTTCGGCGTTCTTCACCAGCATGCCGGCACGCGCACCCTGGCCGGTGCCCACCATGATCGCGGTGGGCGTCGCCAGCCCGAGCGCGCACGGGCAGGCGATCACCAGCACCGCCACGGCGTTGATCAAGGCCTGGGCGAAGTCGCCCGACCACAGCCACCAGCCGGCGAGGGTCAGCAGCGCGAGGCCCACGACCACCGGCACGAAGACGGCCGAGATGCGGTCGGCCAGGCGCTGCACCGGCGCCTTGGAGCCCTGCGCCTGGGCGACCATGCGGATGATGCCGGCCAGCAGCGTGGACGCCCCCACCCCGGTCGCCTCGCAGCGCAGCAGGCCCTCGCCGTTGAGCGTGGCGGCGAACACCTTGTCGCCGGCGGCCTTGTCCACCGGCAGGCTCTCGCCGGTGAGCATGGCTTCGTCGAGGGCGGATTGCCCCGACAACACCACGCCGTCGACCGGCACCGAATCGCCCGGACGAACCACGAACACGTCGCCGGGACGCACGGCGGCCACGGGCAGCTCGACGAGCTGGCCGTCGCGCTCGATGCGCGCCATCTTCGGCTGCAGGCGCATCAGCGCATCCAGCGCCGCGCCGGTGCGCGCCTTGGCGCGGGCCTCCATCAGCTTGCCGAGCATCACCAGGGTGATGATCATCGCCGAGGCCTCGAAGTACACATGCTGGTCGTGCAGGCCGAGCAGGGTCACCGCCGTGCTGAACAGCCAGGCCATGCTGGTACCCAGGGCCACCAGCACGTCCATGTTGGCCCCGCCGCCACGCAGCGACGCCCAGGCGCCGCGGTAGAAGCGCGCACCGATCCAGAACTGCACCGGGGTGGCGAGCAGCAACTGCAGCCAGCGCGGAATCACGTCGTGGTGCGCATCGCCCGCCCAGCCAGCGCCCAGCATCGCCGGCATCTGCGCGGCCAGCGGCAGGGTCAGCAGCACGGCAATCCAGAACATGCGCAGGTCGCGCCGCCAGGTCTCGGCATGGCGGGCGCGCTCCTGTTCGCGCGCATCCAGCCCGGCCTCGACTGCGCCGAAACCGGCCTTCGCCACCGCGTCGATGGCCTGCTGCGGGTCCATCGCACCGGGCAGGTAGCGCAGCACCGCCCGCTCGCTGGCGAAGTTCACTGCCGCTTCCACCCCCGGCAGGCGGTTGAGCACTTTCTCCAGCCGGGTGGCGCAGGCGGCGCAGGTCATGCCGGAGATCGACAGCTCGAGCTGCTCGGGCGGCACCTCGAATCCCGCCTTGTGAATGGCCTCGACCACCGCCTGCGTCGCGGTTTCTCCGGACAGGCGTACCTGGGCCCGCTCTGCCGCGAGATTCACGCTGGCCTCCACGCCGGGCATGCGGTTGAGCACCTTTTCGATGCGGGTGGCGCAGGCCGCGCAGGTCATGCCGGCAATGGGGAGTTCGACGGTGGTGGTGTCGATGGGAGTGCGATCGTTCATGATGGTCCCGCTTGCGGACGCTGTGTCGATGGTGGCAGTCTAGACCCTGTACCAAGGTACGGAGTCAACCCCCTGATGAACACGCATACGTCCCGCCCGCCCCTTCCCTCGCGCAACGCGACAACAGCGGAACCCGGTCTGACCATAGGCCGGCTGGCTTCAGCCGCCGGGGTCGGCGTCGAGACGGTCCGTTACTACCAGCGCCGCGGCCTGATCGGCACCCCGGCTGGCCGCAAGGGCGCTTTCGGTGTGTACGACGCGCAGACGGTGTCCCGCCTGCGTTTCATCCGTCGCGCCCAAACCCTGGGGTTCAGCCTGGACGAGGTCGCCGGCCTGCTCGCGCTGGACGAGGAACGCGATCGCGACACTGCGCGCGCGCTCGCACAGGCCAAGATCGACGACATCGAAAACCGTATCCGCCAGCTGGAAGACATGCGCAGCGCCCTGAAGGGCTTGGTGCACTGCTGCGAACACACCGAGGCACCGGCCCCCTGCCCTATCCTGCAGGCCCTGGACGGAGAACGCTGAACGCCCCGTTCAGCAGACCACGCCACTCCACAGGGTGCCGCCGAGCGAGGGGGCATGGAACAGGCCGAAGACGCCGAAGCCCAGCACCGTCAGGCCGGCAGCGAAACGCACCTTGCCGTTGCGGGTGATGTCGCGGAAGCGCTTGAACAACAGGCCGGCGAGCAGCAGGTTGGGCAGCGTACCGAGGCCGAAGGCGAGCATCAGCCCCGCGCCGCGGGTCGCCGAGCCGGTCACCAGCGCGGTGGCCAGCACGCTGTAGACCAGTCCGCAGGGCAGGAATCCCCACAGCAGTCCGAGCGGGTAGCCCTGTGCCACCGAGCGCGCGGGCAGGAAGCGCCGGGTGAAAGGCTGAACGCGCCGCCAGATGTGGTGGCCGGCACGCTCGACCGGCGCCAGCAACTGGGTAAAGCCGGTGAGATACAAGCCCAGGGCAACCAGCATCAGGTTGGCCAGTACGTACAGGCCCAGCTGGATGGGCATCACCTCGTTGTACAGCATGCCCACGGTACCGAGCGCGCCGAGCAGGCCGCCGATCACCGTGTAGGTGGTGATGCGCCCGAGGTTGTAGGCCAGGTGGATCGGCCATTGCCGGCGGGTCTGCCCGGGCACCTGCACGGTGAGCGCGCCGACGATGCCGCCGCACATGCCCACGCAGTGGGTGCCGCCGAGCAGGCCGATGAGGAAGACGGCGATATAGCCGGTTTCAGGCATTCGGAAGAGCCGGAAGATGCATCAGGGCAGGCATTCTACGCCGCGCGGGGCGGGATCAGATCACCTTGGAGTAGCGCGCCCGCTCGCGGTCGGCGCGCAGGTAGCGGTCGAACACCATGGCGATGCCGCGCACCAGCAGCCGCCCCGGGGGCAGCACGCTGATCCAGTCGTCCTCGATCTTCAGCAGGCCGGCCTTCTCCATCTCGCGCAGGTCGGCGAGTTCCTCGGCGAAGTATTCCTTGAAGTCGATCAGGTGGGCGATCTGGATGGACTCGATCGACACCTCGAAATGGCACATCAGCGCCTGGATGATCGCGCGGCGCAGCAGGTCGTCGGCGGTAAGCTCGATGCCGCGCAGCACCGGCAACTCGTCCTGGTCGAGGATGTCGTAGTACTCGTCCAGGGTCTTGACGTTCTGCGCGTAGGTCGGCCCCACCTTGCTGATCGCCGACACCCCGAAGGCCAGCAGGTCGCACTCGGCGTGGGTGGAGTAGCCCTGGAAGTTGCGGTGCAGCCGCCCCTGGCGCTGGGCGATGGTGAGCTCGTCGTCCGGCTTGGCGAAGTGGTCCATGCCGATGTACACATAGCCCGCCTCGGTGAGCCGGCGGATGGCCAGTTGCAGGATCTGCAGCTTGGTGTCGGCGGTGGGCATGTCCACCGAGTTGATGCGGCGCTGCGGCTTGAACAGCTGCGGCAGGTGCGCGTAGCTGTAGAGCGAGATGCGGTCGGGAGAGATCTCCAGCACCTGCTCCAGCGTGCGGTTGAAGCTGATGATGTTCTGCTTGGGCAGGCCGTAGATCAGGTCCATGGACACCGACTTGAAGCCGGTGGCGCGCGCGGCGTCGACCACCAGCTTGGTCTCGTCGAAGCTCTGCACGCGGTTGACCGCGACCTGCACGTCATGGGCGAAATCCTGCACGCCGACGCTCATGCGGTTGAAGCCGAGGTTGGAGAGCATCTCGACGGTATCGAAGTCCACCTTGCGCGGGTCGACCTCGATGGAATACTCGCCGTTGGGCACCAGCGTGAAGTGCTGGCGCACCGAGTCCATCAGCTGGTGCATTTCCTCGTGCGACAGGAAGGTGGGCGTGCCGCCCCCCAGGTGCAGCTGGGTAACCTGCCGGCTGCCGCCCAGACAGGCGGCCTGCATCTCGATCTCCTTGGCCAGGTACTTGAGGTACTTGGCCGAGCGCCCGTGATCCTTGGTGATGATCTTGTTGCAGGCGCAGTAGTAACAGATCGTGTTACAGAAAGGGATGTGGAAGTATAATGAAAGCGGTTTGCCGAGACCGCCCACTGCCCGCTTGGCGAGCCAGTCGCGCAAGGCCTTGGCGTCAAAGGCTTCGACGAAGCGATCCGCCGTCGGGTAGGACGTATAGCGCGGCCCGTTGATGTCGAAGCGGCGGATCAACTGGGTGTCGAAGACGAGTTCTTTCTGATTGCTCATGGTCGTACGGGGCGGCAGTCTGTTCCGTAAGATCGCAGAAAGCCGTAGTTTTGTGGTTGACGTGGATCAACGAGGCTCCGTTGATCCCGGTGAGAGACGGAGCTGTTTATCTTGCAAATGAAGGCGACGGTGCCGATCTCTGTGGCAAACCTCAAGGCCGCCTGCTCTCAGTGTAACCTGCAGGAGCTGTGCCTGCCGTTCGGGATGTCGGAAAACGAGATCGACCGCCTGGACGAACTGGTGGGCGCCCGTCGCAAGATCAAGCGTCAGCAGCACCTGTACCGCGCCGGCGACCTCTTCGAGGCGATCTACGCGATCCGCGCCGGCTCCTTCAAGACCGACGTGCTGCTCGAAGACGGCCGCGAGCAGGTCACCGGTTTCCAGATGACCGGCGAGATCCTCGGTCTGGACGGCATCAGCACCGAGTTCCACACCTGCAACGCGATCGCCCTGGAAGACAGCGAGGTCTGCGTAATCCCCTACGGCAAGCTGGAAGAACTCTCGCGCGAGGTCGAAGGCCTGCAGCATCAGTTCCACAAGGTCATGAGCCGCGAAATCGTACGCGACCACGGCGTGATGATGCTGCTCGGCTCGATGCGCGCGGAAGAACGCCTGGCGGCCTTCCTGCTCAACATGTCGCAGCGCTTCACCGCGCGCGGCTTCTCGGCGGCCGAGTTCCACCTGCGCATGACGCGCGAGGAGATCGGCTCTTATCTGGGCCTCAAGCTCGAAACCGTGTCACGCGCCTTCTCGCGCTTCCAGGAAGACGGTCTGGTGGCCGTGCAGCAGAAACACATCCGCATCCTGGACATCGCCGGCCTGAAAAAGCTGCTGCACCATCAACCGGCCGGCGGCTGAAGCGCGGAGCGAGCACCGCGCAACACCGCCATCGGCCCGCGCAGTAGGTTTATTCGCACATTCTCAGCCCTGACGCCGGCGGGCGACCATGGTCTCGCTCAAGGCGGCGACGTCCTCGTCAGTCAGCAGTTCGCGGGCGTAGGGCAACAATTCGCCTTCCTCGCGGGCGATGTGCTGATGGTAGCGGCTGGCGAATTCCTCGACCTGCTCCGCGGTCAGCTCTGCCGCTTCTCCCTGTGCAATCGCCGCCAGACGTTCGCGCATGAGCGCCCAGGCGGCGAACATGCGCTGATGGTCGGCGAGGATCCAGTCGATCAGCGCCTGCAGCTGCGCGCGACGCGGCGCATCGACCCGTGCGAGCAGCACCGGAAAGAGATCGTCTTCCTCGTCCATGTGGTGATTGACCGCAGCCAGGTCGAAGTAGCGCATCACCGCGCTCGCCGCCTGCTGTGCCTGCTTGTCCGCACCATGAGCGGGCAGCCAGGCGGCCAGGCGGGCGAGCGTCTCGAGCTGCCCCTGCAGGCGGCCGTGACAGGCTTCCAGCATCTCGAGCGGGGTTTCGAATCCGGGTGCGACCGGGATCAGTGAATCGCTCATGTCAGTGAGCTCCTAAATAGACCAGAAAACCGGCGGGGCTCTTGAGCAGCGCCACGGACACTATCCACGCATAGACCGCCAGCGCCGCCAAGAACGCAGCCGCCCTGAGCGCCAGGGTGCGCCCGCGCCGCAAGGCCACCGCGCCAAGCACGATGTAGGCGAGCAGGCCGATGACCTTGGCCGTGACCCAGCCGGCGACGAAAGGGTACTGCCCGATCATCACCGCCATCGCGATGGCCGACAGCAGCAGCAGGCTGTCGACCACATGGGGCAGCACCCGGGTGAGACGATGTTCGAGCAGCGCACTGCCGGACAGCATCCACGCGCCGCGCAGCGTGAACCCGAGAATGCTCAGCACCACACAGGTCACATGCAGGTGTTTGAGTGCGAAATACATGGTCTTATCCCGGCCGTCCGTCGGCCCGCGGACGCAGGTAGATGGGCAGGTAGCGCAGCGCCCAGGTCACGAAGATGCCCAGCCAGCCGGCTACCGCGGCCAGCATCAGCCAGGGAGAGAGCACAGCGGGCGCAAGGTCGGCGAGGATGCGCAGCAGCACGACCCCCTGCATGGCGAGGAACAGCGACCAGGTCAGCTGGTCGGCCGCCAGCGGCTGGCCCGAATGGCCCAGGGTGACCCGCGACACCATGCCGAGCACGATGGAGCCGAAGAAGCCGATCCCCAGCGCGTGCAGCGGCGCCAGGCCCAGGCCGTACCAGCCGAGCTGGGCGCCCGCGGCCTGCGCTGCGGACAGCAGCAGGGCCACGCCCAGCCACGCGAAACCGATGTGCAGCATGCCCAGCAGGCGCACGCGCTGGGCAGCCACCGGTCGCCAGCGGATGCACAGCCACAGCGCGACCAGACCGGCCGGCAGATCGACGACCCAGCGCCAGCCGCCGAGTTCGGCCATGCCGAGCGCGCCATGGACGAAACTCGCCCCCAGCATCAGCAACAGCGCCCAGCGCGGACGGACGATGACGTAGTCCGGAATGATGTTGCTGGAGAAAAAGGGCACCATGCGGTGGCAGACCGAGAAGAACACCGGCAGCAGGAACCACCACACGCCGGCCTCGATACCCACGCGCGCCCAGCCTGCCCCGCCGCCGAGCGCGAACACCAGCCAGGCGAAGATGCTCAACCCGCCGCCCGCCACACCCAGCCAGGTGGCCCGGGCGTGCAGCGGGTCGGGCTGGGAACGGAAGGCCACCCGCCACAGCACCGCGGCAAGCCTGGCCCAGCCGTACAGCACCCCGGCGAGGCCCGCGGCGAGCAAGGGCGCGAACCACAGGCCCGGGATCACCGCCGCCCAGCCGAGCGCGAGAATGCGCCAGGCGCCCAGCCACTGCTGCGGAGCGATGTCACCCATGCTCTGCCAGCGCGGCATCGCGGTGAACAGGAAGCCGAAGATGAAGAAGGGAAACACGCCTCCGACGGTCAGCAGCGCATGCCCCCAGCCCGGCGGCAGCGCCCACCCGAGCGCAGGAAGGAGCCCCGCCCGGGCGCCGAGCTCGACGGCCCAGAGCAGGAAGACGAGCAGCAGCATCACGCCGCCGGACAGGAACATGGCCCGGTGGGGCGCGAAGAACAGCGGACGACCCGCAGCGGCCGGTGAAGAAACTGCCATGCCTGCTCACCTCAACATGCCTGCCCCATCTTGGGGCGGGCTAGAATGTACGAAAAACGGAGATCACCCATGCCCATTCCTTCCCAGGACATCCCCGACCTGCTGCGTCTCGTGCCTCTCTTCGGCGAACTGTCGGACGAAGACATCGAGCGCGTGTCCCGCTTTACCCGCGAGAAGCGCCTGGAAAAGGGCGAAGTGCTCTTCCAGCGCGGCGATCAGGCGCACGGCTTCTACTTCGTCGTCACCGGCCAGGTGAAGCTCGCGTTCTCCTCGGCGCAGGGCAACGAGAAGGTGGTCGAGGTCATCGGCCCGCAGCAGAGCTTCGGCGAGGCGGTGATGTTCATGAGCCGCCCCTACCCGGTGTTCGCCGAGGCGCTGGTCGACACGCAACTGCTGCACATCGGCCAGAGCGTGGTCTCCGAGCTGATCGACCAGGATTCGTCCTTCGCGCGCAAGCTGCTCGCCGGCATGGCGATCCGCCTGCACAGCATGGTGCGCGACGTGGAAACCTATTCCCTGCGCTCCAGCACCCAGCGCGTCATCGGCTACCTGCTGCAACAGTCGGACGAATCCGACGGCGGCGGGCGCGAGTTCGACCTGGCCGTCAGCAAGCAGGTCATCGCCTCACGCCTGAACCTGACCCCGGAGACCCTGTCGCGCATCTTCCACGACCTCTCAGAAGCCGGTCTCGTCACCGTGCGCGGCAAGCACATCACCCTGCACGATCCCGCTCGCCTGGCGCGCTATCAGAACTGAAGGCGTGTCGAAGGCTGCACGGAAACCAGGACGTAATTGTCCGCGGCCGCGCCGCGGCAGCCTTGACAGCGGTCAAGTGGGAACCGGCGGGGAAGGGATTCAGCGCTCCAGCACGTAGGTGCCGGGGGCCGCGGCCAGCGCCGGCATGTCCTTGCTGGCCGCCGGGCGGGCGTCGACCAGTTCGCCGCAGCGCGGCTTGAGCCAGGCCATCCAGTCTTCCCACCAGCTGCCGGCATGCTCCTCGGCGCGCGCCTGCCAGGCCTCCGCCGGTTCGGTGCGATGTGCATCGGCGACCCAGTACTTGCGCTTGGGCGGCGTGACCGGTGGATTGACGATACCGAGGATGTGGCCCGAGCTCGACAGCACGAAGCGCTTCGCACCGCCCACGTGGTGGTTGACCTTGTAGGTCTGCAGCCACGGGGCGATGTGGTCGTCTTCGGCCGACACCGCGTACAAGGGCTGGACGATGCGGCCGAGGTCCAAGGGCTCGCCGGCAACCTTGAGCGCGTCGGCCTGCACCAGGCGGTTGTGCAGGTAGAGCTCCTGCAGATACCAGGCGTGCATGCGGAACGGCATGCGGGTGGTGTCCATGTTCCAGTACAGCACGTCGAAGGGCGGCGGGGCCTCTCCGTACAGCCAGCCGTTCACCACGTAGTGCCAGATCAGGCTGTTCGAACGCAGCAGGCGGAAGGACGCGGCCATCTCCTTGCCGTCGAGATAGCCCTGGCGCGCCATGTTCCGGGTGATGTAGCGGATGCTGGCCTCGTCGACGAAGACCTCGATGTCGCCGGGTTTGTGGAAATCCACCAGGGTGGTGAACAGCGTCCAGTCGCCCACCGGCACCTCGTCGGCCTTGTAGCGCCGGTTGGCCCAGGCCATGTACATGCTCAGCGCGGTGCCGCCGATGCAGTAGCCGACCGCATGCACCTGCCTGGCCCCGGTGAAGCGGCGCGCCGCCTCCACCGCCGCATGGACGCCGTCCTCCAGGTAGTCGTCGAAGCCGACCTCGCGCATCGAGGCATCGGGGTTCTTCCAGCTGGTGATGAACACGTCCAGCCCCTGGTCCAGCAGGTAGCGGATCATGCTCTTGCGGGGCACCAGGTCGAGGATGTAGAACTTGTTGATCCACGGCGTGACGATCACCACCGGCTCGGCATGCACCTTGGGCAGGGTGGGCGCATAGTGGATCACCTCCAGCAGGCGGTTGCGGAACACCACTGCGCCGGGGGTGGTGGCCAGGTTCTCGCCTACGGTGAAATCCTCGGGCGAGGTCATGCGCACGTTGCCGGCCCGCAGGTCGCCGAGGAAGTTCTGGAAGCCTTTCACCAGGCTCTCGCCGTTGCTCTCCATCGCCTTGCGCAGGGCCACCGGGTTGGTCCACAGGAAGTTGGTCGGCGCCACCATGTTGAGCCACTTCCGCCACCAGAAGGCGGCCCGCCGGCGCTCCTTGCCGGACAGGCCCGGGGTCTCGTAGAGCATGTCCTGCAGGTGGTGGGTGAATGCCAGGTACCACTCCTTGGTCAGGTCCCAGCTCGGCGATTCGGTCCACACCGGATCGGCAAAGCGCGCGTCGTCGGCATTCGGCCGGATCGGGTCCTCGCTGGGCATGCCCAGGGCCCGCTTCCAGGTATGGGTCTGCAGGCGCCACAGGTCGGAAGACAGGCGCGCGAGGTGTTCGGCAAGTTCCTGGGGATGGGACAGCCAGGCGAGCTGGGCGTGGACGATGGGTGCCGCCATGCCCAGCGGATCGACACTGCCTTCGACGGTGTCATGGATCTGGCGGATCGTGCGCCGCAGGGTCTGGGGCGGTGTGGTTTTCGTGGAACGGCTCATGGTCTTACCTTCGATCGGTTGAGGGGTGGCCTCCGGCATGATTTGACCATGCGACCGGCCACTCTTGATGACAATTCCTTTGCACTTCAACGCAAGGGGTTCGGCTCCCCTGGCACGGGAAGGTTCACTTCGTGCCATCCGAGACGGCTCTCGATGGCGGTACGGAAGGCTTCCGCGGCACGCTGCTCACCATGGACCACGAAGGTCTGCCGCGGCGGGCGATGGAAATTGCCCAGCCAGGCGAGCAATGCGGACTGATCCGCATGCGCCGACAGCCCGCCTATCGTGTAGATGTCCGCATGAACGGGGACGCGCTCGCCGAACAGCGTCACGTAGCGCGCGCCCTCCACCAGGCGCCGGCCAAGCGATCCGGCGGCCTGGAAGCCGACGATGATGATCGAGCTTTCCCGGCGCGAAAGATTGTTGCGCAAGTGGTATTTGACCCGCCCCGCGTCACACATTCCGCTCGCGGAGATGATCACCAGCCCGTGGTGGCGGTCATTGAGCGCAATCGACTCCTCCACGTCCTGTACGAAGCGCACGCTGGCCCGCCCGGGGTGTTCGCGCATCCAGGCCAGCAAGCCCCGCGTCTCATCGTCCCACAGGTGGTCGTAGCGCAGGCTCAGCTCGGTCGTCGCGGCGGCCATCGGGGAATCGACGACGATCTCCAGGTTGCCGAGCCGCCCCTTGCGAACCAGGTCGGCGAGCACGAAGATCACCTCCTGGGTACGCCCCACCGCGAAGGCCGGGATGATGACGTTGCCACGCTTGACCTCCAGCGTATGCTGCATCGCGTGTACCAATTCGTCCTCGGTCTCCTTCATCGGCCTGTGCAAGCGGTCGCCATAGGTGGACTCGATGCACAAGTAGTCTGCTTCCGCGAGGGTCGCCGGGTCGCGCACCACAGGGCGGAAGGGCTGGCCGAGGTCGCCGGAGAACACCAGCTTGCGCACGCTGCCGCCCTGCTCCACGTCGAGTTCGATGATGGCCGAGCCGAGAATGTGGCCGGCATCGTGAAAGGTGCAGCGAAGCCCGGCGGCGGGTTCGAAGGGCTGCCCGTACGGGTGCGGGCGCAGGCGCTTGAGGCTGGCCTCCGCCTGCGCCACCGTGTAGAGCGGCGCAGCATCCCAGCCGCGACGGACATGGCGGGCGCGGTTGTGGCGGTTTGCCCATTCGGCTTCTTTCTCCTGGATATATGCCGCATCGAGCAGCATGATCTCCAGCAGATCGACCGTGGCAGCGGTTGCGTGGATCGCCCCCCTGTAGCCTAAGGCGACCAGCCGCGGAATCAGGCCGGAGTGGTCGAGGTGCGCGTGGGTCAGCAGCACGTAGTCGAGCGCTCGCAGGTCGAAGTCCAGCGCGCGCAGATTCTTGCGCGCCGCGCTCTTGCCGCCCTGGAACATGCCGCAGTCGATCAACCCGGTGCTGCGTTCGGAGCGCAGCCGGGCGCAGGAGCCGGTCACCTCGCCT
Organism: Thauera sedimentorum; assembly: GCF_014489115.1. NCBI lineage: Bacteria > Pseudomonadati > Pseudomonadota > Betaproteobacteria > Rhodocyclales > Zoogloeaceae > Thauera > Thauera sedimentorum. Next base: position 324,898 of record NZ_JACTAH010000001.1, on the reverse strand, counting down.
GCCGCGCCGTGGAAGGTCAGTTCCATGTCGAGCCTCCAAGCTAATTTGCCAGCGGGCTGCCGCCGCAATGCGGTTGACGGCCGTCAACCCCGCTTGCCCCCGTGCGCTGGCTATAATCGTTCACCACCGTCAGAAGAAGGATACACCGTCATGTTCAAACACCTGCTCGTACCCACGGACGGATCTCCACTGTCCGACAGCACGGTTGCGCGTGCAGTCTCCTTCGCGCGCGATGCGGGCGCCCGGATTACCTTCTTTTACGCCCAGCCGGATTTTCCGATGCCGATCTACGGCGAAGGCGCACTGATCGATCCGACCACGCCGGAACAGTTCGCCAGATCCGCAGCGGAGGAAGCCAAACGGATTCTCGACAAGGCCAAGGGCACGGCCGACGCCGAGGGCGTCAACGCCGACACCGATACCACGGTGAACGAGGTGCCTTACGAGGCGATCATCGACGCGGCCGACCGCCATGGCTGCGATCTGATCTTCATGGCGTCGCACGGACGCCGCGGTATCGCCAGCCTGCTGCTGGGCAGCGAAACGCAGAAGGTGCTGACCCACAGCAAGACGCCGGTACTGGTCTATCGCTGAAAGGCCGCGCAACGGCGCAAAAAGAAGAATGGCCCGCATGTGCGGGCCATTTTTCCTTATCGCGCAGGCCCTTTCTGGCCCGTGCGGTTCAGTTCCTCGGCAGGCCGCTGAAGAAACACCGTGGTCAGGCTCGACGCGGCGCACACCAGCCAGAAGCCGAAGAAACCGATGGAATAGGTGGCGAGCTCCGACAGATGCACCGGCTCACCGAACCAGTAGAGTTCCTGGGGTGAAACGACGGTAAAGAAGACTGCCTCGGCAATACCTGCCACCAGGAACGATGGCCACAACACCTGTATCCACTTCAACACGGCACGCCTCCTATACCGACTAGACGGAACTCAACCCTGATTGGTCTCCGCTCGCTTGGCGTCCTCGGCAATATGACGCTTCGCGAAGCGGTAGATGTATGCGCCCATCACGACGACGAAACCGATCGTGAACAGGCTCAGCAGACCGATATCGGTGGTGAACAGTTCATTCCAGGCCATGCTACTTCTCCTTCTACAGTTGACGGGATTTACGAACCGGATGGATCGATCCTTATTTCCGTCTCTGTCGGGAGGTATGCGGCCCCGTTCATTCTCCAGCTGCGGGACTCGTCTTCTATCTGAAACAACCAGCGCCCCGCATGCAGGGGCGCGATCACGCCGGTGAACGTACCGCCGTGGCGACGCAGGACCAGCTCCTGGTCCATGCCGCCACGGGTGGGATGCGCGATCGTCAGGTGTATCGTATCGGGCACGCTGGCGGGATCGGCTGCGGCGACATTCACCGTCAGCGAATCGTCGCGAATCGACAGGCCGGCGCTCAGGCCCAGCTTGCCGGCGAGCGCGAGCCGGTCGATGGTCATGACGATCGCCCGCCCTTCCTTGTAGTAGTCATCGACCACCAGACCATCCCAGGTCTTGATCGAGATCACCAGGAAGATCACCCCGGTGACGATGGCCGTGCCGGGGATGGCCAGGATGAACCAAGGCCAGAACTGCTTGTACCAGGGCTCGGGCTTGTGCATGGTCGAGGTTGCCGTACTCATATGATCAGTGGGGCATCAGGAAGGTTGTTTCTTCGCGGGCGGCCACCGATGCGTCATCCGTGGCGTTGACCTCGAAGTAGAGATGATTGGCACCCGGCCGCCCCGAACTGGGCGGCACGACCACCTGCAGGGTGACCGCCTGGGTGGTCGCAGCGGGCACGTCCACACGAGTTTCACCACGGATCTCGGCACCGTCCATCCCGGTCACCCGCAGGTCGAAGCTGCGAGGCGCCTCGGTCATGTTCATGACCTGCAGGCGGTAGACGTTCTGGATGTTGCCGTCGCTGAGCTCGGTGGCCAGCGAAGCACGGTCGCGGATGATGTCCACCCGCAGAGTAGACCGGGTTGCCAGCCCCCAGGCCAGCGCCACGCAGAACGCCGCCAGGATGCCACCATAGACCAGGGTTCGCGGCCGCATCACGTGGACGAGGATCTCGCGCATGCCCCAGTGCTTCTTCATCGCGTTCTCGGTGGAGTAGCGAATCAGGCCGCGCGGGTACTGCATCTTGTCCATCACCTGATCACAGGCGTCGATACAGGCGGCACAGCCGATGCACTCGTACTGCAGTCCCTGGCGGATGTCGATGCCGGTCGGGCACACCTGCACGCAGATGCCGCAATCAATGCAGTCGCCCTTGCCTGCCGCCTTGTAGTCAGAGCCCTTCTTGCGTGCGCCACGCGGTTCGCCGCGATCTTCGTCGTAGGTGATGACCAGCGTATCGGGGTCGAACATGACGCCCTGGAAGCGGGCGTACGGACACATGTACTTGCAAACCTGCTCGCGCAAGTGGCCGGCAAAGAGGTAGGTGAAAGCGCCGTAGAACAGGATCCAGAACAGTTCCCACGGGCCGAAGCTGAAGCTCGCAGCGGACTGGAGGAGCTCATCGACCGGAGAGAAATAGGCGACGAAGGTGAAGCCGGTCCACAGCGCAACCAGCGCCCAGATCGCGTACTTCGTCCCGCGCAGGCCCAGCTTGCGCGCGTTCAGGGGCGACTTGTCGAGCTTGATGCGGGCGTTGCGGTCGCCTTCGATCTTCTCCTCGATCCACATGAAGATCTCGGTGTAGACCGTCTGCGGACAGGCATAGCCGCACCACAGGCGTCCGGCGATCGCGGTGAAGAAGAACAGCGCGTAGGCTGAGATGATGAGCAGGATGGCAAGGTAAAACACATCCTGCGGCCAGAAGACCCAGCCGAACACGTAGAACTTGCGTTCGGTGAGATGGAACAGCACCGCCTGCCGGTCATTCCATTGCAGCCACGGCAGGCCGTAGTAAAGCAGTTGGGTGAACCACACCAGCGCCCATCGCCACGTAGCGAACACACCGGTGGTCGACCGCACCTGGAGCTTCTTGCGTGCGGCATAGAAGGTATCTTGGTCCTGCGGCTCAGGTGCGCCGGCAGGTTGAGGCTGGGGGGCTGTGCTGTTCATGATCGCTTTATTAGTGGATTCTTATTGTTTTGCTTCGAAATATCCCCGGGGTTTCCCCCGGGGACGGGTACTGCACGTTACCACGCAAGCGCTTACTGACCCTTGCTCAAGCTCAATACATATGCGGAAAGGATGTGCACCTTCGCCTCACCGAGGAACTCGCCGAAGGCCGGCATCTGGTTCTGACGGCCGTTGGTGATGGTTTCGATGATGGTTGCCTCGGACGAGCCATACAGCCAGGAGTCGTTGGTAAGGTTCGGCGCACCCAGCATCGGGTTGCCGGTGCCGTCGGCCTGGTGGCAGGCGACGCACTGCTGGTCGAACAGCTCCTTGCCGCGCTGGGCACGCAGGGAGTCGTGGGCCAGGCCGGACAGCGAACGCACGTAGTTGGCCACGTCCTTCACACCTTCACCACCCAGCGCCGGGCCGAACGGCGGCATGACGCCCATGCGGCCACCCATGATGGTGGTCTTGATGGTGTCGGGCTCGCCGCCCCAGTTCCACTCGGCATCGGTCAGGTTGGGGAAACCCCTGGCACCGGTCGCCGCGGAGCCGTGGCACTGCGCGCAATAGGTGAGGAACATGCGCTGGCCCATCGCGTTGGCTTCCGGATTGGCCGCCACCGCCATCAGGTCCTGCTCCAGATACTGGTTGAAGATCGGACCATAGCGTTCTTCCGCCTTGGCCATTTCGGTTTCGTACTGGCCGATCGAGCTCCAGTTGTACATGCCCTGCTTGTTGCCGAAGCCCGGGTAGATCGCCAGATACACCACCGCGAAGATGATGGTGATCCAGAACAGGTACAGCCACCACTTCGGCAGGGGGTTGTTGTACTCCTGCAGGGTTTCGTCCCAGACGTGGCCATGCAGCTCGACCTTCTGCGGCCGCTTGGTCATGTTGGTGATGAGAATGAACACACAGAACAGCAGGCTCAGGGCAACCAGGCCCATCACATACACGTTCCAGAAACCGCTAACAAAGTCAGCCATTTGCTTTTCCTTCCTTTCCGTGCCGGTCGGTCTCGACCGGCGGATCGTCATCGGTCAGAGGCAGCCGCGCCGCTTCATCGAAGCCCGCCTTGGCATGCTTGCTGTACGCCCAGGCGCAGATACCCAGGAAACACAGGAAGCCCAGGACGGTGACAATGATTCTCAGATCGTTCAATTCCACGGCGCGTCCTCAACCTCTTACCTTACGTTCTGCAGTGCGGTGCCCATACCCTGGAGGTAGGCGACCACCGCGTCCAGCTCGGTCAGACCTTCCACCGCGGCGGGCGCGGCGGCGATCTCTTCCTCGCTGTACTTGTGCAGGCCGACCATGTTGAGCGCGCGCATCTTGGCCTGGATGTCATCGACCTTGGCGGGACGATCCAGCCAGTAGTACGCGGGCATGTTGGACTCCGGCACCACGTCGCGCGGGTTCAGCAGGTGGACACGGTGCCATTCGTCGGAATAGCGGCCGCCGACACGATGCAGGTCCGGACCGGTACGCTTGGAGCCCCACTGGAACGGGTGGTCGTAGATGAACTCACCCGCCACCGAGTAGTGGCCATAGCGCTCGGTTTCGGCGCGGAAGGGACGGATCATCTGCGAGTGGCAGTTGTAGCAGCCTTCGCGGATGTAGATGTCGCGACCGACCAGGCGAACCGGATCGTAGGGCTTCACGTCGAGCGTGTTGCCCTTTTGGTCGATCGCCTGCGTGGTCGATTTCTGGAAGAACAGCGGAACGATCTCCACCAGACCACCGACGCTGACGGTCAGCAGGGTGAGGACGATCATCAGGAATACGCTGCGCTCGATTTTCTCGTGCTTCGATTGAGCCATGTTAGGTATCTCCGATTAGGCGTGAGCGGCAGCGGGGGCCACGACCGGGGCGTTGTATGCCTTCTCGCCGGCAATGGTCTTCAGCATGTTGTAGAACATGATGAGCATGCCGGAGAGGAAGAGCACGCCACCGACCAGACGGATGGTCCAGAACGGGTAGCTCGCCTTCACGCTTTCGACGAAGGAGTAGGTCAGGGTGCCGTCCGGGTTGGTGGCACGCCACATCAGGCCCTGCATCACGCCGGCAATCCACATTGAGGCGATGTAGAGCACCACGCCGATGGTCGCCACCCAGAAGTGGGTGTTGATCAGCTTGACGCTGTACATCTCGGTCTTGCCGTACAGGCGCGGCAGCAGGAAGTAGATCGAGCCGATCGACACCATGGCCACCCAGCCGAGCGCACCGGAGTGCACGTGGCCGACGGTCCAGTCGGTGTAGTGCGACAGCGCATTGACGGTCTTCACCGACATCATCGGGCCTTCGAAGGTCGACATGCCGTAGAAGGACAACGAGGTGATCAGGAACTTCAGGATCGGGTCGGTGCGCAGCTTATGCCAGGCGCCGGACAGGGTCATGATGCCGTTGATCATGCCACCCCAGGACGGTGCCAGCAGGATCAGCGAGAACAGCATGCCGACGGACTGGGTCCAGTCGGGCAGCGCGGTGTAGTGCAGGTGGTGCGGACCCGCCCACATGTAGGTGAAGATCAGCGCCCAGAAGTGCACCACCGACAGGCGGTAGGAGTACACCGGACGGTCGGCCTGCTTCGGCACGAAGTAGTACATCATGCCCAGGAAGCCGGCGGTCAGGAAGAAGCCGACCGCGTTGTGGCCGTACCACCACTGGATCATCGCGTCCTGCACGCCGGCGTAGGCGGAGTAGGACTTGGTCAGGCTGACCGGGATGGCAGCGCTGTTGACGATGTGCAGCAGGGCAACGGTGAGGATGAAGGCACCGAAGAACCAGTTGGCCACGTAGATGTGGGAGACCTTGCGCTTGACGATGGTGCCGAAGAACACCAGCGCGTAGGACACCCAGACCACCGCGATCAGCAGGTCGATCGGCCACTCGAGCTCGGCGTACTCCTTGCCGGAGGTGAAGCCGAGCGGCAGGGTGACGGCCGCAAGCACGATGATGAGTTGCCAGCCCCAGAACGTAAACGCCGCGAGACCGGGCGCGAACAGCGGGGTATGACAGGTCCGCTGGACCACGTAGTAGGACGTGGCGAACAGCGCGCAGCCACCGAATGCGAAGATCACCGCATTGGTGTGCAGCGGACGGAGACGGCCATACGACAGCCATTCATGAACGCTCAATTCGGGCCACACGAGCTGTGCTGCGACGATTACGCCGACCAGCATGCCCACGATGCCCCACACCACCGTCATGATGGCGAACTGGCGCACGACTTTGTAGTTATAAGTCGCTTGCGATTGCATGTGAGTCACCTCTTTGATTAAAAACCCCTTGTAGATCCCTCCGATTTCGCGGCAGCACCCCCGGAAATCGACCGGTGAAGGATACGCCGCGACCGGAACCTGAATTTGACGCAGATCAACATTGTATTGCAGCGCGGTAAGTCCGGAAAGCGCGCCAGCCAACGAATCGGGACAGTTTCGGGCTTGCGCCGGGCGAAAAAAAAGGGTGCGTATTGAACGCACCCCCAACCCCAACAGAGAGACAAAAATCCGGACGTCGCTGGCGCCCCGGCTCTTGCGGCTCACCAGCGAATAACCATGCGCGCAGTGTGCCTTACCCTGACGAAGCTGCGTTGACTTAAATCAAATTGCGCAGCTTTATCCGCCCTCAGTCGTGATTCCCGGACCTTTCCTGTCCATTCCGCAGCTGCTCGCCCGTCCGTGCGGCGGGACCATCCTCGGCCGCAGCGTCGGCCGCCGGCGGATCGCGATCGTCCATCAGCAGGCGATAGGCCGGCCCTTCCATGTCGTCGAACTGCCCCGAGCGCACCGACCACCAGAAAATCACGCCGATGACGAAGACCAGCACCACCGAGAGCGGGATGAGGATGTAGAGACTGCCAAGCAGATCGTCCATTGAGTACCTTGCTTTCAGGTGGCGCGCCGGGCGCCCTGCAGGCGCAGCGCGTTGAGGACGACCAGCAGGGAGCTCGCCGCCATGCCGATCCCGGCCATCCAGGGGGTGATCAATCCGAGCATGGCCAGCGGCACCGAGGTGAAGTTGTAGATGAAGGACCACCACAGGTTTTGCCGCACCACCGCCAGCGTGCGCCGCGACAGGCCGATGGCGCGCGACAGGCCTTCGAGGCTCTCGGAGAGCAGCACCACGTCGGCCTGGTTGCGCGCCAGGTCGGTGCCGCCGCCCATGGCGACCGACACATGCGCCTGCGCCAGCACCGGCGCGTCATTGACCCCGTCGCCCAGCATCGCCACCAGGGCGCCAGGTTCGCGCTGACGGGACTCGACCCAGGCCTGCTTGTCCTGCGGCGTCATCGCGGCATGCGCTTCGCCCGCCCCCACGCCTTGCGCGATCGCCTGCACCGCCGCCGGCGAATCGCCGGACAGGATGGCGGTCGGAATTCCCTCGCGGGCCAGGCGGGCAAAAAGATCGGGCGCGTCCTCGCGCACCGAATCGGCCAGGCGGAACAGCGCGATCCAGCCCGACTCGCCCCCCAGCGCCACCACGGTGGCCCCGTCCGCCTCCAGTTCCGCCACCGCATCCGGCACCGGCGCACCGGCAAGCTCGGCCACGAAAGGCGGACGGCCGATACGCAGCAACCGTCCGTCGACACGTCCTTCGACCCCCTGACCGGTCACCGAACGCAGTTCCTCGACCGCCGGCAGATCCAGGCCATCGGCGGCAAGACGCACGCCGGCGGCGATGGCATGCTCGGACGCCTGCTCGAGCGCACCGGCCAGGGCGCGCACGCCGGCCTCGTCGCTGTTGTCCAGCACCCTCACCCCATCGACCTGCATGCGCCCGTGAGTGAGCGTGCCGGTCTTGTCGAACACGTAGCGGTTGGCACCCGCCAGCGCCTCGATAGCGTGCCCGCGGGTGATCAGCACCCCCATGCGCGCCAGCGTGTCGGTGGCCACGGTGAGCGCGGTCGGGGTGGCCAGCGACAGGGCGCACGGGCAGGCCACCACCAGCACCGAGACGAACACCCACAGAGCGCGGTCGGGGTCCACGAACTGCCAGACGATGTAGGTGGTGGCGGCCAGCAGCAGCAGCGCGACGATGAACACCCGCGCCACCCGGTCTGACTGGGTGGCGATGCGCGGCTTCTCCGCCGCGGCGCGATCCATCAACTGGCGGATGGCCGCCAGCCGGGTCGAATCGCCGACCTTCCGCACCTCGACCAGCAGCGGGCTGGCAACGTTGATGCTGCCGCCGGTGACATCCGCGCCGGCAGCCTTGGGCACCGGACGGCTCTCCCCGGTGAGCAAGGCCTCGTTGGCCTCGCTCGTGCCCTCGACCACCATGCCGTCGGCCGGAATCACCTCGCCGGGACGCACCCTCACCCGGTCGCCCGGCACCAGCTGCGATACCGGCACCTTGTCCACCGCGCCGTCGGCGGCGAGGCGCTCGGCGAAGGCCGGCAGCACCTTGCCGAGTTCCTCCACGCCGCGCACCGCCTTCTGCCGCGCCAGCATCTCCAGATAGCGCCCGCACAGCAGGAAGAACACGAACATGGTCACCGAGTCGAAATACACCTCGGGGCCGTGCACCAGCGTCGCCCACACACTGGCGGCGAAGGCGCTGCCGACGCCGAGCGCCACCGGCACGTCCATCCCCAGGCGGCGCAGGCGGAAGTCACGCAGGGCGCGCTGGAAGAAGGGCGCTGCGGAATAGAACACCACCGGCAGGGTCAGCACCAGGCTCGCCCAGCGCATCAACTGCTCGATGTCGGCGGTCATGTTGCCTTCGCCTGCCACATAGGCCGGGATGGCGTACATCATCACCTGCATCATGCCGAAGCCGGCGACGAACACCCGCCACAGCATGGAGCGGCGCTCGCGGTGGGCGACCTGCTCGGAGCGCTCGGCGTCGTAGGGATAGGCGCGATAGCCGATGGCCTGCACCGCGGCGAGGATGTCCGAGAGCTTGATCTCGCGCTCGTCCCAGCGCACCCGCGCACGCCGCGTGGCGTAGTTGATGTCGATGCCGCGCACCCCGGGCTGGCGTGCCACGTGCTGCTCGTTGAGCCACACGCAGGCCGCACAGGTGATGCCTTCGAGAATCAGCGAGGCCTCGCGCTCATGCTCGCCCACCGGCCGCACGAAGCTCTTCTGGAAGTCCGGGTGGTCGAACAGGCCGAGCTCCTGCAGTTCCTGCGGCATCGCCTCACGGCGCGACTCGGGCATCGCATCGCGGTGGCGGTAATACTCGGTGAGCTGATTGTCGACGATGGACTGCGCCACCGCTTCGCAGCCGACGCAGCACATGCGCCGCGCGCGGCCGTCGATCTTCACGTAGTGCCGGGTTTCGGGCGGGATGGGCAGCCCGCAGTGGTAGCAGTCCGCGTCCTCGACGAGGGCGGGCGGAGCGGTTTCGCTGACAGTGTTCATTGACCGGGGACAAGGCGCCCGCACCGTCCTTGTGGAAAGACCGGGTCGGGAAAATGGGGAAGCGCACTTTTAGCACATTTCCCACCCCTGACCAATGCGGTGCAGCAAAGGTTCAGCAGATGGCAAAACGGCCGGGTCTGCGCAGCATCGCGCAGCCCGGCCGCCGTCATGCAAACGCCTTACTTGGCCGCCATGCGGATCGCGCCGTCCAGGCGGATCACCTCGCCGTTGAGGTAGCTGTTCTCGATGATGTGGCGCACCAGCGCGGCGTACTCCGCCGGCTTGCCCAGGCGCGAGGGGAAAGGAACCATCTTGCCGAGCGAATCCTGCACCTCCTGCGGCATGCCCATCAGCATCGGGGTCTCCATGATCCCCGGGGCGATGGTCATCACGCGGATGCCGAAGCGCGACAGCTCGCGAGCCACCGGCAGGGTCAGGCCGACGATGCCGGCCTTGGAGGCCGCGTAGGCGGCCTGGCCGATCTGGCCGTCGAAGGCCGCCACCGAGGCGGTGCTGACGATCACCCCGCGCTCGCCGCCCTCGTCGGCTTCCGCCTTGGTCATCACCTCCGCCGCCAGGCGCATCATGTTGAAGCTGCCCACCAGGTTGATGTTCACGGTGCGCGAGAAGGACTCCAGACGGTGTGCGCCCTCGCGCCCCACCACCTTCTCGGCCGGCGCCACGCCGGCGCAGTTGATCAGCCCGTGCAGGCCGCCGAAGCCGCTCACCGCGCGGTCGATGGCTGCCTTGGCGCTGGCCTCGTCGGTAACGTCGGTCTTGACGAAGGCCGCCGCGGCGCCCAGTTCGGCCGCGACCTGCTCGCCGGCCTCGGCGTTGACGTCGGCCAGCACCACCTTGGCGCCGGCCGCCACCAGCATGCGCGCGGTTGCCGCGCCCAGGCCGGAGCCGCCGCCGGTGACCACGAATACCTTGTTGTCGATCTTCATTGCTTTCTCCTCCTGGGTTCGGATGGCTGAATCGGATACTGCGCGGACGATAGTGTACGTTGACGTAAACGTCAACGCGATGACACCCCTGCCCCGCACCGCCCGGCCCAAAGCAAAAAGGGCAGCCCGCATGGGCTGCCCTTTTCACCTCGTCTGGTGCCGGCAAGAGGAGTCGAACCCCCGACCTTCGCATTACGAAATCGCAAAACACGGCGTTTATTGGGGTTAGGGCGCATACACATAATATCGTTATGTAATTGTTTTTCCAGAGTTTTCTAGAAATTCACATTGATCGGCATTGAACGACATTGGTAGAATTTGGCTACACCGTGGCTACACGGGAGACGCCGTGTAGCCAAACCAGCCGGAGCCGATGCCATGCAGCGCGAACGCCTGACCCCCGAGCGCATCCGACGCTTCACGTGCCCAGAGGGCACGAAACAAGCCTTTCTGTGGGACACCGAGGCACCCCGTCTTGCCGTGCGCGCAACCGCCGGCGCGAAAGCCTTCATCTTTGAGAGCAAGTTGAACCGCCGCACCATCCGCGTGACCATCGGCGACGTGCGCGCATGGGCTCTTGAGGATGCACGCACCGAGGCCCGCCGCCTGCAGACCGAAATTGATCAAGGCACTGACCCGCGCGAGGAAAAAGCCGAACGCATCGCCGCCAGCGAAGCCAGACGCGAGGAGTTGCGCCGTACCGAAGCATCGGCCCTGGAAGCCTGGAATGCCTACCTGCAGGCCCGCTGCGCCCGCTGGAGCCCCCGCACCCTACTGGACCATCAGCGCCTCTCCGATCCCGGCGGCAAACCCAAGACCCGCGGACGCAAGAAGGGGGAAGGCGACACCACGCAGCCCGGCATCTTGCTGCCCCTGCTTGCGCATCCGCTCAAGAAGATCGATGGTACCGCGGTGCGTGCCTTCCTGAAGAACGAAGCTGCGCGGCGTCCCACCCAAGCCAAGAACGCCTTTACTCGCCTGCGCGCCTTCCTCAACTGGTGCGCCGAGCGCCCGGAATACCAGGGACAGATTCACCCCGACGCCTGCACCAGCCGAGCCGCCCGCGACGAGCTCCCCAAGCGTGCCCCGAAGGATGACTGCCTGCAGCGCGAGCAGTTGCGCCCGTGGTTCGCCGCAGTACGCGCCCTGCCCGCAGTGCCGGCGGCCTACCTTCAGTCTCTGCTGCTGACCGGCGCCCGCCGGGAGGAGTTGGCCAGTCTGCGCTGGGAGGATGTGGACTTCCAATGGAACAGCCTGCGTATCCGCGACAAGGTGGAAGGAGAGCGCACCATTCCGCTGACCCCCTTCGTGGCCGGCCTGCTGCGCGACCTGAAGCGCCGCAACGACACCCCGCCGCCGCAGTGGCGCATCCTGCACAGCCAGCGCATCCAGAACGACCTGAGCACCTGGCAGCCGTCCCCCTGGGTGTTCAGCAGCAAGACGGCCGCATCCGGCCGGCTGCAGGAGCCCCGCGCCGCCCATAATCGGGCGCTGACTGCCGCCGGCCTGCCGCCCCTGACCCTACACGGCCTGCGCCGCTCCTTCGGCACGCTGGCCGAGTGGGTGGAGTGCCCGGCGGGCGTGTCCGCACAGATCATGGGGCACAAGCCGTCCGCCCTGGCTGAGAAGCACTACCGCCGCCGCCCGCTCGACCTGCTGCGCGTCTGGCACACGAAGATCGAGGGCTGGATTCTGGAACAGGCCGGCATCGAGCAGCCGCGGCAGCAAGAGGCCGCGCCCGCCGTGCGTGGGGTGGCCTGACTGGGCAGGCTGTTGCCGGCAAATTGCCCGCCTTGTTGACAATCGTTAATTTACAGCCTACACTCCTCACATGATCAAGACCTTCCGCCACAAGGGCCTAGAAGCCTTCTTTCGCACGGGAAGCAAGGCCGGCATCCAACCCCATCAAGCCGGAAGGCTGCGTGTGATGCTGACCGCTCTGGATTGCGCGAAAGGCCCTGATGACATGAATGCACCGGGGTGGAGACTGCACCCGCTGGAACGCGACCTTGCCGGCCACTGGTCTGTTTGGGTTAACGGCAACTGGCGCATGACATTCACCTTCGAAGGCGAGAACGCCGTCTTGGTCGATTACCAGGACTACCACTAGGAGCACAACATGAGCAGGATGCACAACCCCGCCCACCCCGGCGAGGTGCTGCGGGAATGGATCCCCGAGGACATGACCGTCACGCAGGCCGCCAAGGAGTTGCAGATCTCCCGCGTGATGCTTTCCAAGGTGCTGAACGGGCGCGCTGGCGTCACCGCCGGCATGGCGCTGCGTCTGGCCGCATGGCTGGGCACTTCGCCTGACCTATGGCTCGGGATGCAGACGCAGTTTGACCTTTGGCAGGCCGAGCAGCAGCCCGCGCCGGATATTCGGCCCTTGGCGCGGATTGCCGCCTGACCACCTGAGAAAACCTGAGTTCTGTCGCGCCTACTCCGACGTAAGGAAAGCCGGAATCCCATGCCAGGCTGGTGCGGCGCCTGCTTCAAGGTGCAACGATGACGGATCGGAAAGAATGAAGTGGGCCGATGTCAGTGACTCCGACCTGCGAGGTGCGCTGAATGTTGTCCAACATGTACAACATGCTCCGGATGCAGCGAGGAACCTGATCGAGTACTTCCACGAGCGCTTCAGCAACGAGATGCCGTACAACCAGGAGGTGCTCCTCGCGTTCGTCAAGATGGCCTTTCAGAGGATAGTGGACGACGGATGGAGCGCAGACCAAGCTTTCGGCCTGGAGCGGAGGCGAGGTCACCATCCCCGACCCGACACTACAGAGCGCGATGTGATGGCCGCAGTGCTAGTCATCCTCCACCTGAGGAAGAACTGGAAATGGCTTGAAGCACTGGAAGCTGTGACCGGATTGCTATTCGAGGACGAGAACCGGGGTACTTCAATCGTCAGGGATGCCTACGCGAAGTATCGAGATGTGCTCGAGAGCCTCCCCGATGAAGCCCTTGCCTCTATGGCTCCCGCGGGCACTACGATCATATCGCGCTGATACGATCGTTTAGAGCGCACACAGTCCAGTAAATACGGTTGTATCCGCCAACGTTCCGCAGCCAACCAATCCCGCGAGGCGCGAACGTTGGTTTTCCGAAAGGAGAACCAGCGGATGCAAACGAACACCATCCAGACGACCTGGCGCAATGATGCGCCGCTCACCCCGGAAAGCACCTACTCGACCGAGCAGGCTGCCGCCATCCTCCACATTCGTCCGAACACGCTGCGCGTTGCGCTCTGCCGTGACGGCGCGTACATGGGCGTGCACCCGATCAAGCGTGCCAACCGCTTCCTTGCATGGCCCGCGAACGAAATCGACGCCCTGGCCCGCGGTGAGGTGGTGAAATGAAAACGCCGACCTTCGCAGAAAGGCCGGCGTCTCTGGACAACGCCCGCGGCCAGGCGGGCGAAGTCGGCACTGCTGAAACCACTCAGGGCCAATTCTCGTACCCGCGACCGACCTCGGTCAAGGGTCGAGTTCTTGCCGATCTGCTGGACGGCCTGCACATCACGCACATGGATGTCTGGAATCGGCATGGTTCGAGCCGCGCCGCGCACCATGTCCTGCGGCTGCGCCAGGCCGGCTTTCCGGTGGAAACCCGCGACATCATCGTTCCGACCCGCGACGGGCGCAACGCGTGCATTGCCGAGTACAGCCTGCCGCGCTTGACGATCGAGCAGGCCGGCGAGCGTGGCCGCCGCTTCGTCGAGGCAGCTCGGGCGGGCGTTCGGAGCTGACCGGTGAACATGAAAATTTTCAGTATCGTCCCGATCGAAGTCTGGCGCGACAAGCGGCTGACCTTGGAACAGGTCCGTGTGCTTGGCGTGCTGCTCTCCTTCCGCGCGAAGACCACCGATACGGTGTGGCCGTCCCGCAAACAGATCGCCGAGCGGTGCGGCATGAACGTCTGCAACATCTCGACCGCGACCAGTTCCCTGGAACGCCTAGGGTGGTTGCGTAAGGACGGCAAAGGCGGCCACTCCAAGGCGACCCGCTACACCATCACCGTGCCCGATCTGGAGGGCTCCGGAACGGTTGCCTATTCGGCAACGGTTGCCCCTTCGGCAACTTCAACGGTTGCCCACTCGGCAACCCCACCCGTTGCCGAATGGGCAACACGCAAAGAACAGACCACCAGAACAAACCATGTAAACACGCCCACACAAGGACCGCTGCAATCCGGTTCGGCAAAGGCGAAATTCGACCCGCGCCAGCACCTTCTCGCCCTCGGTGCTGATCAGCAGACCGCAGATGACTTCCTTGCTCTCCGCAAGGCCAAGCGCGCACCGGTGACCAAGACAGTCGTTGCGGACATCACGCGCGAGGCGGGCAAGGCTGGCATCAGCCTCGACGAGGTCCTGCAGATCTGCTGCGCTCGCGGCTGGCAGACCTTCCGCGCGGATTGGCACTGCAAGGGCGGCAACCGCACTGCTCCGCGCCCAACCCCCTCCCCCGAAAACTTTGCCTCGGTCGACTACGGCCAAGGCGGCCCGATCTGAGGACTACGAAATGCAGACCTTTTCCGATCAACTGAATGCAGAGAGGAAGACTCGCACCGCGCGGTGCGACAAGCACGGCGACTACGTGAGCAAGCAGTTTGCCGGCGCGCTCTGGAGCAAGTGCCCGCGCTGTTCCGAGGAATACGAGCAAGCGAGGCGCGAGGCGGAGCTGAAGGACGAAGAGACGCGGCGCGTTCGCGCGTGGCAACAACGGCTCGGGAATGCCGGCATTCCTGAGCGCTTCACGACCCGTACGCTCGACAGCTACCAGGCAACCACCGACGGACAGCACCGCGCCTTGGCGTTCGCACGTCAGTATGCCGACGACTTCGAGCACGTTCTCAAGACTGGCCGCAGTGCGCTGTTCGTCGGCAGACCTGGGACCGGCAAGACGCACCTCGCGGTCGGCATCGCGTTGCAGATCATGGCCGCTGGCCGAACGGCGCTTTTCACCACCACGCTCAGGGCAATCCGTCGCATCAAGGACACGTGGGGCAAGGCAGCCGAAGAGACCGAGGCGCAAGCCGTAAGTGCGCTCACATTTCCGGACCTCCTGATTCTCGACGAAGTCGGGATGCAGTTCGGTAGCGATGCCGAGAAGCTGATCCTGTTCGATGTGTTGAACGATCGATACGAACAGCGCCAGCCGACGTTGATGCTCTCGAATCTCGCGCCCGACGCGATCAAGGGCTATCTCGGGGAGCGCATTTTCGATCGCCTGCGCGAGGACGGCGGTCAGTTGATCGTCTTCGATTGGGCGTCTGCCAGAGGTCAAGGGCTCAATGCGTAAGGCTCCCAAACCACACTATCCGGCCGCCGCAAACACCGCAAGCTCGAGCGAGAAAAGGCGCGTTTGCGAATGTCGAATGATGGACGGATGACGGGCCAATGCCCTGTTCTTGCACTGGGAGAAACAACGTGACCGACTCGAAGAAGAGTGGCTGGGAAAAGGGCCAGCGCAGCAACCCGAGGGGGCGGCCCATGGGGGCGCGAGGAGGATCCGGACACGTGTTGCAGTACCAGGCGGCAGTGCAAGGAGCGTAAGACCATGACCACCGAAGCCAAGAAGGATCCCGAGCGCGACCGTCGCCGACGGTGGCGCGCGCACCACATTGAGCGCGAACGCATTGCCGAGGAATGGCGAAAGCGCGGCTACCAGTACCCGCCACCGGCCTATCCGCCCATACCGGATGATCTGCTTAACCTGACGTGTGGCGCGCGAACCAGAGCGGGAGCACCTTGCAAGCACACCGTGATTTATGCGAACGGGCGCTGCAAGTTTCACGGCGGGCTGAGCACCGGACCGGTGAGCGTCGAGGGGAAGGCACGGGCTGCTTTGAACGGAAATGCACCGAAGGGTAAGCGAACCCCATGAGAGAGTAGGGAAAAGTTGGAATTTGGGCGTTACATGTAGCGCGGTCGATGACGTCATGAAACGCGACGCCACATCCCTTGCACGATGAGAGGGCCAGCAAGCCCATAACGAGAAATAACGTTCGGCCGGACTCGTTTGTGTCAAAGACGGGGATCGTCAGGCCGCGCAGCAGCACAAGCACAGCTCCGGCGCCAACAGCCGCCCGCAATGCGAGCAGGCGTTGGCGTTGCGTCTAACACTGCCGCTGAAACCGGTGCATTCTGCAAGGCCGCTCGTGCCTGCCTCCACGCGTTACTCAGATCAACCGCAGCCAGCGCCACCCCGGAACACTCTGGACCGGTGCCACCGCAAGTACTCCCGATGACCGTCGGCAAGTGATTCCGCCCGCGCCTCCACTCCGCCCATCCCAAGCAGTCCCCATTGGCGGTCACTCAACTGCGGAGAACGCAACAGTTGCCCCGCATCGGAGAAGGTCACCAGGCCCCTGTCGAACAGGGCATCCAGGTGCGGTGCCAGCAACAGGCCGTTGAACACATCCAGGCGCTCGGCATCGTTCTCGCAGTCCGCCCACGGTTTGATGTGCGATGCGCGCAGCACCTCGACCACATCCAGGCCCGTCACGGCGCACCGCCCGCCCCAGTATTCAATCAGCGACCGCCGGAAGATGTCCTGACCGACGCGCTGAACGACCTCGCGGACGGCTTCCGTGCCGCTCGGAGGCGTTCGAGTCGCCGCGACGAACGCCCTCAGTCCCTCCTGGTGAACGACGCGCGAAACGGCGGCGACCCGCAGCAGGATGCGGTGCAGCCGCAGGTACCCCTCCACCCCATCAAACCGCAGCGCCCAGGGCCCCGGCTCCGCAGACGGTTCCAACCCAAGCTCAACGCCAAGCCGCTGCCCAACCGCTGCATCAGACAAGCCGAGGCTGTAGATCCCGGGCTCCTGCACGGCCAGCCCCACCCAAGCGGGAAAGGCAGTCGAACGGAAGAGTGTCCAGCTTCCCTGCTGCTCGGGCGTCAGGTCGAACCCCGCATCCGCCGCTGCCTTTGCAACACGCGTCTGCTCAAGAGAGAGCTCTGCCGAGCCTTCCTGAGCAGGAGACCCGAGGATGGCTGCCATCAAGCCTCCGTCCCGACCAACTTCTGATAGCCCTGCTTGATGACCTGCGCAATCATCGGCCGCCGGGCAACCAGGAAGCTCTGGTAGTCCATCTCCTGCCACCCCTCTGGTAAGGCATGCCAGTGCATCATGGCCTTGAGCTCATCCGAGGAGAACCGGGCCGCGTACTTGGGCCAGTACTCCTTGGGCGGGATGTCGGAGATGGCAATGTTGTCGTCCCATTCCACCAGCGCATAGTTGGCAATCTGGTTGGTGTCCCGCAGCTCCTTGACGCCGATCTTGTGCAGGTAGCGCTTCGGAAACAGGTGGTGGCGCTCCAGCGGTTTCTTGTTGCCGATGGCCGGCGGGTCGAGCAGATCGGCAACCTTGCCTTTGGAGAACAGCGCTTTTGCCTCGCACAACACCAGCGCGGCGTAGTAGGCGAACAGGCTGGGACCCCGCGCCGCCGAGGTGGCCAGCGCCAATGGCAGCGACTTGGCCCAGTAGTCGTCCGTCAGCGTAGCCGCCTCCACCTCGCTCAGCGCCCGCACGAAAGCCTTGGGGTCGTTGCCTTCGGGCAACAACTTCAGGTCGGTTTCGTACTGGGACTCGGGCGAGCTCGTATACCGCCCGGTCAGCAGCGACATGAACAGCCACCGGGCCACCGCCTGCTTCAGCGCAAAAGGCTCCACGCCGAATTCAGTCCGGCCGATGAGGTAGAGCTGGTACGCGAAGATGAGCGCGCCCTCCGAACTCACATAGCGCAGGTGCCGATAGCCCGCCGCACGCACCACGTTAAGGAAATCGGCCCAGTGGGTGAGGCTCAGCACCTTCGCCTGCGCCGCCTTCAGGCGCTCGAACTGCTCTGCACGTCGCAGCGGGCAGAACTCGCCGGTGCGCAGATCCTTGCCGCGCAGAATCGAATACACGTGCTCAAGCCGGCCGCGCCGGAAAGCCACGCCGACATCGACCCGCAGCAGTTGGTCGGGCTCGGGCTGAAAGATGGGGTTCAGCGGGTTGGGCCCGTTTCCGGCGAGCGGCTTGCGCGTCGCCACGCTGAAACGCTCCAGGTCGGTGCGCCCTTCGTCCCAATGCACCGACATCAGCGTGAGAATGAAGTCCGACTGGTTGAGCTTCTTGCCCTCGCTGTTGATGCGCACGAAGACGTCGGCCACCTGCTCTTCGTTGGCGGCCTGGGTGAGCTCCAGGGCGACAAAGGGGAAGCCGCTCAAACCCACCAAGCGACCGATGGCATCGGCCACTCGCTCCTCCTCTTCATCGCTCAGAGAGCCCCCGGTCGCCTCGCGCGCATTCCGAAGACGCTTGACGTATTCGTTGATGGTCTTGTGCGAAGGCCGCGCAAACACTTCGGAGATATCAGCGATGAACTCCGGCTGCTTCTCGGTGGTGGCATCCGGCACTGCAAACTCGCCTTTCAAGGGATTGAACGCAATCCGGATGTACTCGTGCTCGAAGTTGTCACGCAGGACGGGCTCCCTCATCACCACCGCGTACAGCGAGGTCAGGCGCTGCTGGCCGTCGACGATGAGCAGGGACGGCGCCTTCTGCTTCTCACCCTGGCCGATGCCCTTGGTACCAACCTCCTCCGCCCCCGTCTGCCAGAACAGGAAATACCCGACCGGGTAGCCCTTGTACATCGAGTCGAACAGGTCACGGACCTTGGCGTTCGGCCACACGAACGGCCGCTGGATGTCCGGCAGACCGATGACGCCAAGCTTGATTTCATTCAGCAGCACGCTGAGCGTGTAGTTCACTTCCTTGAACAGGCGTTCGTTCATTCGCTTACGGTCTCCATCTCGTACTCCCAGTCCTTTGTCGCCGGTTCGTTGTCCTATGCCATTTTCACCAAATCGACCACCCAGAGCCCACACTCTCGGGGAGCCGCTCACGTACCACATACAATCAGTCACGGCAGGCTTATGCCGTGAATCCTCTGATACATCATCAAGGCGAACGAGTCGGTCATCCCAGAAACCGCATCGCTGGCAACCAAGGCGCGTTCGTAGAAATCCAAGTCCTCTCTATAGCTCCCCTCTGGAAGCAACCTGAGCATCGTCTTCGATTTGGGAGATGCTTTCTTCCCACCCCCTGATGCATAGTCGTCTATGGCCGCCAAGAATGCATCAAGCAGCCCTCCCAGGACTTTGTATCCGCACGCCTCGACTTCAACGACGGCGCGAGCCGAGTAGACCTTTTCGCGAGCGAGGTCTTTGAACGCACGAAACTCAGCTGCGTGGGCGACGTGACTCATGAGGTCGTCGTCGAACTCACCCGTCAACATGGCTTCCTCGCGCTCAAGGAATACCGCCACGACTTCCCGAATAGCAAGGTCAATCGCCTTGGCTCTCAGGTACTCCACCTTGTGCTTGTTGGAAGGAATGTCATCCAAACGGCGGAGAGATGGTTCGTCGAGTACGCCTTCAAATAAACACCGCACCTCATCGAAATGTAAGCACCCCGTTCGGAAGCCATCTTCGACATCCATGATTCGATAGCAAATATCGTCTGCAGCTTCCATCAGGAACGCAAGTGGGTGCCGATACCAAGCGCCGTCGGCCTTTTCAGGCAGTTCCAGAACTTCGGCAACCTGGCGAAAACTCTCTTCGTCCGCATAAAAGAAACCGAACTTCTTACCGCTGATGCCGCCAGTCCCCGGCAAGTCGACAACTGACCTGCGCGGGTACTTTGCAAACGCTCCGAGCACCGCAGCAGAAAGCTGCATACCTCCAACCTGGCTTGGGAACTGAAGGCGCGTAAGAATTCTAAATCCCTGCGCATTCCCTTCGAATGACTTCAGGTCCTCTTGACGAGCATCCTGCATGCCTCGCCCCGACACGTACCTCCCGTCAACATCGGGCGACCGGAACCAATCCTGGATGGCTGACTCTCCGGCGTGCCCGAAGGGTGGATTGCCAATATCGTGCGATAGGCAAGCAGCAGCCACAATGGTCCCGAAATCGGAAACTTGCAGCCCCGCAGAATTCAGTTCCGAATACTTCTTTAGCAGCACATCACCGACCATCACACCGAGAGAACGCCCAACAGATGAAACTTCCAGGCTGTGCGTTAATCGTGTACGAACATAATCGTTCTTTGCCAAAGGAAACACTTGCGTCTTGTCCTGCATTCGCCGAAACGCAGATGAGAAAAGAATTCGGTCATAATCACGTTGAAAGGGGGAGCGAGGCCCACAGAACTCAACACTTTCGTCGAGACGACCTATCCGGCGCCCCGACATCAACGCCAACCAAGAGTTGCCAGCCAATTGCCTCTCCTTGAAACCAGAACACCAAGCGCTATGTCAAGGGCGCCGACCTAACCCTGCCGGCGGCGTCTTGCCAATTCTCTCCTTCACCCGCTTCATTACCGTTACTGGCGAAACTGCAGCCCTTAGCGCGGGACCAAAGTCATCCATCTCGACATCGAACACCGCAATCACAAGTTGATTGCCCCCATGAGAGTGAGCAATCAATCGCTTGTGTTCGATGTCATACGGCGCCTGGGCCGTCGAGCCACCATATTCGCCACAGTTCGCAATAAGTACGTGCTGGTACATGTGATAACGAAGTGCCGAGACCATGCTGTCGAAGGTTTTCACGTCCTTGTTCATCGCCGCGACGACAAACATATGCGTTTCGTCCCGCAGGTCCGCGGCTAGCGCAAGGTCGGTAGCGTCGTAACAAATCGCGCCAGAGATTCGATATGGTCGTTCCCTTTGGCTCTGTAACTCGATAACCACCTGATGCGGCCTCCATGGAGACACGCCCAAATAGCCCTCCTCCTCTGTGAGATGCCACTTCCCTTGGTCTACCTCGACCCATGAACGCCTCCCACCACGCCTTTGCGGAACAAGCCATCGAGCAGCATTGACAGTGCCCGCTGTTCCAGCGGTCGTCGCACCCACTAGGCCATAGAACAACATCGCCCCCGTGGCATCCGAGAATGCACGCATGATGTCTTGGTCATCGACATGGACTGCAAACTCAGGAAAGATGACCAAATCAACTCGTGGACTGGTTTGAGGCCCCAAAACCGCATCGCGGGCTTGGATGTGACGGTACGCGAGATGCAATAGCGTCGCAGTGTGATTACGATGACGCTCCCGGTAGGCTGCAACGCTGAGCCCCTCAAGCCCATCTCCGAAATCCGAACTCGCGGGCATTAGACCCTGCACTTGAACGACTCTCAGGCAACGGTTATCCCGGAGCGGCCATTCGACAGGGTATCGATAAACTGGAATATCTGAACTGCGACCGTAGATTTCCGACTGCACCTCTAATCGCGCCGAAACCAAGCTTGCGAAGCTCTCGACACTGTCACGGTCAGAGAAGAGACTCGCTCCATTCACCTCCGCTATGCCTGGCCACCTTAGCAGTTCCAGCAATAGAGCGGAAAACCAAGGCGTGATGGCAGAGGTCGTCCCTACCAGCGCGGTCG